>NZ_SDMK01000009.1 GCF_004123295.1 Silvibacterium dinghuense | reverse complement strand
AAGATCAACATGGAGTTGCGCATGGAGTTCTTCAATGTCCTGAATCGCATGCAAGTCTGCGGACCAGACACCACAGTCACCGATGGGGCCGCGAACTTCGGCTACGTAGAACCTAACGGAAGCGGAGGAAGCAGTCCCTGCCAGGGAAATACGCCGCGACAGGGCCAGGCATATTTCAGAATTTCGTTTTGATAGAAAACTCGTGCTGCAAGTCAAAGAGGGAGCAACTCCTATTGCTCCCTCTTTAATTTGCGTGAAGCTTACTTTTCATTTACGACAGTCAGGATGGGAGTGTTTGCTGAGGGAGCTACATAGACCTTTTGTGTCACCGGGTTTACTGCCAG
>NZ_SDMK01000008.1 GCF_004123295.1 Silvibacterium dinghuense | reverse complement strand
GTGCGGCCGCCTTCGCGGATGGCGAAGCGCAGGCCCTTTTCCATGGCCACCGGAGTGTGCAGCTCAATCTCCAGCTGGATGTTGTCGCCCGGCATCACCATCTCCGTGCCCTCAGGCAGCTTCGCCGTGCCGGTCACGTCCGTGGTGCGGAAGTAAAACTGCGGGCGGTAGCCGTTGAAGAACGGCGTGTGACGGCCGCCTTCTTCCTTGCTCAGGACGTAAACCTCGCCCTTGAACTTGGTGTGCGGCGTGATCGAACCCGGCTTAGCCAGAACCATGCCGCGCTCCACGTCTTCCTTCGCGATGCCGCGCAGCAGCAGGCCGGCGTTGTCGCCCGCCAGACCCTCGTCCAGCTGCTTCTTGAACATCTCGACGCCCGTGACGACGGTCTTGCGCGTGTCGCGGAAGCCCACGATCTCGGCTTCCTCGCCCACCTTCACCTTGCCACGCTCGATACGGCCCGTAACCACCGTGCCGCGGCCCGAGATCGAGAAGATGTCTTCGATCGGCATCAGGAAGGGCTGGTCGATGGCGCGCGCAGGAAGCGGCACGTTGTCGTCCACGGCCTGCATCAGCTCGTCGATCTTGGCTTCCCACTGCGGCTCGCCGTTCAGACCACCCAGCGCAGAGCCGCGGATGACCGGCACGTCGTCGCCGGGGAAGTTGTACTTCGACAGCAGCTCACGCACTTCCATCTCGACCAGGTCGATCAGCTCAGGATCTTCGACCGCATCGCACTTGTTCAGGAAGACCACGATGTACGGCACGCCGACCTGGCGGGCCAGCAGCACGTGTTCCTTGGTCTGCGGCATCGGGCCGTCGGTCGCGGCCACGACGAGAATGCCGCCGTCCATCTGCGCCGCGCCGGTGATCATGTTCTTGATGTAGTCCGCGTGACCCGGGCAGTCCACGTGCGCGTAGTGACGGTTCGGCGTCTCATACTCCACGTGCGCCGTCGCGATCGTGATACCGCGCTCCCGCTCTTCAGGTGCGTTGTCGATCGTGTCGAAGCTGCGGAACTTGATGTTCGGGTTGTGCTTCGACAGCACCTTCGTGATCGCCGCTGTCAGCGTCGTCTTGCCGTGGTCAATGTGCCCAATCGTTCCCACATTCACGTGCGGCTTCGACCGGTCAAATTTCTCCTTCGCCATTTCC
>NZ_SDMK01000007.1 GCF_004123295.1 Silvibacterium dinghuense | reverse complement strand
GTATTTGCTCCAGGTATAGGCCGCATTCAGCTTGGTCTGCCCGGCTTGATCTGTACCAGTTGTAATCATAGGAACTGGGTACAAGGAGCTGGCTATGGCGAGGAAGCGGCATACCCCTGAGCAGGTTGTGAACCTACTCCGGCAGGTGGAGGTTGGGATCGCAAATGGGAAGACGACGGTGTTGGCCTGCAAGGAAGCGTCGATCACGGAGCAGAGGTACTACCGTTGGCGTCGTGAATATGGTGTTGTGAAGGACATCGCGGAGGGAAACTTCTAAGCCCTGAACGACGGCGCTGTGCGGTGGCTCATGCGCAGCAAAAGGGCATGGGCGAGCGTTGGGCGTGCCGTGTGCTGAAGCAGCCACGCGGCACGCAGCGCTACCGTCCGACACAGCGCGAGGACGAAGATCGACTAACACAGGCCATCGTTGTTCTGGGCGGCAAGTATGGCCGCTACGGCTACCGACGCATCACGGCTCTTCTGGTGCGGGCTGGCTGGAAGGTGGGTAAGGATCGTGTGGAGCGCATCTGGCGTCGCGAGGAGCTGAAGGTCCCACAGAAGCAGCAGCCACGCGGCAGGCTGTGGCTCAACGATGGCTCGTGTGTACGGTTGCGACCGATGCACCCGAACCATGGGTGGAGCTATGACTTCGTCAGCATGCGAACGCATGACGGCAGAACGGCGCGTGCGCTGAATCTGATCGACGAGCATACCCGCGAGGCTCTTGCGGTGCGGGTAGAACGGCGTTGGTCGAGCGCGCAGGTGATCGAAGCTCTGGCGGATGTGATGGTGATTAAGGGCATATCTGTGCACCTTCGTTCGGACAACGGACCTGAGTTCGTGGCGCACGATCTGCGCAAATGGCTGGCCCAGACAGGAGCAAAGACGATGTACATCGAACCCCGTTCGCCGTGGAAGAACGGATACTGCGAGAGCTTCAACTCGAAGATGCATGATGAGTTCCTGAACGGAGAGATCTTCTACTCGATCAAAGAACTGCGAGTGTTGGCCGAACGCTGGCGCAAACACTACAACACCGTTCGGCCGCACTCATCGCTCGGCTACAGACCACCCGCGCCGGAAGCATGGCTGGCATCAACCGCTCGGCAGTCGGACGAGCCGAACCCGGAGATCGCTGCGCTACACTAACAATCCAACTGCTACAAAACATCGGTCAGGCCAAAGTAGAGTGATCCCAAAAGTCATAGAAGTTGAGCACTTGAACTCAGATGTAAACGCGTTACACTCTCTCCTCATCATCGGTACAAAACATTGGACAATCCACTGTTGCTCAACAACTGTGCGTGGAGTCTCAACAGGCTGTTCGGATCGAGCGGAGCTCGGGCGATGGGTGGCGGTAGACCGAGGTTAGTATGGGGCGGCGCCAGTTGTACAGCTTAGGCGAGCATAGGTCGTCTGATCATGAAAAGAGTGATAGGAGGGGGGGCGGCCCTGGCTACTGGGGAACTGGCGGCCCATCTTCCTGAGGCACCTCGGAGCCCTCGCCGGGGAAAGGCCATGCGCGGTTGATCGGTTGCATCTCCTCGCGCAGAGATTTGCTGACGGTATTGATCTTCAGGTTTTCGAAGACGTGCACGCCAAGCTTCCCGGCGGTAGCGAAGTCCAGGTCGCCATCGTGATCGAAGTCGGCGGCTACGATCTGCGTGCCAATGGTTGCCGTGCCGTTGACCGACAGTGCGATGCGCTCGAACATTGGATTGGCCGTTGGATTGGAGATGACCATCGTGCTGCTCACCGTCTCGCTGGGCGCGCCATTATCGGTGTGAGACTTTGCTGCCGCCAGTGCTGCTGAGTCCGGTAGTCGATAGGCATAGACGACGGTCGGGTCATAAGAGCCGGGGTCGCCGCCTGAGTGGCCGCGATAGCGCTTGCCCGTGACGAGCAGCGGTGTGCCTTCGCCGTTCAGGTCGAGCAGCGCGAGCGCGTGCGACTGCGAGAATGACTCGTCGATGGTGTGGCGAATCCACTGCGGATGCTCGCGCGTGCCAGCCTGTTCGAGCCAGTAGAGGCCGTAGCCGTGGCCCTGCCCATAGATGAGGTCCATACGTCCGTCGTGGTTCACGTCATAGTCGAGGATGGGGAAACCCGCATCGCCCAGTGTCCAGTCAGGGTGCCAGATCCACTTGTCGGCGCTGGCGTCCACCTGCTCGAACCAGCCGTGCGTGGTGAGGATGTCAGCCTTGCCGTCGCCGTTGATATCCGCGATGCCGATGCCGTGACCGTCCTGCACATGGTTGCCAACGTGGTGGACCTTTGGTCTGCTTCCAGCGAAGTCGACCCAGAGCACGCCGGCGCGGTTGTAATGGGCAAGCGCGAGATCCGGTTTGCCGTCACCGTTGATGTCGGCGAAGGCTCCTCCTTCCGTGTCGAAGCTGTCGGTAATCTTCTCCGCCTTCCATTGTTCACCGGCGGCGGTGGCTTTTGGGCCGGGATTGCGATACCACCAGAGGCCATTTGAGATCCAACCTACGGTGACGAGATCCGGCAGGCCATCGTGATCTACATCGACCACCCACTCTCCGCAGTCGGAGACGAACTCGTTGTGAATGCCCACGGTGCGGAACTGGTGCTGCTTCCACTCGCCGCCTCTGGCTCCGGGGTTTTCATACCAGTACGCGCCGCTGAGCAGGTCGAGGAAGCCGTCGCCGTTCATGTCGATCATCGAGATGCCTTCGGCGTGATCGGTGCCGAGGCGTTGGGTAAGGAAAGCAATGCGGGGCTTGCCATCCATGTCATTGCCTGGTTGCTGCATGCGCTTCTCGGTAGCGTGGGCCGGGTCCTGTGCGTAAGTGGCTGCAGAAAAAAATACGGTGGCAAGACATACCGCGGAAATTCTGAATATGTTCATCGTCCTGTTCATGATCGGAGTACTCCTGTTGGACTGTGTGAACGGTGAGGACGAGTTCACACGAGTTTCATCGCTTCCGGGTCCCAGTGTACGACGCTGTCCTTCTGGACGCTGAGATTGCTGAGCAGCGCGGCCCCGGCAGCGCGGAAGCCGAAGACCGGGTCTTCGACCACTGGCTTGCGGCTACGCACTGCCGCGAAGAAGTTGTGGAAGTGGTCATAGCTGTCTGAGTAGCCCGCCGGCGCAGTGAAGGATTCGACATGGCGCGGCGGTGGGCCGTCGGGGTGCTCAAGCGGATATTTCTGCCGGTACTGTTCGATGTATGCCTTCTGCATGGAGTCGGCGAAGGTGGAGACGGTGTAGCCGGGCTCTTTTGCCGGAGGCACGCGGTGGACGGTGACCGTCTGGGTGCTACCGTCGATCTCCATCTGGCCCTCGGAGCCGGTAAAGAGAAAGCCCTCGCTCTCCTCGCCGCCATCGACAAAGTTGACGTGCAGGCTGAGGTTGAAATCCTGTGGGTAGTCGAAGAGCGCGAGGAGCACATCGTCTGCGTCGCGGCCGTCCTTCCAGTAGCGCAGGCCGCCGGTGGCCATGGCGCGGGTGGGACCGTGCGCGCCGGTGATGAAGTGCGTGCCGCTGAAGAGATGCACAAAGAGATCGCCGGCCACGCCCGAGCCATAGTCCTTCCATTTACGCCACTGGAAGAAGCGCTCGGCGTTCCATGGAATTTTTGGCGCCGTGCCAAGGAAGCGCGGCCAGTCGCAGGTCTCGGTCGAGGCGTCGAGTGGGATGGAGTAGTTCCATGCGCCCAGTGAGGAGTTGCGGTCCCAGCGCGCGGTGACGAGGTTGAGTTTCCCGATGGCGCCCGACTCAAGCAGCTCCTTGGCCTTGGCATAGACGATAGAACTGACGCGCTGGCTGCCCACCTGCAGGATGCGGTTGGTCGACTTCGCGGTGGCGATGATCTCCGGGCCGTCGGGATAGACGTGGATCATCGGTTTCTCAAGATACACATCCTTGCCAGCCTTCATGCTATCGACCGCTGCCTGCTTGTGCCAGTGATCGGGCGTGGCGATGAGCACTGCGTCCACATCCTTGCGGGCGAGGATTTCGCGATAGTCGCGGGTGGTGAAGATGTTCGCGCCCCAGAGCTCTTTGGCATGGGTCAGGCGACCGTCGTAGCAGTCAGCTACGGCGACCAGCTTCACGCCTGGGACTTGAATGGCGGTGCGCGTATCGCCCTGGCCCTGGATGCCAGCACCGATCAATGCCAGCTGGATATGGTCATTGGCCGAAACCGGTGTAGACTGGCCGACCGCTGTCTGCTCAAGGAGGTATGGAAAGCCAGCCGAGGCGCCAGTGAGAAGCGTTGTCTTTGCCGCGGCACGAAGAAAGGTTCTGCGATCGATCATTCGCCTGCATCCTCGTCTTTGAAGATTTGCACGTCCGAATCGCTGAAGGCGTGCTTATACGGGAGATTCTCGCCTGCGAATGGAAAGTTACGGGATGGGCTCGTGGTATGTCCAATTTTCTGTCTGCATCGGGCTTGATACCGAGTTCTGCATTAAGCCGGCACAGAAAGAGATCATCGCGCCTGGTGGATTCGCCGTAGCCGTATGGGCTGGGTGGTTGCCCCTTTATCGCTCATCCGGGTGCAGTGCATCGCGCTAGGAAAGCCGTGATGCGCTCGCGGATCGCAGCCCTCGACCGACGTCGGCGGAGATGTTCCTGCGCCTATATAAAGATATAATAACAGCGCTTTCAACAGCACTTTAGTATCACTGACAGATATGCAGGAGTCCCGGTGGTATGGTGCACAAGGCACAGGCTTACGATTGGGAGATGTCTCTGAAGGCAATTGAACGATTGAATGCAGCCATCGGTTCGCAAAACATTCCACTCAGGACAGAGATATTTTCTCTAAAAGATATCGCGCAAGCGCACGAAAGATTGGAACGTGTCACGTCATTGGAAAGATCGTTATTCCCTCGGTGAGTGAGGGATGAACCCTCTCGCGCCAGTTGGGATTTCCAGGCGTTTCACAGGCATCTAGATGCATTGACCGCACATATCTGAAGCATCCGGAACGTGAATGGCACGGAACCTAAAAAGATATTGAACAGTTCGGAGAGAAGATATGTCGCGTGCAGGTTTCGTTTGCGTCCGCGGGGCACGGGAACACAATCTGAAATCGGTGGATGTCGATATCCCGCGTGATGCGCTGGTGGTGTTTACGGGGGTGTCTGGTTCGGGCAAGTCATCGCTCGCGTTTGGGACTCTGTATGCGGAGGCGCAGCGGCGCTATCTCGAATCGGTCTCACCCTATGTACGCCGTTTGTTTCATCAACTCGGCGTTCCCGATGTGGACAGGATCGACGGTTTGCCGCCCGCGATTGCGCTGCAACAGCAGCGCGGCACGCCCACCACACGCTCCTCCGTCGGCAGTGTAACCACGATTTCAAACTTGTTCCGCATGCTCTATTCCCGCGCTGGTCATTACCGAAAGGGCCGGCCGATGCTCTATGCGGAGTCCTTTACATACAATCTCCCCGAGGGCGCGTGTCCTGTCTGCCACGGGCAGGGCCGCATTTACGAAGTCACCGAGGAGTCGATGGTGCCCGACCCCTCGCTTACTATCCGTGAGCGGGCAGTGGCCGCCTGGCCCACCGCCTGGCAGGGGCAGAATCTTCGCGACATTCTCGTTACGCTGGGCTACGACGTGGACCGCTCTTGGAAGAATCTTTCCGATAAGGACCGGCAGTGGATTCTTTTCACGGAAGATCAGCCGACTGTACCTGTTTACGCGGGGCTTACGCCTGCCGAGACGCGACGCGCGCTGCGGGCAAAAATGGAGCCCAGCTATCAAGGCACATTCACCAGCGCCCGGCGCTACGTGATGGAGACATTCACCAAATCGCACAGCGCGATGATGAAGAAGCGTGTTTCGGCCTTTATGCTGAGCACGGAGTGCCCATCCTGCCATGGCGAGCGCCTGCGAGCCGATGCTCTGGAGGTGACCTTTGCGGGATTGAACATTGCGCAGATGGGCAATCAGTCGCTGAAGGCAACCCGCTCGCAGTTGATGCGCTATGCGTCGGGCGAAATCTTCGAGCCGTCGCATACCGCCGAGAAGATAGAAACCGCTAGGACCATCACCAAGGATATTGTTTCGCGACTGGATGCGCTCGTCGATCTGGGCGTTGGCTATCTTTCTCTTGAGCGCAATACCGCCACGCTTTCGCCCGGCGAACTGCAGCGCGTGCGACTGGCGACGCAGCTGCATTCAAACCTGTTTGGTGTTATCTATGTGCTCGATGAGCCGTCTGCAGGGTTGCATCCCGCCGATACTCAGACATTGCTGCGCGCTTTGGATGCATTGAAGCGCGCAGGCAACTCTCTCTTCGTGGTCGAGCATGAGATCGATGTGATCGAGCATGCGGACTGGATCGTAGACGTTGGCCCAGGGGCCGGTAGCAATGGCGGTGAGATTCTTTATAGTGGTGAGCCGCACGGGCTGGTCGATCTCCCGGCCTCGCAAACAGCAAGATATGTTTTCGGCCGGTTTCAGCCTTCGACGCATGATCCGCGGTCGCCCAAAGGCTGGCTGCGTCTGAAGGGCATTACGCGGAACAATCTTCACGGGCTGGATGTGGCCTTTCCTCTGGGTGTTCTTACCTCGGTCACAGGCGTATCCGGTTCAGGGAAGTCGACGCTTGTGAGCCAGGTGCTGGTGGATCTGGTCAGTGAATCTCTGGGGCAGGCGATGGAGGCGAGTGAGCCGGATGAGGAGGACGTGGATGTAGCTCCTGCATCCAAGACAGAAGGCCGCATAGTTGAAGGTGCCAGGTCTGTCAAACGGCTCGTGCGCGTGGATCAAAGGCCCATCGGACGCACACCGCGATCGAACATGGCTACCTATACCGGACTGTTCGATCACGTGAGAAAGTTGTTCGCAGAGACGGAGATGGCGCGAGCCCGCGGATACGACGCGGGCCGCTTTTCGTTCAATGTCGCCAAGGGCCGTTGCGAGACATGCCAAGGCGAGGGCTTTGTCATGGTGGAGCTGCTGTTTCTGCCTAGCGTGTACTCGCCTTGTCCCACGTGCCATGGTGCGCGCTTCAATGCAGAGACGCTCGAAGTTACATTTCATGACAAGAGCATTGCGGATGTTTTGAATATGACTGTGGTCAGCGCAGCGGAATTCTTTCAGGCGGAACTGGCGATTGCTCGCTCGCTGAATTTTCTGCTGGAAGTGGGACTGGGCTATTTACGGCTGGGACAGCCGGCCACAGAACTGTCTGGCGGTGAGGCGCAGCGCATCAAGCTGGCAACAGAACTACAGCGTCCGCAACGGGGCGACACCCTGTACGTCCTCGACGAGCCGACTACGGGTCTGCATCCCGCGGATGTGGAACGGCTGCTCGTTCCATTGAACCGGCTCATCGATCTTGGCAATACGGTGGTCCTCGTGGAGCAGGATATGTATGTCGTAGCCAGCAGCGACTGGGTTATCGATATCGGTCCAGGAGCCGGTGACGAGGGAGGAAAGATCGTCGCCCAGGGAACTCCATGGAGCGTTGCGGATGGCGCAGGACGTACGGCGCCTTACTTGAGGAGATTTCTCCGGCCGCTCAAGAACTGATGCGATTGCCCTGATCGTCGAAACTACAGCAAGAACTGATGCGATGTCGTGGCTTCTCTATGTTCACCAGATCCATACAGCAGAGCAACGGGATCCATGCAGCGTGAACGCAGAGCGGATCGCTCTCTGCATCAGCACTGTCATTGCTTCATACCTCTTATATAAAGATATAATTGCCGCGCTTTCAGCCGGACTCTACCATCGCTGACAGGTCTCCAGCAGTCCTCGCGCAAACCCAGAGTGGGCGTGATGGAACTGGGCCGTTGTTGGCTATCAGCCTCCTTCAGAAATACCCAAGCGACCCCAACTTTGAAGCATGCGAGGTAGGATGTCATGGCAAAAGCAGTAGGCATAGATTTGGGAACGACCAACTCCGTCGTCGCGGTGATGGAAGGCGCGAAACCAACGGTCATCATCAACAATGAAGGAAGCCGCCTGACTCCTTCTGTTGTGGGGTTTACCAAGACGGGCGAGCGTCTCGTCGGGCAAATGGCGAGGCGTCAGGCCGTGCTGAATCCGGAGAACACGATTTATTCGGCCAAGCGATTCATCGGGCGACGCTTCTCCGAGGTGCAGTCCGAGATCAAGAACGTTCCCTATAAGGTAGTGGCCGGACCGAACGATGCCGTTCGCTTTGTGATTCAGGGCAAGGAGTATTCGCCGGAGGAAATCTCGGCCATCGTGCTGCGTCGGTTGGTTGATGATGCGGCCAAGTATCTGGGGGAGAAGGTTACCGATGCGGTGATCACCGTCCCGGCCTACTTTAATGATGCCCAGCGGCAGGCGACGAAAGACGCCGGCAAGATCGCAGGACTGAATGTGCTCAGGATTATTAATGAGCCGACCGCAGCTGCGCTGGCTTACGGGCTCGAGAAGAAGACAAACGAAACGATCCTGGTCTTCGATCTCGGTGGAGGAACCTTCGATGTCTCGATCCTCGACGTTGGGGACGGAGTATTCGAGGTGCGTTCGACGGCTGGCGACACCCACCTGGGCGGAGACGATTTCGATAAGCGCATTGTGGACTGGCTTGCGGAAGAGTTTCAGCGCGAACAGGGGATTGATTTGAGAAAGGACCGTCAGGCCTTGCAGCGTCTGACGGACGCTGCGGAGAAGGCAAAGATTGAACTGTCGTCTGTACTGGAGACCACCATCAGCCTTCCTTTTGTTACAGCGGATGCCACCGGACCGAAGCATCTGGAAATGAAGCTTACGCGTGCCAAGTTCGATCAATTGACCTCTGATCTTGTGGAGCGCTGCATCGGCCCGGTCAAGCAGGCCCTGAAGGATGCGGGCATTGCGGAGAAAGAGGTCCACGAAGTGATCCTGGTTGGCGGCTCCACGCGCATTCCGGCAGTGCAGGCGCTGGTCCGCCGTCTGACAGGAGGAAAAGAGCCGAACGAATCGGTCAACCCGGACGAAGTCGTGGCGATCGGAGCTGCGATTCAGGCTGGCGTCCTTGCGGGTGAAGTCAAAGGTGTGGTGCTTCTCGATGTGACTCCGCTTTCAGTGGGTCTGGAAACGCTAGGTGGCGTCATGACCAAGCTGATCGAGCGCAATACCACCATCCCCGCGCGGAAGTCCGAGGTCTTCTCAACCGCGGATGACAATCAAACCGCTGTAGATGTCCACGTGCTCCAGGGCGAACGGGAGCTCGCGCGCGACAATAGGACGCTCGGGAACTTCCGGCTTGAAGGCATTCGTCCCGGGCCTCGAGGAACTCCGCAGGTGGAAGTCAGCTTCGATATCGACGCCAACGGTATTCTGACCGTTACTGCGAAAGACAAGGATACGGGGAAAGAACAGAAGGTGACGATCAGCGGATCGACTCAGCTCAGCAAAGATGAGATCGATCGCATGGTGGCCGATGCCCAGCAGCACTCGGAAGAGGACAAGCGGCGTCGTGAAGAGGTCGAAGTTCGAAACACGGCAGACGCGACTGCATACCAGGTGGAGAAACAGATTCAGGACCTGGGAGATAAAGCACCGCAGAACGAAAAGGCCCGGGCAGAAGAGCTGATCCACTCCGTACGCCAACTGGTGAAAGAAGGCTCGTCCGATCTTGCGAAATTGCGCCAGATTACTGGCGATCTCCAGCAGATGGCTCACGGTTTGGCATCGGCAGCGCACAGTCAGTCGACTGCGTCGGAAGGCGCGGGAGTCGGGGCAACGTCGAGCGGCAATCACGATGATGTTATCGATGCTGAGTTCAACGAGACAAAGTGACGGTGTCCTCGACTGAGAGGTTATGACTGATATGGAAACGGTGCTGGATAGTAATAATAATCCGCTCGAGGAGCGTATTCGTGAACTCGAGGAGAGGGTTCGCCAGGAGCACGATTTGTATCTCCGTGCCCTGGCGGACTTCGATAACTACAGGCGACGGATTGATCGGGAGCGGACTAATACGGTTTCAACCGCGAAGCGTGAGATCCTTCTCCCGCTCCTGGAAGTGCTCGACGGACTCGAACTCGCTCTGCATCACGCGGAAGATGCTGCCTCTCCGTTAACGCAGGGAGTTCGCGCCATACAGCGCAGGTTCCTCAGTCTGCTGGAGCATCATAAGGTCGAAACGATCCAGAGTGTCGGCGAACCTTTTGATCCCCGTGTGCATGAAGCCATTGACTCTGTGCCCAGCGAGGAGCATCCTTCGGGAACCATCGTTGAAGAGGTCCAGCGCGGCTACCGGCTCGGTGATGATCTGCTGAGACCTGCCCGCGTGCGAGTTGCGGCTTAATCGCGTTTCCATCATCCTGTGCCTTGGTGAATGAGACATCACCGAGGCTCATCTTGATTTAAGTGAGTTCCGATGGCCGTCAAATTCAGAGACTACTATGAAGTTCTCGGCGTAGCGAAAACTGCGACGCAGGATGAAATTCGTAAAGCGTACCGTGCGCTCGCGCGAAAGCATCATCCAGATGTGAACCCTGGCGATAAAGCTGCCGAGGACAAATTTAAAGAGATCAATGAAGCCTATGAGGTTTTGTCAGACCCGGAGAAGCGCAAACGATTTGATCAACTGGGGCAGAACTGGAAGGCGGGCTCTGATTTCACACCGCCGCCCGGCTGGGAGCCAGGAGCAGGAGGCTACGGTGGCTTTGGTTCCGCTGGCGGTCAGAGGGCTTCGGGTGATTTTAGTGACTTCTTTGAGAGTCTTTTTGGCGGCCGACGGAGCGCCCGGGCCGGCAGTGGGTTTCGGATGCGTGGTAGCGATGTCGATGCAGAAATCACGCTAAGCCTCGAAGAAGCACATCGCGGTACAAAGCGGACCATCAGTTTCGAATCGACAGAAACATGCCCGACCTGTGGCGGGAGTGGCAAGAAGGATGGCAAGGCATGTCCCACTTGTGGAGGGGCTGGAGTCGTGCTTCGACCGAAATCTCTCGAAGTCACGATTCCGGCGGGCGTTCGTCAGGATTCTGTCATTCGATTGGCTGGGCAAGGAGAAGCCGGTGGAAATGGCGCGCCTGCCGGCGATCTCTTTCTGCATATACGGATTCAACCTCATAAGCGATTTCAGGTGATTGGAGATAAGGACGTCGAGATAGAATTGCCCGTTTCTCCGTGGGAGGCAGCACTTGGGGCGACCATCAACGTGCCGACCATGGATGGATCGGTAGAGATGAAAATTCCGCCGGAAACACAAGGGGGCAAAAAGCTTCGGTTGCGTGGTCTGGGTTTAAGCGAGAGAAATGGGGCAAGGGGAGATCAGTATGTCAGGCTCAAAATTCTGAACCCCACGGACTTGAGCGCAAAGCAAAAAGAACTCTTTGAACAGCTTGCTACTGAGTCTCATTTCAATCCTCGCGACTCGCAATTCTAGGAGGAGAAAGATGCAGTCATACGCCATTGTTCTTCGCCGTCGTGAGGGCTCCGAATTGACTCTCGAAGATCTCGCTCTCCATGCCGATGTGCATCCTGCGCTGATTTCGCAGTTTATAGAATTCGGACTGATCACTCCTATCAGGCGCAATGAGATCGAGTTACTGTTCGATCCTGCGGCAGCGCCTCGCCTGCGGAAGATTGTTCGGCTTCGGCGCTCTTTAGGAATCAACCTCGCGGGTATCTCGGTGGTCCTTGATCTTCTGGATAAATTGTCCCTTGTTCAGCTTGAGAATGAGGCATTGCGTCGGCGCGGTTGAGCGCACCCAGTGTCGTCAAAACACATCCGGAGTGTCACCCGCAAGCAGGCATTGAGGCACCTGGTCAAAGCTATAGCCATTTTGGGAGCTGCGGAGGGTGAAGACGAACACGATGTCGAATCGGTTCTCGGGCCAGTGTTGAGGAGCAATGTCTCCGCCAGGAATCACTTTTGCGATTTCGTAGATACTGTCGTGTTGCCAGGCAATCAGGACGGGCCCCTTGCAGGCTTGGGCAGCACTCGCAACGGCTGACTCTTGTCCTCTGTTGAAAGTCATATTGATTTTCAGGCCAAGTTTTTCTGCGAGTGGTTTGATGGTCGCTTCGGGACGGTGGCTTTTGCACTCGTCATCTGCGCTATGCGAAGGCGCTGAGGCAAAGAGAAATTGAGGTGGGACAATCAACGACTCCGATGACTGAGCGTGTCCGGGCGCAAAGAAGTGCGCAAGCGCACCTGCACGTTGCCAACCTTTTACCGTCAGGTGATGCGAATTTTTTTCGCCCTTTTGTTTGACGCCGGCAATTGCTTGAGTTGGCTTTTCTGCGTGGCGAATGATCATAATGACGGGAGCTTTGGGTTGCATTTCGCTATTCCTTTTAGGCTTCCCGCCGAGCAAGCACTTGGCTCTCTGTAGCAGGCGTTAACCTGGAGGTTTGGATCCATGGCAGGGATCATGGCTTATCTTCGCCAGCCGGCGTCTCGGACACAACTTCTGCAAATACAAACCGGCACAGGCGAATCTTTTTGCCATAGACCTTTGCCTGCCTCTGCATTGCATCCACAATGGCGGGTGCCTCCATCGTGTAACGTTTTACGGCCACGAGGGGAATCTTCGCGCCAGGCGCCCATACTTGCTTCAGGCCGATCTCTCCCGAATGTAGCTCGTCTACGCCGAGCCAGGCAAACAACTCGATCGCTCGGATGGGATGGTCTGGCTGGGGTTGCACCCTCTCAGCTTGCATATCGTGACTAAATCCTTTGCTAGGCTCATTCTTCGCGCTCATCTGTATCCCCTTTTAGAAGCCTACAAAGTTGTATGCGTGTCTGTTATGTTCTTTCTCTGCAAAACAACTCTTCTATTCAGGAATTGCTTGATCGGCTCTTGAAATACGCCTCTGTTCCTGAAGGTGATTTAGCGGCTTATGCCTTGAATCAGCATGATAATAGCGCACAAAATATCGGCCAATTATATGTTTCTATGATGCGGCGCACTTAGGAGGCAGCTTTTAATCAGATGCATACTCTCTCCACCTCATTGAGACAGATGAGCGTTGAACGAATATCGAAGTTTGATTTGAACGCGGTGGTTGACAGCAAAGTTCGCATCATTGGGATGAATACAGTCGGGACATTTGTATAGCTAATAGACGCTCAGAAGAAGTTTGGACTCCACTCGGAGTCAGTCGCTGGAGCGGCTCAAAGCCTTTTCCGGAATTGAGGGCTTCCGGGCATCACGAGGATGCATTCTGGAGTGCATGTGACTGCGCAAGAGATAAGCAGATCTCCTGCTTGTCGTCCCTTTAGTGAAGTTCGGTTGTCGTTTTGCAAGAGCCGTGACCATCGATCGGTGCACGTGGCCGAGACGGGAATAGCCGTCATGTATTCATATAGTGAATATCTATAATTCTAGGAATTCATTATGCAAATGAGAGGTGGGACTTTTTAATGGAATGCAGAGTCTGCAATCAGCGAAAGGAGTAAGAGCATTGTGAAAGGGGAGGATGCGCGCGCCAGACTCGACGAATTTCGAATCCGCGTGCATGGCGATGGGGCTCCCCGCTGGCCAGGTAAGGACGAAGGTCATGTCCAGTCGGTCAAGGGCGGCTCACTGGTTGCTATCAATAGATCCTCTGAAATCTCTCAGGCTCGGAATGAGCTGCTTGACTTCACGGTCATCGCTGAAACGCTGCAGCAGGTCTCAAATGAAATAGCTCCCGATCGCCTGATTCGTTTACTCATGAAGGCGGCGAGCCAATATGCTGGCTCTGAACGTGCTGTTTTGATTATGTATGAGCGTAAGGACGCTCGCGTTGTCGCGGAGGCAATTTCCCGGCCTGGTCGTGTTGAGGTGAATTTTCGTGATGAGCGATCTTCGGACGGGGATCTGCCTGGCTATGCTGTCGAGTTGACAAGACTCATGACGGAAAGCACTGTTCGGGAGGATGTGTTTTCCCCCAACGGACATTCTCCTGACGATTACATTTGGCAAAATCGCTCCGGTTCCATGCTTGGCTTGCCTCTGATGAGCAAGGGTAAGCTCATCGCATTGCTTGTTCTGGAAGACCGCAACAAGTCAAATCCACTCGTGCCGGAATGTTTAGTCGTTCTGAAGCTCTTGGCATCACAAGCCGCCATGTCGTTTGAGAACATGCGTCTCACCCAAGAACTTCACGAGCGTGAGGCCCAGATTCGAAGGTTGGTGGACGCCAATATTATCGGCATTGCTATCTGGACGGACGATGGGCAAATCGCGGAAGCCAACGATGCATTTATGAAGATCATTGGCTATTCTCGCGAAGACATTCAATCGGGGCGAATACGATGGGCGGATCTAACACCGCCAGAGTTGAGGGAAGACGACCAGCAATTGATGGATGAACTGAAGGCGAAAGGATCGGTTCAACCTTACGAAAGAGAGTATCGACGCCGGGATGGCACTCATATCCCTGTTTTGATCAGCTGTACAAGCCTGGATGGGGCAGAACACAAGACAGTTGCGTTTGTCATAGATATGACAGAGCGAAAGCGCTCGGAGGCCATGTTGCGAGCGCTTCGAACGGAGCTCGAGCATGCATCGCGGGTCATGACCATTGGTGAATTAGGGGCTTCGATTGCGCATGAGACGAATCAACCTCTAACAGCAATTGTGACCAATGCCTCTGCACTCTTGCGATGGTTGGACGCTACTCCTCCGAACCTGGTCAGAGCACATGAGACAGCTGAGTGGATTGTCCGTGATGGCGAGTGGGCGGCGGACGTAGTTCGGGGGCTCAAGGCGTTAAGCCAGGTGACACTGATAGACAAGAAACCTGTTGATCTCAATCAGTGTGTCGAAGAGATCTTGCCTCTCATTCAGGGTGATCTTCGCAATGGCGCAATCAGCCTGACAATTCAACCCGCGCAAGGACTGAAGCAGGTTCTCGGAGATCGTGTCCAGTTGCAACAAGTGATATGTAACCTCATCAAGAACAGTATCGATTCTATGGCCGCAGTACAAAATCGACCACGAGAACTGTTGATTGCCACTTACAATCTTCATCGAGAATCCGTGGGTGTTCTTGTCCGAGATACGGGGATGGCTGTAGCCCCCGACAAGCTTGATTACATTTTCGACAGGTTTTACAGTACGAAAGCCGAAGGTTTTGGGATAGGTCTTTCCATCAGCCGTTCCATTATTGAGAATCACGGTGGCCAGCTATGGGCTACCATCAATAAGGATGTCGGTATGACCTTTGAGTTCACTATTCGAGCCTATAAGCCCGAATATTCGTAGCGGGTTTGCTCCGGGCGGCCTTGATGTCGAATGTTTTACTGTGGTTTTTTAGCAAGGAACGTAAGAATGACGGACTACACTGCATATTGGGGAGCTACCTGCGTGCGTGGTATCGTCGCGCTGGTGGCAGGGGGTGTGATCGCCTTTTGTTCGGCGATAAACGCAACCCTTTTATTGATGCCGGTCGGAACTGTGATCTCTTTTGTGGTTCTGTCTGCATATATAGTCGCTGACAGCGCCATTGCGTTGGCCAGTAGCTTCATGCTCCCACATCAACATTCGGGAAGAGTGGCGCTCCGTTTTCAGGGATTAATCGGCACGATGATTGGCATTGGCTGCTTTATCGCCAGTCAAAGCGAGGCAAAGTGGTTTCTATATCTGGCAGCCCTGCAGGCTTTTTGTGTCGCCGTGACAGAGTATCTCTCTGCAAGAGATACCGTCGATGATCACCGTTCCAAATGGTGTTACGCATCTTCTGTCATTGCAGCCGTATCGTGCCTGGTCTTATTGATATTCCGTTATGCTACGGGCCACCTGTTGTCATGGTTGCTGTATAGCTATCTGTGGTCGTTTGGGCTTAATCTTTTCGTGCTTTCCTGTCATATGCTGTTTGACGAACTGCGCCCTTCGCGCTCACATGCCGGCTCCTGAATCATGATGTCAGGTGGGGCTATTCGCTACATGTGTGCTGGAGTATAAGAAGACGAGAGGGCTAGGCTATGCCTGAAAAGATGAATCTTCCGGACAAGAACAAAATCGCTGAGGAACAAATCGACGAGCAGACTGCAGCTTTAGAAGAGACGGATGAGCAACTTGAGGCGAGATGTGTAACGGAGGAAGCTAACGCAAACCTAAGGGGAGCTACTCCAATACAAGAGTTTGATCTCTACGTGAATTCGCAAGAGCCGAATTTAGGTCTCTATGTTCGAGCTGGAGCTGCGTTGCCCGATTTGTCCAGTCTGCATCCATGGGAATTTTACAGAGCCGTGGCTGCAAATGAGCTGTCTGCTGAACTGGTGCAGAGGATCCAAATCGATGGTCATGCTTTCCAAGATCTTGGCTGAGCCATCCGGGTTCGAATGACCCAGTTAACGCGTATGGCCAGAGCCCGCCAGTAAACGGCAGCTTCGGGGGCATGAACTGTCCCTCGCCCCTCTTGTCTCTGCGCCCACCATCACTCTTTTGAGAAGAGACGTTATGACGAGCCCAGACGCTTCGGCAGGGGGATCTGGAGCTTCGAGGCCATGCGCACCAGATCTGCCAGGGATTCGGCTGACATCTTCCTCATGATCTGACCACGATGCACCTGGCAGGTGATCTCGCTAATCCCCAATTCGGCGGCAGCCTGTTTGTTCAAGCGGCCAGCGACGATCAGGGCCAGAACTTCTCTTTCTCTCGGAGTGAGACGGCCATACCGTGCGTTTAAATCGGCAAGTTCGGCGTGGATGACTCGCGATTCAGCATGGCGTTGGAATGCCTCATCGATGGCCCGTAAGAGTTGATCCTTATGGAACGGCTTCGGTAGGAAATCGACCGCTCCGGCCTTCATCGCTTGCACGGAAGACGGAACGTCACCATGTCCGGTAAGAAAGATAATGGGTGGGTGTTGCTGGCTTACGAGCCTTTGCTGAAGCGCCAATCCGCTCAGGCCAGGAAGGTTAATGTCGAGAATGAGACATGACAGGAGGTCTGGGAGTTCGCAATTCAGGTATTCGAGGGCGGACGGAAACGCTCGGGTAGGAATGTCGAAAGATGCCAGAAGATTAGCCAGGGAACGTCTTACTCGTGCATCGTCGTCCACGATGTAGACGATCCTCTCGGGGCTCGAAATAGTTCCGCTGCTCGAGTGCGAAAGTGCGGCTGGAGGACGCGGGGTGTTTCGATGATGGTTGTTCATGCGCTATGCTCTTTTCGCTCTGGTCATCATTGTAGAGTTGTGATGTGCCGTTGAGGATAGGCATTTCTTCGTTTGAAGACGTAGAGGAGCAAGGTTAAAGAAGGGACTAACACTACCATTCCTCCGGCTGCCACAAACAGAAGTGCGATCAG
The DNA here is from genome assembly GCF_004123295.1 of Silvibacterium dinghuense. Lineage (NCBI taxonomy): Bacteria > Pseudomonadati > Acidobacteriota > Terriglobia > Terriglobales > Acidobacteriaceae > Silvibacterium > Silvibacterium dinghuense. Next base: position 16,900 of record NZ_SDMK01000007.1, on the reverse strand, counting down.
GACATTGTTTGGTGCCTGACTGTTCGAGATTGTGATATCAGGCCGAATTATGTAAGGGTATTGGGCCAGACCCCAGCCGAGCAGAATGAGTGCAACCTGAAGTGCGGCGGCCACTCTTGCCATAGCGAAATATCTTCTGAAGAGTGAATAAGCGGCCACCAGAGAAACACAGATTGCGAGGAGCACGATGGGGAATACACGTAGACTCATCAATGCGCTTCTGATCTCGTATGCAGATGAACCCGCCATAAGAAGCGTGATGCCTGCCATGATGACAGATGTGACCCAGGCTGCAAGCCCTCGACTTCTGAAATCGTCCTGTAGTTCGACCGTGGTTGCTTCGACTGTGAGATAGCTTGCTGACAAAAACGCAAAGAGCATGAGTGCAAGAAGGCCGACACAGACCGGAAATATTCCCCACCATGTCTTCAGAAATCCATTCACGCTGATTCCATGACTCACAATAGTCTGATTGCATGAGATCGCGCCGATAATGACACCAAGAAAGAATGGAGTAAAACTGCTGGAGATGGAGAAGACCCTACCCCATGAAGATTGGATGTCTGGGGCACCCACGAAGTAGGCCCGAAAAACAAAAGCGGAGCCTCTCAGGACGATCCCTAGTAGAACGAACAGCAAAGGTACCGCGAGCCCTACGGACAGAGCGGAGAACGCGCCTGGGAAGCCTGAAAACATCAGCACAATAACGAGGATCAACCATACATGATTCGTCTCCCATACCGGTTGTATGGCGCGTGCAATGAGGTTTTGTTGCTCTTGCTTCCTCGCGCCGGAACAGAGCATATCCCAGCAGCCGGCTCCATAGTCGGCGCCCGCTAACAGCGCATACAGGATAGTGCCACCAAGAATGACCGCTGCTAATGCGGTACCAGCGTTCATTCCGTCACCTCACGAAACTTTTGGTCGCTTCTCTCGGGAAGGGTTATGACATGATGCGCGAGTAGCCAGAGTGTGATCACTCCGAGAAGGATATACAGCGCCGTCATGGCGCTAAAGGTGAGATTCAGATTCGGCATCGATGTTACGGCGTCGCGTGTTCGCATCAGGTGGTAGATAATCCAGGGTTGACGTCCGAGTTCTGTCACCATCCAGCCGGCTTCAAGAGCAATAAACCCCAGCGGGCTCAAAAACATCAGGATTCTCAGATACCACTTCGTTTTTAACGCCTCACGGCTCTTCCATTGCAAGATGCTGCTCAGGATGGCAATAGCGCACAAAATCATCCCACATCCCACCATCACCTGGAAGCAGATATGGACGATGCGGACATCAGGCCAGTCGGCCTCAGGCTCTTCCTCCAGTCCTTGAATCAGCGCATGAGGGGAATGAAATGCGAGGAGACTGAGGCCGTCGGGTATCTCGATCGCGTATTTAGTCACTCGCTCTCTGGAAAAGGGGATTCCGCCAATTCGCAGTGGGGCACTTCTTTCTGTTTGGAACTGACCTTCCAGGCTTGCTAGTTTCATCGGTTGTCTGGATGCGACCATGCGCGCGAGGGCGTCACCACTGACGCTCTGGAGAAGAACCGCCATACCTCCGATTGCTAACGCGATTTTGATCGCGTTGGAATCAAAGTGATTGAAGCCGCGTCGGAGCATCAGCCATGCATGAATGCCGGCGGTAGCAAAGCCTCCCGCGCAATAGGCCGCAAGAGCCATGTGGATTCCTTCTGGAATAGCCGCTGGATTGAACATCGCTGCGAATGGATGAATATCCACGAATTGGCCATGTTCGATCCGAAAACCGGCAGGCGTGTTCATCCAGCCATTTGCCGCGGTTACAAAGAGGGTCGAGAGAAGACCACTGATAGCAACCATTCCTCCCGACGCAAGATGGAGCCATTCTGGCACGCGATTCCAGCCATAGAGGTAGATTCCTAGAAAAATGGCTTCGGTGAAAAATGCAAATCCCTCGAGTGAGAAAGGCATGCCAATGATGGCGCCTGCATATTGCATGAAGCGTGGCCAAAGAAGGCCGAGTTCAAAGGAAAGTACTGTGCCGGAAACAGCTCCGACGGCAAAGAGAATCCCTGCGCCCTTTGACCACTGTCTTGCCAACCAGAGGTAAGAGTCATCACCTGAGGCTCGCCAGCGCCATTCCGCGACCGTCATCATCAAGGGAAGAGAGACGCCTATCGTTGCGAAGAGTATATGGAATGCCAGCGACATTCCCATCTGCGACCGCGCGGCCAACAAATGTTCCATGTAGCTCGCCCCTCTCACTGTGCCGGGCAGGGATTCTCACACTCAGCGTTTGACGCAAGGAGTTCTGGTCGTAAAGCCATGGTTCCCGGCAGAGTGAAAGAGCATGAAAGGTTAGCTCACTCTACCCAAACGCTACCGTGCGCCTGCGCAAGCGGCGCTCTCTAAGATGTATCTGAGAATCGACGCGTTCGATATTATAGGAACATATAATGGGCGGCCAATGCATCGGTGGCTAGAGCCTGTTCTCGCCATCTTTAAGGATCTGTCGCGCGGAGTCCTGCGAACATGATGGAAGCGAAGGCGATCTCGCGGAATGCTGGACAGTGCTTTCACTCCCCCCTCTCATCTAGACGCCAACAAATTCATTGACTCGATGCATGGATCAAATTGATAAAATTCATCACGTGCATATCAGAAACATAGATTTGAATCTGATTGTCCCGCTCCATGCACTTCTCGAGGAACGCAGTGTTACGCGGGCGGCAAAGCGTGTAAACCTATCACAGCCGGCGATGAGTCATGCACTGGATCGCTTACGCGACACATTCTCGGACGATCTCTTGATTCGGGATGGTCATCGCGATTATTTATTGACGGCCCGCGGGAAGCAGCTTCTACAGGAACTTGAATGGATGCTGCCACGTCTGGAAAGATTTTTGACCGGGCAAGCCTTTTCCCCCCGCGACGCAACTGGACGTATTCGGGTGGTGATGACGGACTATGCGACGGCAGTCATCCTGCCCCGCATTGTTGGGCCTGCCAGCTTGGCTGCGCCCGGTGTGCAGATTCACGTGTCAGCCTGGCAGGAGTACTCCTATGCGGACTTACTTGCGGGCCGGGTCGATCTTGTCTTCAGTGCTCTGGCTCCGCCGCATCCGATCTATACAGAGGTTTTGTTTCAAGAGCACTTCGTCTGCCTTGTTGCTGAAAACCATCCGTATAAAGGAAGAGCTTTCAGTCTCAGCCAATACTTGCAGTATCGACACGTCATGATTGAAATGGATCCAAATCAACAGACGCTTGTCGATAGACCTCTAGCGGAAATTGGAAAAAGGCGTGAGATTGGCCTTATCGTCCCTTATTTCCTCGCTGGTGTTATGGCACTTCGTGATACGGAACTTATCTTGACCGTGCCGTCGCGCGTTGCCCCGCAATTTCTGGGCCGGTATCCTTTCAGGCAAGTCAAGGCTCCGGCAGAGATTCCACGGTTCCAGTACTTGATGGCGTGGCATCCACGGCTGGAAAACGAAGATCTGTATCAATGGTTTCGAGACGTTCTTCGAAAGCACTTCCATGATGGAATGCCCGTTGCGCCAAAAAGAACCGCGGCACCCTCATCTGCTCACAGCTTTCGGAAGAGGCGTCGTCGGTCTTAGGCCTCGTCCCTGGCATGGAGAGCTGTAAAGACCTGCTCGGCCACGCGATCGAAAAGTTCCGAGCTGTGACTTCGTTCCATGTACTGCACGAGGTTTAGTCAGGGCGGCCGCTGCCAAGTAGTCCGGGATTCCAACCTGCCGAAGCGGCACCGGCTTGATAGGTGGATTCCAGGAATGCAAACAAGTCGCGGTCGGGGTTGCTGGATTGGCGTAAGTCATCGTAATCGAGTAGGAACTCGCCCATTCCTGCATTCCAGCAGGCGACGTCTGGAGCGACCTTCATGCTTTCGATTCCTTGCGGCTGAGGGTAGGTGAAGGAATAGAACGCTGGCTTCGGATAGGACGCGTCGCCGGCCCACCATCCCATCTCGATCAGCTCCGCATTCATCGCATTGCGGCGGATGTAGCCGATGTTTGCGCTCGGTGAGGCCGGTTTGCCGTTATAGAAGACAGCTCGAATGTCGAGTGTTCCCCACATCAGGCCGATGGGTTGCGTTTTGCCGGTGAAGCGTCCCTGAAAAGCTTTGAGTACATGTTGAGAGCGGAGAAGGATGCCCCACCATGCATCGACCAGGTTGCGATCGTATGGGCGCTGTTCTTTGTCTTCGTTGAACGAGATCGGGTTAGGCACTTCCTGTGGCATGAGCGTGATCGACGCGTTAATCCCTGCGTGGTGAAGTTGATTCAGGAACGAGTCGACGAACGCGGCAACAGATGTAGGCCCTAAGGTTATTTGCCCCGAGATGCCCGAGTTTGTGAGCCATTGCACCTCGTGCGATATGAAATCGACACGGACCTCATAGACGCCGTCGACGTATGGGATGAGGCCGGTAGTCAGACCTCTCGCGTTGAGCCATAACGGCACTTCGGCCCACTGCGGCTGGAATGGTGCTGCCAGCTTGAGTTTGCCTATTGCCTGCAGCACCATGTGCAGGAAGTATCGGGTGGGCTCAAATGCCGGATAGGAAAGAGCCGGCCATGGATGGGGATGAGTTGTTTTGGCTGTCATGACATGTCCTCAGATAAAACAAGTAGACCAAGTAGACGATCAGCCCTATTCGTTCAATAGCGATTGCCAGTTTAAGGGAACGTGCCCAGCAGGGCCCGGTACCGGCTGGTCTTTGGGATGCGATTCAGGCGGCGCAAGTGCTTCGCCCCTTACTTCGGTGCGCTTGATGAAATTCCAGAACCACGTCTCCCCTGGTTCGAAGCTTCGAATGATGGGATGCCCTGTGGCATGAAAATGCTTCGTCGCATGCTGGTTGGGAGAACTGTCGCAACACCCGATGTGACCGCATTCAGCACAGCGACGAAGGTGAAACCACCATGCGCCTGTGGCCAGACACTCCTCGCAACCGGTTCCGGAGGGTTTGGCCGTTGGATTAATCCCAGCTATGCTTCGCTTCATGATGGCCTCCTGGTGCTGATTCTTTCATGCGGTTTTCCGGGTTGAGCGCAGACATTCCATTGTGTCTTGGATCGTGAGCTATTCTGTCTGACAGTTATGCCGTGATGAGTCTTTCAAGGCGTTGCAGATTTGCACGCTCTCCCATCACAATTAGAAAATCGCCCGCGGCAATTTCCAAATTTGGATCCGGATTGAAGGTCGTGTCTCCCGATGTTTTGCGAATAGCGAGGATGATGACTCCCGACCTACGCAGTTCCGTCAACTCCCCCAGAGTCTTTCCGGTGAACTCTGCCTGTGACGAGACTCGCACCTGTTCCATCACAACCCCGGTTCCCATATTGCTCCTGGCAAAGTCGATGAACTCGACCACATGCGGCCGCAACAGCACATCGGCAAGCTGGCGGCCGGCCATGGAAAATGGAGTCAGAACGGTATCAGCCCCGGCCCGTCGCAGCTTCTCTCCGGCTTCTTCTTCTGATGCACGCGTCACGACGGTCAATTGGGGATTGAGAGCTTTTGCAGAGAGAATGATAAAGAGGTTGTCCGCATCCGATGCCAAGGCTGCGATCAGTCCCTTTGCACGGAACACCCCTGCTTCTCGAAGGCTATCGTCCTGTGTGGCATCGGCAGCCATAGCAAGCATACCCGCGTTCGTAGCTTTTGCGACGCGCTGTTCATTGCGGTCAATCACCAAAAATGGGGTGGCTGTCCTTTGAAATTCGTAGGCCGCGTTGCGGCCTACTCGACCGTAGCCGCAGACGATAAAGTGATCGCGAAGTTGATGGATCATTTTCTTCCTTCTGCGCTCTCCATAGCGCCCTTGCAACTCCAACTCGATAATGGTTTGGGTCATCGCGCCCACAGCCACGAACACTGCGGTAACGCCGACGATAATCAGGAATGAATTGAACACGCGCCCGGAATGGCTAAGCGGCTTGATCTCCTGATAGCCGATGGTCGTAATTGTCGAGAGCGTCATGTAGAAAGCATCGAACCATGGATATCCTTCAATCAGCACAAACCCGACTGTGCCGATTGAAGTGATAAGAGCTAACAATCCGGTAATGAGAAGAATGCGGCGGATCAGGCGACTGTGCATCGTCAATCTCCTTGACGGTGAAGCGGGCCGGCTCTAACCTCGCGAAGAGCGACCGAGGTTACTACATTTTTCCTGACCTCAGATTGCTCTTCGCCGCCAGGCGCTGCGCAAGACGACTGATATCCACTACCGTGCGCTCATGGACTCCCACGCCGATCTCTTCAGTCTCGTCACAGGCTGTTACCAAAAATATTATCCGTCTTTTGTCGATTCGAATGACTTCAGCTTCAGCTATCACGCGCTGCCCAACTGGCGTTGGCGCGTGATGCTTGATCTCAACCGCGGTACCGACGGCACTCTCCCCCGGATCCAAATAGCTGCGAACGGCGTCAAGTGCCGCATTCTCCATCAGAAGAATCAGGATCGGCGTTGCGAGCACATGTGGCAGCGAGGGGTCCTTGAATTCGTTGGCCAGATGCTTCGGCTCGACCACGAGAGTAGCGTAACCCTTCACTCCAACCGGTATCGCCTGCATTGCTTGACTCCTGCACCTACCACGAACATAGAACACATTTAAGCCGCGAATCTATGGTAAAGAAAGCACGCGTTGATCAAGCCATTGATAGGGTAGGTCAATCAGATTGCGTGTGCGAGTCATTTCTGAGAGAGTGCCCGAGAACCGCACGCTTCCATCCTCAAGAAGGAGAACCTGATCTGCGATTCGCCGTATCACACTACTCTCTTCCGTGAGGACGATACTCGTTTTCCCTTCGGCCTTTCGGCGTCGGAATAAAGCCTCCAAGTGATGCATTTGGCAAGGAGATGTCTTTGCCTTCGATCGGTCCAGCAGAATAGCCTCTGGATTTTCGGCAAGTGCCTCTACGGCAGCCCTCCAGCGTCGCGTCTCCCTTGACCTCTCCTGACGCAGAGACATCTGGATTCTTTGTGAGCTGTACTTGATCTTGTCACTGGTGGAAGGTCTAAAGATGGTTCCATCCTCAAAGACCATCACGATTTTTCGAGAGATCGGCTGATTCAGCTTTTGGGAAAAATCAGAGATGTCTTCGTTTTCTGCGATTACCTGGCCGGAATCAGGCTTCAGAAATTCCATGAGCAGGTGAAGGATTGTTTTCCCCGCGCCGCTGCTGTCGATGATGCAGAGAGTATTTCCCCGATTGACGTTAAAGCTGACGTCATCGAGTACAAGCGTGGAGCCAAACGCTTTCGAAACATGGTGCAGTGCAAAATACGGACCGCGAGGTATCCTTCGCGGTATCAGTACGAGGTTGCCATTGCTCGACGTTAGACTCATTCAGATATCCGGAACGATCGCTGTCGAAAAAAGAAGTGAAAGAACGGATGCCAGTCAACTTCTGAAGTTGGGACTGGCACCCGTTCGGACATGTGATTGTGGATTTAAGTCAGCTTGTAGGACTGGGCGCCTGTACCGGCAAGCTTCCCGCCATCAACGATCAGGTATTCCTGACGGATCGGTGTTTTGTCGAAATAGCTTTCAAGAATCTCCAGCGTACCTGCGGCATAGCGCGCCTGCGCAGAGAGCGAAGTTCCCGACATGTGTGGGGTCATGCCATTGAACGGCATGGTGCGCCAGGGGTGATCGAGCGGCGCAGGTTGCGGAAACCATACATCACCGGCATAACCTGCGAGATGGCCCGAGGAGAGAGCACGCACGACCGCATCGCGTTCAACCAGCTTGCCACGAGCTGTGTTGATCAGATATGCGCCGCGTTTCATCTTGGCAAACATCTTGTCGTCGAAGAAATGCTCTGTCGAGGGATAGAGCGGCATCTGAAGATTGACGATGTCGACCTCTTTCACAAGCGACTCGGCATTAGGGTGAAAGGTCAGACCGAGCTCTTTCTCAATTTCCGGGCTGAGCCGATGCGGATCGGTGTAATGTAGGCACAAGCCAAAGGGCTTGAGGCGGCGCAATACCGCGAGGCCAATCCGTCCAGCAGCGATCGTACCGAAGTGCATTCCTTCCACATCGTAGCTGCGCTCGACGCAATCGGCGATGTTCCAGACACCGTTGACGGCGAGTCCATGTGCAGGTAGATAGTTACGAACCAGCGAGAGAACCATCATCACAACATGCTCTGCCACGCTGATGCTGTTCGATCCGGTCACTTCGGCAACGGTGACGCCTGCCTTGGCCGCTGCTTCGAGATCGACGTGATCGGAACCGATGCCGGCGGTGAGAGCGAGCTTCAGGTTCTTGGCCTTCGCAATCCGCTCCTTGGTCAGATATGCCGGCCAGAAGGGCTGGGAGATCACAACCTCAGCGTCTGGAAGATGCTTTTCGAACTCTGAATGCGGACCCTCCTTATCGCTGGTAACGATCAACTCGTGGCCGTGTTTTTCGAGATACGAGCGAAGGCCTAATTCACCCGAGACGCAGCCAACTAACTCGCCTGGCTTAAAGCCGAGGGGGCCCTTAGGCGTTGGCGCAGTCTGACCGTTAGCGTAATGAGTAATCGTGGGAATCGTGTCCCGAGCATACTGTGGCGGGTAACCCGCTTGAGGATCGGGATACAGAACACATAAGACCTTCGCCATAATGCACTACCTTCCTTTTCTTGCGAGGGAGCTGTGAAATCGCGTCCATCCTGCGAAGAAGACTCACATCGCGTCTTGATCGTAGCGGCGTGAGAAAAGGAGCCACAATTATGTCTTTATATAGGGTGTGAATCGATATCGATGTATAGCTTGGAGGGCCACATATGCGAGTACCTGCAATTGCACCGAGGCATCGTTTTTCCCGCGCTTTATGCACGATGGACAGATAGGCGTATTGCATGGTGCACCTATATGTTTCCATGATTCACGGACCGTCTTCTCTCGCGTAGATTGGCATCGTTCACACGAAAGCAGAAAGGAAGTCAGAGATCCTCGATGCTTGAGAATTGCGGTGGAATGAAGAGGAGTAGCTGCTATGGCTGCTGAAGTCGCTGGAGGCGCACCCAGGCCACGCGTAGTTGTGGTGGGAGCAGGATTCGCAGGCATCAACGCAGCGAAGCAACTCGCGAAATTGCCGGTAGATGTGACGGTGATCGACCGTACCAACCATTACACCTTTCAACCGCTGCTCTATCAGATTGCGCTCGCCGTGCTTTCGCCAGCCGATATCGCTCAACCCATTCGCAGGATCCTCAGCGGTAACACGAATACCGAGGTGTTGATGGATGAGGTGGTGAGTATCGAAGCGCCGTCCCGTCGCGTGCATCTTGAATCGGGTGCAATCGTAGCGTACGACTATCTCGTCCTGGCCACTGGTTCGACACATAGCTACTTCAGTCATCCGGAGTGGGCAGAGCTGGCGCCAGGACTGAAACAGATTGAAGACGCCACGGAGATTCGTCGGAGGGTCTTGCTTGCCTTTGAACTTGCGGAACGGCAGATGGTGGAAACCGGTTCGCACCCTCCATTGCAGTTCGTCATCATCGGTGCCGGGCCCACAGGCGTGGAACTCGCCGGAGCAATCTCGGACATTACGAGACTCTATATGGCGAAAGATTTTCATCATATCGACACAAAGAAAACGAAGATCATCATTCTCGAAGGCTCTCCTGCCGTATTAGGCATGTACCCGACTGATTTACAGCAGAAAGCAATCCTGCAACTCCATAAGCTGGGTGTAGAGGTGCACACTGGCGCACTGGTAACGGACCTGCAGCCTGGCTACGTCATCATTGGCGAGGGCGCACAGACTAAACGAATAGAGAGTGTTTGCACTCTCTGGGCCGCGGGAGTAAAATCCTCGCCGCTCGGCAGGCTGCTGGCGGCCAGTATGGGAAACGACAGCATTCTGGACCGGCGTGGGTGCGTGCTGGTCGATGAACACCTCAACCCGAAGGGGCATCCAGAGATCTTTATCTGCGGAGATCTGGCGCATTTCGAGCAGGACGGCAAACAGGTTCCGGGTGTAGCGCAGCCGGCGATGCAGATGGGCCGCTATGCTGCCGGGCGCATCGGCTTGCTGGTGTGCGATCCTTCTGCAGCGGCACAGCAAAAGGGCTTCCGCTACTTCGACAAGGGGGATATGGCGACTATCGGGCGCAAGATGGCAGTCGCCCGAATCGTCTGGCCTTTCAGGGCTGACTGGTCCGGTTTTATGGCCTGGGCGACCTGGCTTACCGTACACATCTTCTTCCTCATGGATTTTCGTAACAGGTGGAGCGTCTTCGTTAACTGGGGATATACGTATCTCCGTTTTCGCACCGGAGCCCGTCTGATTACTGGCTCCAGGGATCTGCCCGGATGGAAGACGTTGCTTGAGAAGGATGCGGCCGAAAGGTCCTGCACGGATCAGTTGTCATAAGCGGCTTCGCCGTATCTTCCAAGTGAGATATGCCTGTTTGTCGCTGTAAGCCCGATATGATGCAGAAGAGTGGAAAGGAGAACCGCATGGAAATCAATGAATACAAGGATCTGCTGCTCGCAAAAGAAAAAGAGCTCTCGACAGCAATGGAATACGATGGCACAGGTGCTCGCGGGTTGGATGCGGACGCAGCTCATGAAACTGTCGACCATAGCGTAGACGACGACATCAAGGGGGTCCTGTTCACAGAAGGAAACCTGCAGTGGAAGGTGCTCGAACAGGTTCGTGAGGCGTTAGGCCGCATTGAGCACGGAACCTATGGCCGGTGCGTTGTGGATGGAGGCCTGATCGAAAAAAAGCGGCTCAAGGCTATTCCGTGGACTCGCTATTGCCTGAAGCATGAGCAGCAAGAAGAAGTGGGTGATCCGCCTCCGCCAACACTTTAAGGATGGCGGACCAGGAGCCTCCTGCAAGCTTCTCGCCGTACGCGATTGTAGTGTGCGCAATCTGGAACCGCAATTATAGGTTTCTATGAGGCGTGAAGCGTTGAGGCCGGGATTATGATCGCGCTATGAGCGAAACACTTCCTGCCGCACTCGAGGCTCTGCATGCCGATCTTCTGCATGGCAAGCTTCCACGAAACCTTCATTGGGCTCAGGCCATTGACCTCATCCGTCATATCGGAACTGTCGAAGATCACGGCAATAACGAGTTCACCTTCTCGGTAGGAACACAGCGCTCCACATTCAGGCGGCCGCATGGCTCTGAGTTGGAGGTGGAGGAAGCTGCACGGCTGCGCAAATTTCTTCGCGCTGCTGGAACGGTGCCTGAGGTGAGCCCACTCCCGAAGCCAAACAGAATGATTGTTGTGATCGATCACCATGGCGCCCATATCTATCAGGATGTGGATGCGAGCCGTCCAGTCGATGAACACACCATCCGGCCCTATGATCCGCACGGATTTCAGCATCATCTCGTTCACCGGAAGGAAGCTCACTACAGTGGAGAACGCGTGCCTGAGGAGAACTCCTTCTATGAAGAGGTTGCCAAGGCAGTTCGCCCCGCAGGGGAAATTGTGATTGTTGGCGATGGAAAGGGTACAAGCAGTGCTGCAGTCTATCTGAGCGAGTTTCTCAAGACCCATCACTGGGATATTTTTCAAAAAGTAGTTGCGACCGAAGATGCGGATCTTTCTGCTCTGACCGAACCTCAGATCGAGGCCATTGCACGGAAGCATATGGACAGCGCCGCTCAATAATGGCGACTGGGCATCGCGTAAAAGAGTTCTTCGCGCTATGCCTGTCGTTGTTTATCGTTGCAAATCCGGCCGGCTAAACGACAAGCCGGGTTTGCAACGATCGGTCAGCTGCCAAGATCACTGAGAAATGCGCGCGCAGGGGCGAAGAAAGTCACGCCTGTCACAGCCTTGGAAAAATCCAGGATGCGGTCGTGGAGCGGCGGAGGGTCTCCGAGGAACATCCGCTCCAGCATCTTCTGAATTACCCAGAGATGGCGCGAATATCCGATGAAGTAGGTGCCATATTCACCGAGGCCGGGAACGGCGAATGGCATGTTGTCGCGCAGGATGTCATGTTCACCCTCGGCATCCTGAATCGTGCAACGCGTCTTATGCGACTTCTGGCCTGTGGACGCATCCGGCAATTCGACATTGTCGAACTTAGTCCGTCCGATGATCGCCTCCTGGGTTTCCACCGTCTGCCCGCGCCAGGCAGGCAGGTTGTGCAGATACTTCTGGATCACAACATAGCTGCCACCGGCATAGGCTGGGTCTTCCTCTCCGACAATCGTTGCGGCGGGAAGGCTGAGTCCGTCGGGATTGGCGGTGCCGTCGACAAACTCGAGCAGGTCGCGCCCGTTGAAATAACGGAATCCGGCGACATCATCGATCACTGTAACGGAGTCGCCAAAAGCTTCGAGGAGTATCTTTTCGAACTCGACAATCAAGTCTCTTGATTCGGCACGGATGTGATACAGGAGATCGCCCGGTGTTGATACCGCCGTGTGCGTAGCGCCCTTCACCTCTTGGAACGGCGCCAGTTCGCGAGGTGCGGGTTTCCCTGTGAGTGGTACCCATGCGCGATGAGATATTCCGACATTGCAGGTGAAGAGCCCGTGATTTGCGCGAACCTTGATGTCCTTGATGAGGTCATCCGTGCTGCTCAGCACGGAACGAGCAGTCTCAATCGATATGTCATCGTCTTTAACAACGAGGACCAGGAAGGCGGCAGCCGCCGACATCGGTGCATCGATGTATTGTGACTCGGTATCGAGTGATTGCTGAGCGGCGGACGTCGATGAAGACAGCGGATTCATAGCGGCTCCTTGCGTGAGTATTGAAAAAGTGACGGATGTCACGATCCTTCAGGTGACATGCGCGGCAAGACAATACGACGTCGGCCCACTCAGCATCGATCGTTCATTCCAATTCGACCAGTGTCGATGCAAGGGGACGGACACGATCTGAAATATGGTTGAAATATTGAACGAATTCTACGATCTGAGGCTCGGATCCAGCTGAACCACATCGCGCAGTTATGCTAACGAAGATCGAGAAGCGCCCGCAATTATGTCTTCATATAGGGGCACTGGATGAGTACTGCACGTTGCGGTTCGTCAGTGCTTAGCGATGGTTGGCAACTATATGTTTCCATAATTCACGGGAGGAGGAGTCGCGCGATAAAGTAACAAGGGCTAGCTATCGGCAACGGTGTTGAGAAGTGGATCGCAAGGATGTATCGCAGGGCAGGTAGCCTCTCAATATGCGGAGTTTCGACCGGGGGTCGCCTTCGGTTACATCTGCTTACGATGATTTGCTTGGGATTGAAACGCTTAAAGAGAGAGAAGCAGGATTTAAGGAGAGAACGATGAACAATCGTCATCGAGAACTAGCACCTATTTCAGATGCAGCGTGGTCTCAGATTGAAGAAGAGACCGCGCGTACGTTTAAGAGATATCTTGCGGGGCGGCGCATTGTGGATGTCGCATCTTCCGCGGGTGGAGCTTTCTCCGGCGTCGGAACCGGTCATCTGAAACCGGTCAAAGCTCCGTCGGATGGAATCATTGCGAGTCAGCTTGAGGTCAAGTCGCTTGTCGAGCTGCGGGTATCCTTTGAGCTGTCTCGCCAGGTGATCGACGACGTAGAGCGGGGGGCGAAGGATTCTAACTGGCAGCCCGCCAAAGATGCAGCCAAAAAGCTTGCTCTTGCAGAAGACCGAGCGATTTTCGACGGGTACAAGGACGCAGCTATCCAGGGCATTCGCGAAGGGACTAGTAATCCTGTCCATGTACTCCCCGCCGATGTTCGTGATTACCCGGATGCGATTGCGCATGCGTTGAGTCAACTGAGGCTCGTCGGCGTGAATGGTCCCTACTCGGTTGCGCTGGGGCCCGATGAGTATACGGCGCTCGCCGAGACCCGCGATCATGGCTATCCGGTTCTCGATCATGTCAAGCGCATCGTGGATGGCGATCTGATCTGGGCACCGGCCATTCAAGGTGCATTTGTTCTCACCACACGAGGTGGAGATTTCGAGCTCAACCTCGCCCAGGACGTCTCAATTGGCTATCTCAGTCACAATGACTCCACTGTGCAGTTGTACCTGCAAGAGACCTTTGTCTTCCGTGTGCTGACGAGCGAGGCTTCGGTCGCTCTGTCTCCATTTCGGAAATTGTCGTGAGATTCATTTGAGCGAATGATTCGAGTGATGAAGTTCCATCAGCTCATCTCGTTGGGCACCCAGTCGCTTCGCTTGAGGCGCCGGCGCATCTATAGCGATCTTCGAGGCGAATACTGGTTTCCACACATACCCATTGCTCTGATGCTGGTCCTCGCCGGCTATTTGGTCTTAGAGGGGGGCTTTGGCGCTCACTGGTACCTTGGCCTGCGTGCCTTGGTAAATGGAGAATTTCACCTTCAGTTGCGTAAGCTCCCACCTCTATTCATTGGCGGCGGGATGGTTACGATGGGGCTGGCACTCTTTTGGCGCTCACGGCTGGCATGGATGGTCGCTCTATTACTGGCAATCACAGCAACCGTGAATGTACTGCTCAGCAGGCACGTTCACGACGAACTCTTAGCAGCATATTTCGTACTGATCATCTTTGTGCTCATGCTTGGGTGGCGGCACTTTGATCGGTCGAGCATTGCGGCAAGCACGCTCTTTGCCTTGACCGCTGTCTGTATGTTGCTGCTCTACGCAACGTTTGGCGCTTATTATCTTGGTCTTGAATTCAATCCGCACATCACTGATCTCATTACTGCTCTTTACTATGCAGTGGTGACCATGAGCACTGTGGGGTACGGAGACATTACTCCGCAGACTCCCGAAGCCAGGTTATTTACGATCTCAGTCATTGTGCTTGGCGTGGCTGTGTTTGCCACCTCACTTACGGCTGTTGTAGGCCCCCTGGTGAGTCGAAGTCTCCAGCGCATTGTCAGCCGAAAAGGGAAGAATATGAAACGGGAGAATCATTTTGTGGTAGTCGGGAATACTCCGTTGGCAACAAACACCGCGCGTGAACTCGGTAAGCGCGGCTTAGCGGTAACCCGCATTTTAAGAGATGCCAGCGAGGCTGGAGAACCCAAGGACCTGGACATGGTTGTCGGAGATCCCAGCATGCTTGAAACACTGCGAGAGGCGGGGGCAAATCGCGCAGCAGCGGTATTGGCGATGCTGGCGGACGACTCAGAAAATGCATTTGTGGTTCTTGCAGTCAAGGAACTCGCGCCGAATATTCGCACCGTCGCGGCAGTCAATGACGCGCATCACTTGAGTCGAGTCAAACTGGTGCAGCCCGATGTTGTGATTGCACCACAGGTCCTGGGTGGAGAGCTCACCGCAATGCTGCTCGCTGGAGAGCAGGTGACGCCCGACTTTGTGATGCAGCGAGTCTTCCAAAATGCTGAGACGGAGTCATCTGCAAAGATATAGAGCATCTGAAGCGAGTTATGAATGAGGCATGGCTTGTTTGTTCTGCAAGGAGCGACTGGATCGTACGGGATCTGCGCAATCCAACCTACAGAAACCTCAACCCTCACGCACTCTACGCAAGGAAACAATGTCCGTGTGGGGATGCACTTCCACCCAATAGGGCGGTGTTACCTCGAATATATCCAAGGCCTTCGATTGTTCTCATATTCTGCTTCACCCTCTTTCGCCGGTAACAACGGAAGGATTGTTTCCAGCGAAAGGGGTGTATTTTCGATTCGAGGCTGCCACAAGATGGTCGAGCAAGCCGTTCTCACATCTGTTAAGCAGGTATGAGAATGTGATCCGTTACTCCGTCAGGATTTGATGAGTTCAGGATGTTCTTGGCCTTTGCAGCGTCATCCGCAGTTCCATGGGCAATTACCAGGTACTTGCCTGCCTTAACCTCGGTCTCATATGTCACGACGCTGTTCTTAGGGATGCCTAGACTTACGAGGCCTGCGCCGATGGCGCTCACTCCGCCAACTACCACCGCGGCTTCTAATGCCCCAACGATCGATGCTACCAGTGGCCCACCGACCAACACTGCACCAACGCCAGGAACCCAGAAGAATGCCGCACCGAGTAAAAGGCCCCACAATCCGCCCCAGAATGCACCGAGTTTGCCCCAATGCTTCATGCGACTGTCGGTGTTGTAATAGCCCGTGACATGCTCTTCCGTGAGGTAGTCTTTCCCCACGATCGAGAGTTTCTCCATGTCAAATCCTGACTTTTGAAGTTGCTCCACAGCATTCTCAGCCGCGGCATGGCTGTCATAAACTGCAACGACTGCATTGGTATCTGTCATAGTCACTACTCCTATATTCATGTCTGAGCCGAGAATTTGGCCGTTCGTTAGCTAATTGTTTTGGTGGCATTCCATTGGCGATTGAGTTCAGGTCGGCCGCCGCAGGCTTACTAGCTGCGCACTCGCTGAGCGGGAGGCATCGTGACCAGAACTGGGTCGCAATATGGGGACTGTAGTCAGATCTCAGCCGACATCGTATTGCTTCTCTGGCAGCCAGGCTGGATGGATTCAGCGTTGATCCAGGGGCATCGTAGATTGAGGCGAGAAAAGAAAACAATTATGTCTTTATATAGGGGGTATTCATGGTTTCTTCTGCTTGGGCTCGCAGCTGAGAAGGTGGCTGCTGGGAAACTTACCATGCTGTCGGCGAGGAAAGCATTCTCTCCTACGAGATTGCGGAGGCGATCGGACGGCGGCTCAACGTGCTGGTAGTAAGCAAATCGGTCATGTAGGCGAAGAAGCAATTTGGATTCGTCTGGTCGGATGTGCCGATGGACAATCCTACGTCCAGTTATTACTGACTCGCGAACGCCTTGGTTGGAAACCAACCATAAGGGGCTTCTTGCCAATCTCGAACTGGCCTGACCGATGTTTTGTAGCAGTTGGATTGTTAGTGTAGCGCAGCGATCTCCGGGTTCGGCTCGTCCGACTGCCGAGCGGTTGATGCCAGCCATGCTTCCGGCGCGGGTGGTCTGTAGCCGAGCGATGAGTGCGGCC
>NZ_SDMK01000006.1 GCF_004123295.1 Silvibacterium dinghuense | reverse complement strand
GGAGTAGGTTCACAACCTGCTCAGGGGTATGCCGCTTCCTCGCCATAGCCAGCTCCTTGTACCCAGTTCCTATGATTACAACTGGTACAGATCAAGCCGGGCAGACCAAGCTGAATGCGGCCTATACCTGGAGCAAATACGACTCGTGTCTATCAACTATGGAAGGCAATCGTGAGTAAAGCCTTGCCCTCGCAACTGCCGGTTGAATTTCACGAACTTCTGAAAAGATGATGCCTCTCTCCAGGACATGAAACAATCATCCCGCAGACATGAGCTAAGGGCAGCGACCGGGAAAAACCAATAGCACTCAATAGTCTTGTGTTATTGCGCCCGTGTTTGCGCCTCCGTTTACAGGGTGATTTGCTAGCCTTGTTCATCAGTCAACATAGGCCTCTTTTCCCATTTCATATCGTGTTTGTGGGCAAACCAAGTCAGTATGCGGCCCGCAATAAGCGCCTCCGGTCATACTGAGTCTTGAGGAGAAGTTATGTTGCCAGCCAAGCAATACGAGGGCATCGGCCGCTTCACCATCGCCTTCAACGAGATCGATCAGGTCGTGGAAGTCTATCTTCCCCTGGTGGTGAGGTACTCGCGATGCACGCTGCCGGAGATCCATCGCAACACGCGGACACTTCACGCACGCGCTGTCGGTTTTCGGACAGCCTTAGAACTCGCCTCTGCCGGCAACGAGATCGCCGCCGGGATTCTCAAGCTCCTCGACCGAGCAGAGGCCATCGCCACCACGAGAAACCAGTATGTTCACGCTGTCGCCTTCATCGACTTTCAGACCAACACTCGGATGCTGCAGATGCGCAACGGCAATGCGAAGCCGGACGAAAAGCAGATCATGGATTTGGCGATAGAGTCGACGTGGCTTGCGAGACACTTTGCCGAGGAATGCTAAACCTTGTTGCGAACATACATCAATATGAACAAATCACCGGAAGAGCTGGCGCTATCGGAGAATGCGGAAGACTACGGCGAAGCCGAGTCAGGATGGGATAGAGATTTCGATCGAACAATGGAGAGCGTTGGTTCTTTCACGCACGGTTTCCTTCGCAAGAATGCGAATCCAAAGTGTGTTTCTTGCTGAGCTCGAAAGCGATTTCATCCCTTTGACCGCTAGCGCGACCACTTTGCCCAGTTTGCCTTGCGCAAACGGTTCTGAGTTCGATCATTCCGCGCTTCGAATACCTCGATCTCGCCTTCGAGCTTCTCGATGTACTTGAGCGTCCGCTCGGGGAGTGCGGCTCTCTCTTCCGGAGAAAGCTCTTCGGGATCGCGCAGGGGCTGATAGCGCCGCCGGATATCTTCGCCAAGGCCAACTGATTCCAGCAAACGCAATAAGACGGAGACCTCTGCATTCACCACGTAGCGAGATTCCCCCTGCAAGCGTTGCATCTCATAGGTGCGGATATGGCCTAGGTGAAACTCGCGCAGCGGGATACCGAACTCCGCGGCCCAATATTGGAGGCTGATCTGCTCGGCGGCCGAAAGCAACGGCAGGGCGTCCCTAACCCTCATCTCTGCAGTGATCTCTCGCATCCGCATACCTATCCCTTCACGAACAGTCTATCTCCGGAAGGCGGCGGCTCGTAACTAGGTGACTTGGGGCTTACTAAAAATGTGTTTTGGCCATTCGCTGACGACGTTAGATCATCTTGGCGGACGATGAAGATGCAATGTGCGTGCGCAATGGTGCTGCCCAGGAAATTCGTGGAAGGAAAGCTCGACGACAGAGCTAACATGGAACAGCACGCTTATGCCGAGGGGTATACGATTGGAGCGAGAGCAATCGCGATGATCCGTATCAACGATTTGGCCCGAGAGCTTGAGGTCAAGAGCCTGGACATTCTCAACTCCCTTGCTGCGCTGGGAATTTCTGGTTTCAAGACTCACTCCAGCTCATTGGAGGACTGGGAGGCGAAGAAGGTTCGGGCGCATTTTGAAAATAGGCCGCCTAATTCTCCCGCTAAGCGCAGATTGCCTCTCACCGAGGCACTCGATCTGTCGAAGCAGGTGCGAGTTGCTGCGGTTCAACTTTACTCATCTGCTGCGACTGAGCCGGATGAGATGACTGTGGCTCCCGCGGAGCATGCTCCAATCCTATCAATTGATTGGACACAATCCATCTCCGAGGGCGGCCCGGGGATACGCAAGTCCATGTTGGAAGCAAGTGAGGAAGGGGCGCAGACGCTGGTCGTTCCCGAGACATTCTCCTTTTACACTCCGGGATTCCTGGACTTCGACCATATTCTGCAATACTTCGATTGGAAACCGCGCGAGAAGTCGGTCATCATCGATTTAAGCCGCTGCTCCAAATCAAACTTCCAGGCGTTGGCGCTGCTGATTCAATATGCATGGCATTTGACGTTCAATGGATATGCTGTTCGATTTAAATATGGAACCGCTTATTCCGGATCGACAAAGATGCTTTCTGCCATGGCGGCTTTCCAGTGGCGGGAGGTTCTTCTCACCGATGGACGCGACTTCAGCAACTCGCCGGCCCGAAAGACCTTCGCGCTACGACGCCGGTCAGATGTGCAGAGCACCATCAACAGCGCCCGCAGAGCCATTCGGAATTACAGCATCGGGTTTCCCGAGTACATGAGCTATCTGATTTCCGAGCTTCTCTACAATGCCACCGAGCACGGGCGCCGGACAGCATTGGTCGAAGGCTGTCAGGTTCTTGTGCCATCGCTTTTCCAATATGGACTATACCCACAGATCAAGCGGCTATCCTTTTTGTTCAGCGATCTTGGGGTGGGAGTCAAGAGACATCTGGAGCAGACCTACCCGCCGTTTTCTACGCATCAAGAGGCGATCATCTATGCGCTTCGCCCCAATGTTTCAGGGACTTTTGCACAGCAAGCGCAGCCCTACGGCACCCGAGACAACGCAGGCATGGGGCTTACCTATTCCAGTTTGATGCTCAAGCGGCTCAAGGGCGATATGTACATCGTTTCTCAGAACGGGGTCGTCCATGTGTCGCCTGAAGATGTGACCAGTCACCAGCTGAAGCATTCCTGGCCAGGCACCTTCGTTCTTATCAATCTGAACGTCGGCAATACCGCCAGTTTGTCTCTTGAGGAGTTGATGGCTGAAATCAGGCACAACGCACAGCAAGAGATGGATGGTGCTACACGGAAAGATGAGAGCGAAAGATACGTGGTGAGTATCTTCAATTACTTCGGGAAATATGCCGAGGACAAAGATGCGGCTATTTCGTTCCGGGACCGGCGGTTTCTGCCTGCCATTGAAGAGGGCAAGAAAATCGATCTCGACTTCAAGGATGTCGAGACGGCTCCGCACAGCTTTCTGAACGCACTTCTTTCCACTCCCATTCAGCGTTTGGGCATGAAAGCTTATCAGCGGATCCGGATTTTCAATGCGCCCGGGCTGATTCACGAGATCATCGACAAAGTGATGGAAGATAATCTTCCCGATATCAAATAGCCGAATGGACTCGCAATAGCTTCGCTGTCTTCTCGAGGTCCAGCGCGACGAAGAATACCAGACCAAGGTGCACAATGTTGCTATGAGAAAAGTGGTGTACGTTTGCCTTGGGATCGTCCTGATCGCCTGCATGGCTCTTGTCATCCTCCTTCTGCACGGGCCTAAAGAGAAGGAAACATGGTCCACGCTGGCTGCGCTGCTGGCGGTTATCACCGCGGTGATCGCGATCCTTCCCGCGCTGCGAGTATTGGAGATTCAGGAAGATGCGCTGCGCCCTCGACCAACCCCCTATTTCGATCTGACCAGCCGGTACGATCTGTTACAGCTGCGGTCAAGAACCAGGGAGCGGGTGTGGCATACGATGTCCGGTTGACCTGGAAGAAGCCTCCGGTCGATCACAAAAGGGAGACGAGGTCCGGAGCTTGGACCAGATTGCCGTCCTTTTACCGCAGGAAAGCGTCTCCGTGCTGGTCGGCACCGCTCACGATACTGCCAGAAGGTTCGCGGACACCCAGTTCGAAGGCAAATGCTGCTACAAGGATTCGAGCGGCAAGAGACTTCACCAACCGTTTGTCTGCAGCGTCGATGCTAGCCGGAAGCAACTCGTCCACGACAACGAACTGCCTAAAACGTTACGAGAATTGCAAGATATTCCGAAGCAACTTGCTCGCGTTGCAGACCAGCTGGAGAAACTCCTGTCTCGCTCCGAAAATGAGGTATAAACATGCTTCCATCCGCTATCAGGCGCGGAGCGCGATGATGCCGGTTGAGTAGGCTGGTTGAGGAGCAGTGCACATTAGCCCGATGCGTGATGTGAAGTCCGCGGCAGATGCTGTTTGAGCAGTTTGCGTCTCTGGTCTCGTGGTCCGGATTCATCGATGCTGATGGCCATTACGTGCCTCGGGACTTCAACTATCGTCGCACTATGCCTTGGATCAGAGAGAAAGAGAGGGAACAGGTCCCATCTGGCATGAAGACATCCTAGGGCGGCAAATTCAACCTGCTACGAAAGATCTTGGATTGCCACACATCACATGGCGTTTTCTAAGGCATTGGGGTGCAACCCACATGATGGAGTTGGGCATTCCCGTAAAAACTGTGCAGGAACGCCTGGGTCATTCCCGTCCAGACATCCTTCTTAAGCACTATGTTCATGTCCTTGACGGATCGGCTGAAAGGGCAGCTGCTGTGCTGAGTACGGGCTTAGCAAATGGGTCTTCCGTTTCGGACTCGCCTTGAATTAAGGCGAATTTGAAACCTTTATGTTTCAGCGAGCCAACCTCAGATATCTAATTGAAATTAAAAGGAAATGATTAAAATAAGGCGGCAATGTCCAGTAACCGACGCATAAAGGTTTTGCAGACCTCTCCCTCTCATATTGGGTACCGCACGTCGAGTTTTATAGCGTCTCATTGGTCTCCATCGAGCGATTGACACGCCTGTCTGCACGTCAACGCTATTATTCTGTACCCGATTACCCACCACGTTAAATTCTCCTATTAAGCAACCCTCCCGGTTGGAATCAGCTTTGCAAGATGCTCAGGGTCTCCAAGCAAGATCCAGTATGAGAGATTGGGCAGATGTTTGATGTTCGACAACTCATACAAGCTCAAACTGAGAGACCTTGCTTTGAGCTGTTTGCAAACTTCTTCTTTTGGCCAATAAAGCCATGCAGCATGCGAAGAGAACGCTCTTCCGCCTATTTGAGCGGCACGTCTGCGCTCGCTCTGCTATTTCTTAAATGCGGTTTCCTCACTGACCTTAGACTCCAAGTTAACTGCAACATCCACATCCCCCAAGCATTCAACATCGGACAACATGCTTCCGAACAAAATGGCAGTGTCCACTCGGTAGAGATATTCGGAGGTGGCATTTACTCGTTCCATTCGTTGCTTGAACTCTGTCAGAACGCGTTCCGCAGTTTTTCGATGAATTGGTTTTGAAGCGGGAGCATTGGCAAAATTCTGTCCATGGCAAGTCAGTTCAAAATACAAATCTCCAGCACATCTGCGGTATTCCTTGATAAGCCCTATAACCACGAGTTCTTTTAGAAGGTCGCGGGCAGCCTTTGGCTTCAATGTGAGTTCGGTCAGATCGACTTCGTTGAAAATTGCTCTTGACTCCCTTGTGCGCAAAAAATCGCGCACCCTCTTCGCCGGATATCCGGCAATCAATTGGTCGGCAGTAATTCGCATCGGCTTCTTCTCCTTTGGCAGAGTTGAGAGCAACGCGGAAAGCATGCTGCACTTTCAAAACTCGGTCAAATCCGGGAACCTCCATATATGAAAGGGCCAAGACATCATGATTTCGAAGCACAAAATGCAAAGGCCCAGTTAGGCTGACCTCAGCGGATTCCAACGCGGTGGTGTGGTTCGTATCGACGGCCATTGCCGCCGGATGGCAGTTTCTCCACCCACTGCGATATAGCCTCAGGACGATACCGCACTAAAGGTCCAATCTTCTTGTATTCCGGCCCTTTGCCAATCAAACGCCAGCGCCTCAAGCAGGCCAGGCTGACCTGCAGCATCTCAGATACTTGCGTTTCGTTCAGAAACGTATCCATCCTTCCCTCCTTCTGACCAAACCGCTCTCGGGAGCAATTTGGCCGTGAATCTATCCCGAAGGCAGATCTCGGTCAAATTGCTTCCCGCTGCGTTCTATCGTGATGGAGTGGCACCCAGTGCGGAACCGCCACTCGATCCGGACAGTTCCCTTCTTCTGGCCGCGACGGCTGCGAGCGCTTCCCTCTTGGCCTTGATGCGGATGTGACTGTAGTGCGTGAGCATTTGGTGATCGATGTGACCTGCGATCTGCATGATGGTCTCATCCCCGGCACCAGCTTCTGCGAGTTCCGTTATCAGGGTGTGCCGGTTGTCATGCCAACGACCCTTTACATCGGCATTCTTCTTGACTGTCTTCCAGGCCGTCTTAAAGGAGGTAATGTGCTGTGTGGGATCGGAAGGATAGGGACGGCCCCATGGGAAGACATACCATTCCTCCTGAATCTCTCCAAACTTCTTGATGTGCCACTCCCGATGCTTGGCCAGGGCCTCGTAGACCTCGTCGTTGAGTGGAACGATTCGATTTTCGCCAGCCTTGGTCTTGGCTCTGCCCACTTTGACAGTTCGCGCTTCGAAATCAATCTGCGGCCATTTGAGCGTCTTGATCTCAGTATCCCGGAGGCCTCCATTGCGTGCCAGCATGTACGCGGCATACATGTGAGGACTTCGCGACTTCTTTGCCTTCGCCTCAAGCGATTGGCTCTCCTCGGAATCGAAGGCCTTGCCAATTCGTTTCGGCAAGGCCAGTTTTAGAAGCTTCTTTTCCTTGAGAGAGCTGCGGATCAAATCGCCCGCGGGGCTGCCGATCATCTTGAGCAGGAAGCGAACTTCTTCGTTGATGCTCTTCGGCGCGGCCTTCTCCCGCAGGCGGTCCTCCTGATAGCGGAGGACAGCTGCCTCGTTGATATCGACCGCCATGCTCCTGCCTAAAAGACGCGAAACATGTCCGAGTGCATATTCGGCGAAGCTTGCCGAGCGATACCGTACCCGGTACCCTTCGAGGTATTCATTGATGATCTCTTCGAGGATCCGGACACGGTTCTTCCGGACCTGCCTTATGTTGTTGTAGCCGGCTTCAAGTTCGCGCCGGCGCTGCTCTTCCGCGCGCAGGGCTACTGTTCTCGATGTGGTTTTAGTGGAGCCTTGGTGCCTCTGACCTGCGAAGCGGAAGTCATACCAGTAGATTCCGCTTTTTCCCTTCGGATGGACCGCCATCATTTACTCCAGTCTCGTTGCGCCGCACTCTTGTCCGAGTGCGGAAGTGGAGATTGAAGCGAGACTGAAATTCGGTCAAATTCTCAGACTCTCGATCAGGTGACACGCGCCGACCCGACAGAGAGTTGGAGAGGAGGAGTTGATTCCGTTGCGGAGAAAACACTGTGCTGGATTACTACGGGTAGGGCACCCGTTGTGAAACCGCGTGGTGACAAATTTCACTACGTTTTGCGATTTTGCGCCGTTTCCGGCTCGGTCTCACTCAGCTATGTGTTTGATTTTATTGGCTCCGCAGGTAGGACTCGAACCTACAACCCTTCGGTTAACAGCCGAATGCTCTGCCATTGAGCTACTGCGGAGTATCTTGGCGGGGAAGACGATGTTGCCATCGCTCTAGTTATTTATAGCAAAGGGGTTGCCTATCGTCAAAGTTCATCTGTGGAAGTTTTGCCTGGAAACTCGAGTCCCGCGAGATGGTGCATCGGTCCACGGCCTCGCCCTACCGGATAGGCTGCCAGCATGGCTTCGCGCACATAGCTCTTTGCTTGGAATACTGCCTCGGCATCCGACGCGCCTGCCACAATCGCCGCCAGCAGGGCCGATGAAAATGCGCACCCGGTACCGTGGGTTGCCCGC
The DNA here is from genome assembly GCF_004123295.1 of Silvibacterium dinghuense. Taxonomy (NCBI): domain Bacteria; kingdom Pseudomonadati; phylum Acidobacteriota; class Terriglobia; order Terriglobales; family Acidobacteriaceae; genus Silvibacterium; species Silvibacterium dinghuense. Next base: position 137,387 of record NZ_SDMK01000006.1, on the reverse strand, counting down.
GTTTCGATACGCTCTCCTGGAAACCACTGCGGACCACCGTTTTCTGTCCAGAGCAAGTCGTTGGGCGGCTTCTCTTCCCCTCCCGTTGCCACAATCCGTAACCCGGCGTGACACCTGGCCAGCGCGGCGGCGCGCTGCACCACATAATCAGAGTTTGCGTCCGCGATCGCAAGCTCCGGCTCTTCTGCCAGCACCCACAACTCCTCCCTGTTCGGAGTCACCCACCCTGCTCGGTCCAGCAGGTGGCTCTTCAGCAGCGACACGCCGTCGGCGCCCAGCAGCTCGCGTCCCGAACTCGAGCGAATCACAGGGTCCAGCACCACACGCCGTCGCTCGATGCCTGTCCTCTGCAGAAAATGCACCACGGCTTCCACATTGGTTGCTGTGCCAAGCATGCCTATCTTTACCCCAGAAATCGGCCCATCTTCCGCAAGGCAAGCAAGGGTATCGGCCAAGATTTTTGCAGACACTGGCTCCATACGCCTCACCCCTTGCGTCGACTGAACAGTGAGCGCAGTGATTGCCGAAAGACCATACAGGCGATGCGCTGCAAAGACCTTCAGATCTGCCGTGATGCCTGCCCCGGAGGAAGGATCGAAGCCTGCGATGGTCAGCACCACCGGCCGGCCTGCATCCTTATATGACTTCTCCATCAGCGCTCTCCACGGTCCTGTCTAAGCCAAAGATGAAACACAACTGGCCCTGCGCACTCCGGACTACGACAGCGAAAACCGGGCCATTCTCATCTCTGCTTACAGCTAAGATAAAGAGCGATGACTCCTCCGTCGCCCCTATCTCATGAAGCCCAGCTTATCGTAGCGCTGGACTTCCCTGCCGCCGAGCCTGCACTCGCGCTGGCCCGCCGGCTCTCCGGACACGTCCGCTGGCTCAAGGTGGGTCTTGAGCTTTATCTCTCTGCGGGGAACTCCATTGTCCGCGATCTCCGCGACCAGGGATTTTCCGTCTTCCTCGATCTCAAGCTGCACGACATTCCGAATACCGTCGCCGGAGCCGTCCGCTCCGCCTCGACCGCCGGCGCCAGTATGTTGACCATTCATGCGCTCGGCGGTCCGGCGATGATGTCGGCCGCGGCGGAGGCTGCCGCAGCCGCAAGCGAACCGCTTCAGCTGCTTGCCGTCTCCGTGCTCACCAGTATGGACGCATCGCAGCTCGAGGCCATCGGCATCTCCGCATCGCCTGCCAGTCAGGTGCAGCGTCTTGCCCGGCTGGCCACGGCCTCGGGCATCTCCGGCCTCGTTGCCAGCCCGCAGGAGGTAGCTCAACTCCGTCACGAATTCCCCGCTCTCACCCTCGTCATTCCGGGCATCCGTCCAGCCGGCGCTGCCGTAGGAGACCAGAAGCGCATCGCTACCCCGGCGCAGGCCGCACGTGACGGCGCAAACTTCCTGGTCGTCGGGCGGCCGATTACGCAGGCGACGGATCCGGTTGCGGCTACCCGCGCCATCTTCAGCGAACTCGAGGCGATCCAGCCCGCTTAATCCAGTGAACTTAGTCCACTAAACTTAGTTTACTTCCAACGACTGGCATACCCATGAAAACGGCCTCTTCCGAGGCCGTTTTCATCTATCCATTTTCTTAAGGATTTACTTTAATTCTCGTCCGCTTGTAGAACAGCCAGCTCATTCCCCTGCGGATCGCGGAAGTGGAATCGCCGGCCGCCAGGGTAGGCAAAGATCGGCACCGTAATTTCCCCGCCGGCAGCCTTCACCCGGTCCTGCATGACTTCCAGTTCTTTGGTCTCGAGAATGGCCAGCGGTGCTTTTGTCCTTGATCCGGCGTGCCCATTCAAGCCGCCCTCGAGCCCCGAACCATGCATGGTCGCATAGTCCCCACCCCAATCCTGAAAGCTCCAGCCAAAAAGCGAACCATAGAAATGCTTCAGCTCGGTCAGATTGGTCGACGGCAATTCCAGATAGACAATTGGATTCTGAGACATAAGACCTCCTGATGGCATCGTGAACGATGCCTCGCCCGCAGGTCAGCCTCCATCCAGTCAGCGGCGAGTCGTGCGCAAACCAGGTAGAGGAGGAAGGATTTCCTCCTCGCGAGGAACATCCAAGTATAGGACGTACCCCTCGCCAGCTTCATGCCTGCGGCTCTGATATTGTCTGAATTTTCTGTGGATCGAAGGTCAGCTACTTCCAGCTCACTGCCAGCTGCCAGCGCAGGCTGCGCGTCTCCGTCTTCGACAATACGCGCTCATACTCTTCGAGCTCCTGCACCACCGGCATCGTTTCCGAGCCCAGCTCCGCAGGCGACCTGCGTAAGAACAAGATCAGCGTCCGAATCGTTGCCAGCCCGTCTGTCGGCGAGAACCACTGCGGAGGCGGCAGCGTCTTCGCCCATTCCGGATCACCAGCACCCTCTTCCAACAGCAGTGCCATCGAGTTTTCGTCCGCGGAGAAGAACTCCAGCAGAGGCTTGACTCCCAGCCGCAATGCCAGCTTTTCCAAAGCATCTTCGTTCCTGGCAAGGGCATGCCCGTTCACAAAGATGTCGAAGCCCGGGTCTTCGCCTTCCACGACGATGTACATGGACGCGCTCATTTTCGCAGTGTATCCCGTCTGCCTGCTCATATCGGATGCCACATCCGGGAAAAGGCTGCACGCCGTTATCCGGAGAGTTACCATTTCGGGCATCTTCAGGCTACTGGTGAACTCATCGGCGAATGCCAATCCGGGCGAGATGCCCCAACCGCCAAAAGCACAGGGGCTGTGCCGAAGCACAGCCCCTGTTGCATCCATCGAGTTACTGCTGAGGCCCGCGGTTGCCACCGCCAGTACCCGGGCCACGGCCACGGCCACGACGGCGACGCCGTCCGCCAGGACCACCGGGGCCGCGGCCGCCGGGGCGGCGCTCACCGGTTCCCTCGACCACAGGAACGCCGTCCGCGCGGTTGTAGTTGATTTCCTCGCCGCCCTCTTCGTCACCTTCTTCATCGTCGAAGTCATCGCCGCCTTCGATCGTGATGGTGCTGGCGTTGGAGGTGGGCTGCTTGTCTTCGTTCTTCGGCCGTTCCGGACGCTCCTGGCGCTCTGCACGCTCCGGACGCCGCTCACGCGGGGGACGCTGCTCGCCTTCACCCTCGCCCGAGGCCGAAATCTCACCAGCCGGTGCACCCGGCTCAGGCAGACCCAGCTTCTGACGCTGCTCCTTGAGCAGTGCCTTGCGGGAGAGCTTGATGCGGTTGCCTTCGATGCCCAGGACCTTCACCAGAACCTGGTCACCATCGCGCAGTTCATCCTTTACATCCTTCACGCGATGCTCGGCGATCTCGCTAATGTGCAGCAGACCGTCGGTGCCGGGGAAGATTTCGACGAAGGCGCCGAACTCGGCCAGGCGAACCACCTTGCCGAGGTAGGTCTTGCCCACTTCCGGCACGGCGGTCAGATCATTGATCATCGCGAGCGCCTTTTCGAGGCCCTCGGCATCGCTCGAAGCCACGTTCACGCGGCCGGTGTCGTCCACGTCGATCTTGACCTGCGTCTGCTCGATGATGCCGCGGATGGTCTTGCCACCGGGCCCGATCAGGTCGCGGATCTTGTCGGTGGGGATCTGCAGGGTGCGGATCTGCGGTGCGTACTTCGACTTGATGTCGCGCGGTCCGGCAAGGGCCTCGTCCATCTTGTCGAGCAGGAAGAGACGGCCGCGACGGGCCTGCTCCATCGCCTCACGCATGATCTGGCCGGTGATGCCGGAGATCTTGATATCCATCTGAAGGGCGGTGATGCCCTTGCGGGTACCGGCCACCTTGAAGTCCATGTCGCCGTAGTGATCTTCCGCGCCAGCGATGTCGGTCAGGATGGCGTAGTCCGCGTCTTCCTTGACGAGACCCATAGCCACACCGGCAACGGCAGCCTTCAGCGGAATGCCCGCGTCCATCAGCGCCAGCGAAGCGCCGCAGACCGAGGCCATCGACGAAGAACCGTTCGACTCGAGGATGTCCGAAACCACGCGCAGAGCGTAGGGAGAATCGGCTTCGCTCGGCAGAACCGCGGCAATCGCGCGCTCAGCCAGTGCACCGTGACCCACTTCGCGGCGGCCCACACCGGTCATACGGCCGGTTTCGCCAACCGAGAATGGCGGGAAGTTGTAGTGCAGCATGAAGCGCTTCTTCTGCTCGCCTTCGAAGGTCTCGATGCGCTGCGAATCGTCGTTCGTGCCCAGGGTCGCGGTCACCAGAGCCTGCGTCTCACCACGCGTGAACAGAGCCGAACCATGCGTACGGGGCAGCACGCTGGTCTCGATCGAGATCGCGCGGATCTCGTCGAAGGCGCGGCGATCCGGACGGATGCGGTCCTTGGTGACCTGCTCGCGGAAGGTGCGCTCGCGCAGAATCTCGTAGTACTCCTTGAGCTTCTTCTTCTCGGCAGCAGCGGTCTCGCCGTCGACGATCTCCTTGGCCAGCTCGTCCTTGATCTGCTTGACCAGCGCGTAGCTCTCGGTCTTCGCATGGGTCTTGGTGTCGAGGGCGTCCGCCAGGCGGGTGCCGATCTTAGCCTTCAGGGCTTCGTAGTAGGCGGTGTCGAACTCGGCAGCCTTGACTTCGCGCTTCGGCTTGCCAGCCTTGGCAACCAGTTCGTTGATGGCGGCAACGATCTTCTTGATCTCGCCGTGACCGAACTCGATCGCATCGACGATGGTGGTCTCGTCCGCTTCGCTCGCGCCGGCTTCGATCATCACAATGCCTTCGGCGGTACCGACGACGGTGATGTTGAGCAGGCTCTCACGACGCTCAAGGTAAGAGGGATTAATGACGAACTCGCCATTGACCTGGCCGACGCGCACCGCGCCCACCGGGCCGGCGAACGGGATGTCGGAGAGGGACAGAGCGGCGCTGGCGGCATTGATGCCGACGATGTCGGGATCGTTTTCCTTGTCCGCCGAGAAGACCAGGGCGATGACCTGGGTCTCGTTGCGGAAGCCTTCCGGGAAGAGCGGACGGATGGGGCGGTCGATCTGACGGCTGGTCAGGATCTCCTTTTCGCTCGGGCGGCCTTCACGCTTGATGAAACCACCGGGGATGCGGCCGCCTGCATAGGCGTACTCGCGATAATCGACGGTAAGGGGGAAGAAGTCGATGCCTTCCTTCGGGTCGGGCGAGGCGACGGCGGTGGCCAGCACTACGGACTCACCCTGGGTGACGAGCGCGGCACCGGGGGCCTGCTTGGCCATGCGGCCGGTCTCGAAATGCAGCTTTTTGCCGCCGGCCAGTTCTACGGTTACTTCCTGCTTCATGGAATCCTCGATTCAGGTCGTTGCGACGGATGCGGCTACCGCCACCAGGCGGAAGGCTCCATCGGGCGTCTGCTCCGCAGCCTGCAGAAAGCCGTGGAGGCTCCACGCGGAGCCTGGCCTGCAGTGCGCCGTCAGCGCGGAAAGCTGTGCCGCGCGGCGCGTCGGAGAGATCGCAGTTGGGAGGGGGTGCTTGCAAAGGGAGGGAAAAGAGAGCGGCTGGAATAACAGGGACTGCCAGAAACGGCCGTCCGTCGCGTGACCCGTATATCCAGAGGAGATTCGCATCAGCGCGTAGCTCTCCCGTCGCCCGCCGGGAGGGACGATTGCCCGCCCGGATCCATGGCCAGTTCCATGGAATGCGGCACAGCCACCCACTCCGGGGTCCGTCTGCCGCATCCTCGTTTCGCTTCCCGTCGCGTGCGCGTAGGAGACAAGGCTGTTTTCTTCTTGCTACTTGCGGATGCCCAGCTTGCCGATGACGTCGCGATAGCGATCGGTGTCGTTGGTCTTCAGGTAATCCAGCAGGCGGCGACGCTTGCTCACCAGCATCAGCAGGCCGCGGCGCGAGGCGTGATCCTTCGCGTGGGTCTTGAAGTGCTCGGTCAGCTCGGTAATGCGCGAGCTGAGGATCGCAATCTGCACTTCCGGGCTACCGGTATCGGTATCGTGCGTCCGGAACTGCGTGATGATGTCGGTCTTCTTTGTAGGTGCCAGCACGGGTGTGCGCTACTCCTCAATTTCTCGAATTTCTAACTCAATACACTTCCTAAGTGTCTGCTGGAAGAATAACATGGATTGGTTTTCCAGAACAGGCCAGCGCTCGCATCCTTACTACCGTTCCATAACGGGAAGAGAGCGATTTCAGCCTTGCCGCCCCTCGAAGAATCAGCACTTTACGCCTGGGCAGTTCGAGGCTTCACAATCCCCAGCTCTTCATACACCGGCCTCATCTCGCGTCGCATGGCCTTCAGCCGCGTTGCGAACCACGCCGAACCGGCCAGCACGCAGCTTCCGGTCATTATCACCGTGCGCGGCGCGCCAAGATGATGGGCCATCCATCCGGCCAGCAGGCTGCCAAAGGGGGCCATCCCCACAAAGGCCACCGTGTAGTAGCTCATCACGCGGCCGCGCTTGTCTTCGGGAACAAGGGTCTGAATGATCGTGTTGCTCGCCGTCATCCCCTGCATCATCCCAAAGCCGACGATGACCATCAGCGCCATCGAAAGCCATAACCAGTGCGAGAGCCCGAAGCAGACGAGGCCCGCACCGAAAAGCGAGGCGGCAATCGGAATCATTTTCAGCAGACCGCGCACCGACTTGCGCAGCACGAGTGAGAGGGCAGAAACCAGCGCGCCAATTCCCACCGCGCCCATCAGGAAGCCGAGCGTATGCGGGCCGCCGCGCAGCACCTGCGCCGCGAAGACCGGCATCAACACGACGAAGGGCATGCCCATGATGCTGACCAGCGCGAAGAGCGTCAGAATCGTCCGCACCGGTACGAATGTCGAGACATACTCCCAGCCTTCTCTCAACTGGACTGCCATGGGAGCAACAGAGCGTGCCGTCGCAAGAGGCTTGATCTGCATCATCAGCAGCGAAGCGATCACCGCGATATAGCTCACGCCATCGACCAGGAAACACCAGCCTTCGCTGGTCGCCGCGATGACGAGGCCCGCGAGCGACGGCCCAATCAGCCGGGCGAGATTCACCATCGAGGAGTTGATCGCGATCGCATTCGAGAGATTCGCTCGATCTTCGACCATCTGCACCATGAATGATTGCCGTCCCGGCATGTCGAAGGCGTTGATCACGCCCTGAAAAGCGCTCAGCCAGAGCACCTCGTGGATGGTAATGCGGTGCGTGAGCGTCAGCACGGCCAGCGCGAGCGACTGAAGCATCGCGAGGATCTGTGTCCACACCAGCACCGTGCGACGCTCCATGCGATCCACCAACACGCCGGCCAGCGGAGCCAGCAGAAAGGTCGGGATCTGGCCCATGAAGCTGACCGTCCCCAGCAACAGCGCCGAATGCGTCAGCCGATACACCAGCCATGAGGTCGCGATCCTCGTCATCCACGTGCCGATGAGCGAAATGCTCTGACCGCCGAAAAACAACCGGAAGTTGCGGTGCCGCAGGGCTCGCCACGCATGCGAAAAATCTCTCTGCGGCTTTGTGTTTTCCGGCGCTGCGGCCACTGCGTCGCTCAAACTATCCGTCCTGTCCCTGCCGAGATCGTCTCTTTCTATTTTCGATGCGACGAGCCCGGCAAGGACGCAATCCACGCGGGAAAGCTAATTGGACTTCCCAAAAGGACGCAGGCGCAGGAAGACTACAACTCCCATTGGATCGGAGCCATATACCGGTTCGAGGCGCGAACCAACGGTGTACGCCGTCACCTGCGCACCCAGCGCCGTCCGCATATGCGGCAGGTTGCCGATGTCGCGATCATAGCCGAAGGTATAGGCCTGCACGCGGCCCGCAGGCCCCTCGACAAAGTTTGCCGGCAGAGGATTTTCTCCCAGCAGCAGCTCATTCGTCCGGTCCACGTCTTCCATGCGGGTGAAGGCATAGTTACGGTCGCGAAAGCGCAGCGTCGACTCGAGCAGGTAGCTGTTTTCCGGATAACCGCCGCCCACCGTTTGCGTCCTTCCCCAGGCCACAGTGGAAGCCAGGTTCGATGTCCGGCTAAACGGCTTGTTCCACATCACGGAGGCCGTCATGCGCTTCTGGTCTTCCGTCGGGGAAAGCTGCTCCGGGCTATGCAGGCGTCCGTAGGAGAACTGCCCGCTCCAGTCGTCCGCAGGCGCAATCGTCAACCGCATCGACCAGGAATCGATCGCGCCCTGCTGCACCTGCCAGCGATGCTCGTTTGGCTCGCGTCCGTGGAAGCCGCTGGCTTCGAGCCGCGCCCATCCATGCGTCAGGCCAGCGGTCATGACGTCGTCGGAGATGTGCGTCGAGTCTTCCTGATGATGCCCGAGCGTGCCCACCGGATTTTCGAAGGCCGAGGCGCGGTGCGGATAGGCCGTCGGGCCCAGTGCCGGATCGCCTACTGGCGCCACATAGAACGAGAGCAGTGTCTTCTCATTCAGCCGCCAGTCGTAGAGCGCCGCAAACTCCATCACAAAATCATGTGGGTGCTGCCCGTCGGCGATCGGCTTCCCATATGCGGTTTCACCCTGCTGGAAGAGCAGCGGATACTGCCGATCCGTCACTGTTGCCGGCTCCAGGCTGAACATGCCGCGCAGCGTCAGCTGCCCCGGCCCCCACTGCCGCTGCGCCATAGGCATAAACCAGTTGGTCGAAAACAGCTTGTCGCCGCCGCGCACGCTGGTCTGCTGGGTATCGGCGACAAACGCGTTGGCATGGAACATCAGCATCCAGTTGCCGCGCATGGTCATCAGCATCGGCGCAGGCGTCGAACCCGGTTCTGCGCTCGTGCCCGAAGAGGTATGCGCCTCGACAGTCTTCGCCAGGCCCGTCAGCTTCGGCCCCATCTGCATCCCGTTCATGGGCATGTCCATTTTCATGCCCGGCGGCATCGACATCCCGCTCATCGCATCCGACTGCTGTGCGCACGCACCCTTGGCCGTGGCTGCGATCATCACCGCCGTCGCCAGCATCGCCATTCTGTATGGCTTCACTTCTCTCTCCTCGCGTTTCAACAGAAGACACGCGGCCGCACACGGCGCACCGCTCCGTCAGCAGGCGAAGAAAGGAATCAGATTCGAAGTGGAATGACAGGAGGAGAGATCATGCGCGGCGGCCCGGCATCGGCCACCTGCAGGCGGAAGTCCTGCGCAAATGCCGCAGGCGCCAGAACATGAAGAAGAACCGGAGCGGGCACGGAGTTCGTAAGCGGCCGCACGCTCTGCATCTCTTCCTTCATCGCATGATGGCATGTGGATGCATGCATCGCCTTTACGCCGGGCTGCTTTTCCCCATGCGCACAGCATGCATGCATCAGGCCGCCTCCATGCATGGAGGCGGAAGGAACACAGCTTGCTTCACAGATGTTTGCGGACAGCGAGGCCACGACCAGCAGCATCGCAATCAGCCATCCCGTGATGGAAGCGGACTTCACTCTTTTATCTTAACGAAGAGATCGCCCGCGTTGCAGGGAAAACAAAAGCAGGGCTCTCAAGAGCCCTGCTTTATCTGCCGCTTCTTTGCCTTTAGAACTCGAAGCGAAGTGCGATCTGCACATTCCGGCGTTCATCCTCGGAGGAAGGCGAGCCATTCGGCGTGCCCTTCAGAGCGCTGATAACGCTGGTCTCCGCGTAGTCGGCATTGCCCACCACGGGGTAGAAGTTGTGATGGTTGAGGATGTCATAGAATTCGCCGCGGAGCTGCGCCGTGTAACGGTCGCTCTTGCCGAGGTGGAAGTTCTTGTAGACACCCATGTCGAACTGGTAGTTGTTCGGTCCAAACCACTGGTTGCGGCCAAGGCCCGGATTCTGCCCGCAGGTCGCGCAGGATGGAAAATCGGAGAAGCCGTATGCATTCACAAACGGATTCGCCGAGGCCGTCGGCAGCGTGATGTAGTTGTAGCCATTCGGCGCGCCTGTAGCCTGCGGCGTGCCATGGAACTTCAGCCCCGGAGCATCGACGATACGCGGGCAGGCTGCGTAGCCGTTGGTGCAGTCGAAGATGGTGAAGGCATTGCCCGAGCGCAGCGTAGCGATCGGCGCGAACTCCAGGCCACCGAGTGTGGCATGCAGGATGCGGTTGCCGCGGAACTCCAGGAACGAAGGCTCATAGATGCCGCCGATCGTCAGCCGCTGGCGGATGTCGTAATCCGAGTTGCCGCGATCGAGGGCCGGCTTGAAGGGATTCAGATAGCCCAGGTTGAAGTTGTTGCCCGACTGCGAGAAGGTCGAGCTGAGGTTGTCCATGGCGTGCGCGTAGGTGTAGTTCGCGGTGACCTGCAGGCCGTAGCGCGTGTAGTTGTTGTCCTCGAAGCGGATGTTGAGCGCGTTGTAGTAGCTGTCTCCGTTCGCTTCGCGGATATTGATGGCGCCGTACTGGTAGTTGATCGGGTTGCCGGTGCCCGCCGCATTGAGCGCGTCGCCGAGGAAGGCGTTGCCGTAGTAGGCCGAGTTCACGTTCGCAATCGCATAGGCGTGTACCCCGCGTGTGCCCGTGTATTCGATCCCCAGCAGCGTGCCCGGAGCCACTTCATGCTCCAGAGCCAGATCCCACTGGTGCGCGTATGCCGTCGGCATATTCTGTTGCAATGCACGTAGAGACGAAGGCGCAAACGGCACCGAGCCGCCCGAACCGGCAAACGGTCCTAGGTTATCCGAGGTGACTGAAAGCTGTCCCTGGCCCAGCTGGTTGGTGGTCAGCAGCACGCCGGCGTAGTTCGGCGGATTCTGAATGACGTTATAGGTCACGTTGCCGAAGTCGCGCTCGTAGCTGATGCCGTATCCGCCGCGCAGTGCCCACTTGCCGTCGCCCTTGATGTCATAAGCGAAGCCGATGCGCGGTGCGTAGTTCTTCAGCCGCTTTTCGATCAGGCCGCCGGTCGGCGAATTCGGCGTGGTCGCCACCTGTCCATTGCGGATCTGCTCGAAGAAGTTGTCACCCGGGCCGAGATAGAAGTTCGACTCGAGGTTGGGGTTGGTATTGTGCTGTACACCGTAGTATTCCCAGCGAATGCCGTAGTTCAACGTCAGCCGCGGCGTCGCCTTCCAGGAGTCCTGCGCATACCAGTTGCCGTCGTTGAAGGTGTTCTCACGGGTGAAGCTCGGAGCGCTGAGCGGCGTGGTCAGCGTGCAGGCCGTTGTCTCCGTCAGGGCTCCGGTGGTCGGGTTGAGCGAGCAGGGATACTTCCCCTGCGGATCGATGGCTACCTCGAATTGATAGAGGTTGCCAGCCTGAAGCTGGCCAAGCGCCGTGCCCTCATCGGTACCGTTCTTGGCTGCCAGCTCAAGTGCCGTTTCATAGGCGCCGAAGGTGCGGTTGTCGCGCAACTGCAGGAATCCGCCGCCGAAGTGGAAGGTATGCGCCTTTACCGTCCAGCTGATGTCCTCACCGAATTGATAGAGGTTCTGCGGACCGCCGAAAGGCAGCGCGTTACCCGGCGAGGTGGGCAGATAACCAGGCATGGCGATATCGGTGCCCGTCGTCGTATCCACGCTGGCCGTGTTGTTATGGCTCAGGTAGAGCGTCGGCGTCACGCCGGCCGAGCCCAGCGGCTCGCTCTCATTGAAGCGGTTGTAGCTCACCTTGCTCACGCTCACCAGGTTCGGCGAGAAGACGTGTGTCAGGCTGTAGAGAAAGCTCTGGTTCAGATCGGTCTGCCCCGTGTTGTAGCCGTTGTAAGGGCTCAACGAGACGAAACCTGCCGTGTAATCGTCGCTGTACACGGCGGCACGGAAGAACATCGTCGTCTTCTCGCTGAGATTCACGTCAAAGCGCGCGTCCGTGTCCCAGGCATTCACCGGGGCGCCTGCACCGGCATCGATCGGCGCCTGCACGTTGGCAATCTGCAGAGGGTTGGTGGCAAAGCCGCTCACCGCAACCGTCTGGCCGAGCGTCGTGCCCGAGGCCAGCGTGCCGTAGTTTGAGAAGAACTGCTGCGTATTGCTGGCGCTCGATGCGATGAACGAGGAGGTCGGCACAATAAACTGCTGAAGCCCCGTGCTTCGAATGCGGTTCCACTCCGTATTCGAGAAGAAGAAGACCTTGTGCGCAAAGAACGGCACCGGTCCACCGACCGAGTAGCCGAACTGGTTGCGCGTGAAGTGGTCGGCAGGCAGGGGCGACTCTCCTAAGCTGCGCAGGTACACATTCTGAGCGTCTTCGTTATAGGTGTTGGCGGCCAGCGCCGAGAGGCGGTTGTACTCATACAACGATCCGTGGAATTTGTTCGTACCGCTCTTGGTGACCAGGTTCACCACTCCACCCGAAGCGCGGCCATACTCTGCCGTGAAGCCGTCCGTGATGGTGCGGTACTCGTCCACTGAATCCAATGGGATCTGCTGGCCAACCGCCGCATCGTAAAGATCGACGTTCTCTGCGCCATCGAGCAGAATCTCCGTCGAAGCCGAGCGCAGGCCGCTGAAGCTCACGCCTACGCCGTTCGGCCCCGTCGATCCATTCGGATCGCTGGTGACATTGCCCGACAGGGCGACAAAATCATAGGGATCGCGGCTGAGCGACGGCAGGTCCATCACCTGTTTCGGGGTAATCACCTGCGAAATCTGCTGGTCGTTCGTATTCACCTGTGCGCCGACGTCCTGCGAGGCATCCACTTCCACCTGCGTGGTCGCGGTTACGCTCAGCTTCGCGTCCACCGTGGTGCTTCCACCGACGGTCACCGCACGGGTCATCGAATACTTTCCAAAGCCCGTAGCAAGAATTTCGATCTGGTAGGGTCCGGGCTGCAGGTCCGTGAACTGATAGGTACCGTTCCCTGAAGACTGCGTCGTGCGATCGAGTCCGGTCGACGGGTTGTGAATGTGCACCGATGCGCCAACCACCGCGGCGCCGCTTGGGTCGGTGATGGTTCCCTTCAGTCCACCGGTGTCCATCTGTGCATGGACGACGCTGAACGCTGGAAGCAGGAAGGCGAGGCAGAAAAGAAGAAACCTGATTGGCTTCATAGAGTTGTGGGGGTCTCCAGAAAGAGTTTTTTGCCACAGGGGCGGCAAGAACATCACCAACTGTTGGGCAGTTGAGGCAATTCAGAGACCAAACAGTAACTCTTGAAAAACAATGAGTTATGGATGCGCTAACAGAAAGCGCATCCATATTCCTAGACTTCGATGTTTACTTTCCTATGAATATCCATAGCGTTATCGCAGCCAGTCTGATTTTCAGCCTCAGTGAACAGCGATCTCGCTCTTCGCCTCTGCCCGCGGATTGTTCTTTCTGAGCAGAAAGGCCGTCGGAATCAGGAGGATGGACGCTCCGCAGAGGAGGTAAAAGACATCCACATACGCCAGTATCTGAGATTGCGAGAGGAGCTGGTTATAGATTCTCCCCTGCGCCAATTGGCCAGCATTCGCAGGCCCGGCATGGCCATCGAAAAATCCGGTCAACTGATTCACCCGCTGCTGAAAGTTTGCGCTCGAAGGGGTCAGGTACTTGAGCAGCTGGTTCTGGTGGAAGTATCCCCGCTCCGTCACCAGGGCGTTGGTCAGTGAGATCAGGATACTTCCGCCGATATTACGAACAAAGTTAATAAGGCCGGAGATCTGATTGCTCTTCTCTCTCGGTAAACCGAAGTATGCCGCTGTCGTTACCGAGATGAAGACGAACGGAATCGGAGCCACCTGCGCGACACGCAGCCAGGAGGAAGTCTTGAAGCTCAGCCCCAGGTTCAGGAAGGTCGCGCTCAAGAAATAGGAGAGAGCGAAGAAGACGAAGCCGCAAGCAATGATGTTCCGCGCCGGGAAGCGCCCGACCGCCTGCCCGGCGAAGGGCATGACAAAGATCAGGGCCAGACCTCCTCCGGAGAGCGAAAGACCTGCCCAGGTCGCCGTGTAGCCCAGCTCCGACTGGAGGAATTGCGGCTGCAGCACCGTCGTGGCATTGAGCAGGCCGCCGGTCAGCATCATCAGGAAGCAGCAGATCGCAAAGTTCGACTGCTTGAAGAGCTTCAGGTCCATCAGAGGGGCCTTCGAGCGCCACTCCCAGATAATGAGCGCCACGAAGGAGACCACGAAGGCGATGGCAAAACCCACGATAAAGTGCGAGCCGAACCAGTCCTTTTCCTCGCCCTTATCGAGGCTGATCTGTAGCGCGCCCATCGAGATCACCAGCAGCGCCAGGCCGATGTAATCCAACTTGAAGAAGTTGGCACGGTCGGCTTTCGACCATGGCGGATCATCCACCAGCCGCTGGGTCAGGAAGAAGGCCAGGATGCCCACGGGAATATTGATGTAGAAGATCCAGTGCCAGCTGTAGTTGTCGGTAATCCAGCCGCCGAGTGTAGGTCCGATCGAGGGCGCCAGCACCGCCACCAAACCATAGAGTGAAAAGGCCAGTCCGCGCTGCGCCGGCTCGAAGGAGTCCGCCATGATGGCCTGCGCCATCGGCTGCAAGCCACCGCCGCCGGCGCCCTGCAACACCCGGAAGAGCAGGAGCAGCGGCAGCGAAGGAGCAAGACCACACAGCAGAGAGCTGATCGTGAAGATCACGATGCACAGCATGAAAAAGTTCTTGCGGCCGATCACACTCGCTGCCCAGCCGCCCATCGGCAGCACGACGGCATTGGCCACCAGGTACGCTGTCAAAACCCAGGTGCTTTCGTCCTGGCTCGCACCGAGATTGCCGGCAATATGCGGCAGCGCAACATTGGCGATGGAGGTATCCAGCACCTCCATGAACGCGGCCATGGCCACTGTTGCCGCAATAATCCAGGGATTGACGCGCGGATGCCACCGCTCCTGCGCCACCGCAGCCGTTGCCGTCGAACTCGCCATGTACCTCCGCAACTGCGCTCTTCTCAGGGCTTTCCCTGAAGATGCGCGGTAGCTCTTTTCAATTCTGAATCACAAGACTAGATGCGCGGAAGGAGAAAGAGGACGCCGAAATGCCGGTTAGTCCAGCATAAAAATGCCGGTTCTGGATAGCCGTACGCCGGCCTCATCCGGAACCGGCAGGTACCGCTTTGCCAAAATCAGCCCAGATGATCCCTGAGAAAGGCCAGGGAGCGCTCCCGCGCCAGCGCTGCGGAGCGCGGCTCGAAGCTCGACTTCTGGTCGCAATTGAAACCATGCTCGGCGTCATACAGGTAAATCGGCACCTCGGGATGGGCTGCTGCGATCTTTGCGCGGTGCTCTTCCGGAATATGCGTGTCCTTCGATCCGAAGTGCAGGATCACCGGAGCCTTCAGCTCCGCTTCGGCAAACTTCGCGATCAGACCGCCGTAATATCCCACGGCTGCGTCGACCGTGCCCCGCATGGCAGCAAACCACGCAATAGAACCACCCAGACAATAGCCGACAATGCCCGTCTTTTTCCCGGTTTGAGCCCTTGCGTAGGCAACCGCCGCGTCCGTATCGAGGTTCATCGACTCCACGTCGAGCTTCGGCATGAAGGACATTGCCTTCTGCCGGTCTTCCCCGTCGTATCCCAGTTCGACACCACGCTCTACGCGATCGAAGAGCGCCGGCGCCACGGCCAGAAACCCCGCCTCCGCATACTGATCGGTCATGCTGCGGATATGCCGGTTCACCCCGAAAATCTCCTGGATCACAACCAGCCCGGCAATCGGCTCGCCCTCCGGCCGCGCCACATACGCTCCCAGCTCATGGCCGTCGGCGGCGTGCAGCCTCACAAACTCCCCCATGCTTTCTCCCTTGCAGACAGGTGTCCTGTGTAGACAGACGGACTGCGTCACGGGAAGGCCGCATCTTCAGGGTGCAGAGGAGGGAGCAGCGCTCCCCTGCTCCGGATTGCCGGTCACTGCCCAGTAATTATTCCGCGCCACTACACGTGCCCCGTAATCCGCAGTCAACTGGACCTCAAGCACATGGATCCCCGGCGTGAGGTCTGTCGGATGGAAGCTCAACACATAACGATTCCCTGCGTGCGAGGCTTCGTCATGCACGGCTTTCTCAAACGCCTTGTCCTTGTTGAAGAAGGCATACTCGCCGCCGCTCATCTCAGCGAGCGCCCGCGGTGCATTCTTCTTCATCGCGTTGTAGGCCATCAGAAAAGGCTCCAGCAGGCTGCCGTGCGGATTTCCCTTGCCCCACTCGCGCAGATGCGAGTTGACCGGCGAAAAGCCCAGGCTCAGGACCAAAGTATTGGTCTCGCCCACGCGCTGCACTACCTCGGGAATGGTGATGTGGCGGCTGCCATGATCCCGCGTTTCGCTGATCAGCAGAATCACACGCCGCCTGTTATCCGGCTGCCGCGCCAGGATATTCAGCGAATAGCCTACTGCGTCGAGAATGGCCGCTCCGCCGTCTCCCTGCGGCAGACTCAACAGCCTACGGCGCACCCCGGTTGAGTCCTCAGAAAAATCGCTGGCCAGGCTCGGCTTCGAGTCGAAGGTCACCAAAGCTGCCGAGCTTTTCTCCGAGCCGAGGAAATAATCGAGCAACGGTCCCAGCCGCGCAAATTTATCGAACTCGAGCGAGGCATCGCGGCCTCGCTCCACACAGATCACCAGCGAAACCGGCTGCGTGTCCATGTCCTCTTCCAGGTGAACCTTCTGGCGCACGCCGTTGTCGAAGATCGCGAAATCCGTCGCCTGAAGCCCGTAAATCACCTCTCCGGAATGCTTCTTCGCTACCAGCGTCGGCACCATCACTTCCGTGGTGTTCACGCGAATGATCGGGTCCTGATAATCGCGGTCGGTAAGCATGCGCGCCGCAGGTGCGCTGGGGACCACGGGCGGGGGCAGCGGCTGAGACGGAGGCTGGGCAGGTTCGCCGGGAAAGGGCTCCTGCGCAAAACCCACCATCGGCAGGCACAAACCAGCCACAATCACGAACGCAGCAGCCGGAAAAATCGAACAGAGAAAAAACCTGGACACAGGAGTGAGACGCATAAACGCCACGCGGGGCTACTCCTATCCTCTCATTGGAGCACAGGAAAGAGACTATTGCGGTGTCGCCTGGGGTTTCACGGTCTGCGGGGTAAATGGCGCATAGGCATCTCCCGACTCCGGCTTTGGCGCCGCCGAAGGCTTCACGCCTGAAGGCGCAGGCACCGGGTGCCGGGTGTCGATCGCATCGCGCAGGGCGAAAAAGGCCGGGACCGGCTGATCATCGGAATCGAAGGGCAGGCACCGTTGCGGTTTGCCGTCCGGACGAGCCGTCTTCTGCCCGTTCAGCCATGTGTAGCGATCCGTAATGCCCCAGGTCAGCACCGCCGTTACATTCGGCTCCGCCACCATCATGGTGACGTAATCGCGATAAAGCCGGGCCACGGCCGCATCCCGCTCAGCCACGGAGCCCTCGACCTTGTGCTCATTTGCATCGAGCTCGGTAATGAAAACCTGCAGTCCCATCCGCCCCAGCTCACGCACAAAGTCGATGAGCCCGGCTCCCGGCATGGGATCGTTCACCGTGAGATGGCTCTGGATACCCACGGCATCGATCGGCACGCCGCGCGCCTTCAGACGGCGGACCAGCATCATCACCTGTCCGCGCTTCTCACGACTGTCCGCGCCGTCGTTCTCAATCCCGTAGTCGTTATAGGTGAGCAGCGCCGCCGGATCAGCCTGCCGCGCGGCATGAAAGGCCAGCTCGATGTAATCCGGTCCGATCATCTCCAGCCACGGCGAGACCCGCAATCCATCGGCGCGGCCGCTCTTCGGGTCCACAGCCTCATTCACTACGTCCCAGGAGTGCAGTTTGCCTGCGAAGTGCCCGGCTACGGTCTGGATATGCTGGATGAGGAAGCCCTGCGCATTCTCTTTCGTCACCGTGCCCGCAAACCATGACGGCAGCGCTTCGTGCCAGCAGAGATTATGCCCACGAACCTTCTGCCCGTGGGCCGCGGCAAAGGCCAACAGCTCATCGCCGCCACGGAAATCGAACTTATCCGGAGACGGACGCAGCGCCTGCCACTTCATTGCGTTCTCTGCCACCAGGATGTTGGCCTGGTCTGCGACGAGTGAGCCATAGGCCGGCTCACCGGAAAGCCGATCCGGCACCACCGCACACCCTACCAGCAGTCCTGCGGTCTCAGCATGCGCCCGCAGAGAGCGCGGACCGTTCACATCCGCAAACTGCGGCGCAGAGTCCTTCTGGTGCTTATGCTTTTCGGCGATCAGGGGCCAAGGCAGCCCCGCAGCCAGCGTAGCAGCGGCACTCCCCTGTAACAGATAATGAAAAAATTGACGGCGGCTGGTCACTCTACTCATGCTTAATCCCGCGTCGCGGCCTTGTCGATCTCTCCGGTCCAACGCAGGAAACGCAGCAACTGCATCTTCTCCTGCCAGACAAATCCAAATACATCGCGCGGCCGGATTTTTTCGGCCTTGAGTCCGGAATAGGTTTCGAGACGCCACTTTACATAGGGGCTTGCCCAGGGGCGCAGCCGGTATCCGCGCGTCGCGTTCCAAAGAAATCGAAAAGAAGACAGCAAGCTCAGATCGCCTCAATCAAGATAGTCAGCAATGCTATGGCATCCGGACACAATCCGGCCATGGCTGCCCGACGGCAATCTTCAGCTTATCTTCTTTGCAACAGTTGGCCCAGCGTTATCGGCGCGCCTGGGTTACCGGCGCCTGATCCGCGGGGTGCGGAGCGTCGTTGAGCGTGTAGATCACTTCATCCGGCCGTGCATAATGCAGCTTCTCGCGCGCCTCGTGCTCGATGGCATCGGGATCGGACTGCAGGTGATCGATGTGGTCCTTCAGGCGATCATTCTCCGCGTGCAGGCTCTCGATCTGCTTCTGGAGTGTCTTGTCCTCGACGCGCTTGGCCTCATAAGCATTGAGACCGTTGCGCCCGAACATGACATGAAATCCGAAGAAGACGGCCAGCAGCACAGCGAAACCCGTCGCAATGCGCCGGCGGACACGATACACCCCGCCCACGATGCGCGACTTCCACGACGGATTGGATTCCACTGCCTGCACGAAAAACTGCCTCCAGATTTCCATCATCGTCGGTGGGATGATGCGACTGATACACATAGCGAGGCAAAGAGGCAAGAGAGGAATCAAAAGCGGCATTCTTTCGCCAATCCTTCGCGTCCCAAACTGGCTCTCAGGCAGGAAAAAGGGCCACTCCTTCGGGAGTAGCCCTGATTCTGTGCCTGTCACAGTTACGTCATTTTGTGCCTGTGACCGCTACAAATCCTTCTCCCGCTGCTACTCGAGCACCCAGGACTTCGCTGCTTCGCTCAGTGGCTCGACATCCGAGGCCTTGCGCGCCTCCGAGTAGACACGCACGACCGGCTCGGTGCCACTGAGGCGATAGCAGACCCATGAGCCATCGGCGAGGATCAGCTTCAGACCGTCTGTGCGTACGACCGAGGTGACCTTGCGCCCGCCGATCTCCGACGGGTCTTCCTTCACCTTCTCGACAAACTTCTCCTTTACTTCGGGTGTGAGGCGGAAGTTCTCGCGGTTCGGATAGAACTCACCCACACGCGCGAACAGCTCCTTCAGCTGCGCGCCCAGACTCTTGCCGCGTCTGGCCACCATCTCCGTGACCAACAGACCGGCGATCACGCCGTCCTTCTCCGGTACATGACCACGAATCGTGAGACCAGCGCTCTCCTCGCCGCCGATCGCGATCTTGTCCTGGTTGATGAGCTCGCCGATGTACTTGAAGCCCACCGGGGTCTCGTAGAGCGGCACGCCGTAGGACTCGGCCACGGCATTGATCAGGTTGGTCGTCGCGACCGACTTGGCCACGCCGTTCTTCCAGCCGCGCGTCTCGACCAGATAGTCGAAGAGCAGCGCGATGATGTAGTTCGGCTGGATGAAGGTGCCGTCTTCGTCGACGATGCCGAAGCGGTCTGCATCGCCATCGGTTGCGATGCCGATCTTCGCTCCAGTCTCCTTCATCCTGGCCTTGCAGTCGGCCAACAGATGATCGTCAGGCTCCGGCGCATGTCCGCCAAACAGCACATCGCGGTAATCATGCACCGTCGCAACCTCGACGCCGTGATCACGCAGGATGTGGCAGCTGTAGCCACGCGCTGCACCCCAGAAGGGGTCGAAGACCACCTTGATGCCCGACTTCTTGATCGCCGCGAAATCTACCAGTTCCCCGATGCGCTTGAGGTAGTCCGGCTTCACATCGACTTCTTCGAACTTTTCCTTTGGCTCGGGCGGCGCAGGCAGGGTCTCGTCGCCAAGCTTCTTGATCAGCGACTCGATCTGCTTCGTCACCTCGGGCAGAGCCGGAGCACCATCCGGCGTCGAGAACTTGATGCCGTTGTACTCGGGCGGGTTATGCGAGGCCGTGAAGTTGATTGCGCCGCTGGCCTTCAGCCGCCGCACGGCATACGAGATAGCCGGTGTCGGCGCGGCATGCGGAATTACCAGCGGCTTTACGCCGTGCGAGGCCAGCACCTTTGCCGCTTCCGCCACAAAGCTCTCGCCCAGAAAACGCGGATCGCGCCCGACCAGCACGGAGCCCGAGCCCGGCTGTGCCGCCACGTACTTTGCGATGCCGGTCACAGCCCGGCGGATATTCGCCACGGTAAATTCCTCGGCAACAATTGCCCGCCAGCCCGACGTACCAAACTTGATCTCGACAGCCATACTTTTCCTTCGCCTTTCCTGTAGTCCGTTTCAGTCGCGCCCGCATCGCGGAGCCATCCTCGCACCGGAGCATAGGACCCCGGATACTGTCCGTCAATGAGATGCCTGCAAAAGTCTCTGGAATGCCTTGGGCCATCTTAAATCTGGAAGAAGCCCTGTGGGCAAATGCATCGCTCCACCGCTTCGAAAGAGCCGTCGCGCCCCATCTTCGAGGAGAATCATGGCATGGCCTCCACCCCATTTCGCATCGCGCTCAGCACCGCTTCCTCTGAAGAAGAAGCTCGCCGCATTGCCCGCCACCTTGTCGAGCAGGGACTCGCCGCCTGCGTGAATATCGTTCCCGGCCTTACCTCGATCTACCGCTGGCAGGGCGCGGTCGAAACCGCGCATGAGGTTCTGCTGCTCGTCAAGACCACCGGGGCCAGCCTCGGAGCACTCGAAGAAGCCCTTTGTTCCCTGCACAGCTATGAGGTACCGGAGTTTGTTGTGCTCGGTGTGGATGGAGGCAGCGCCGCTTACCTCGAATGGCTCGCGGCGTCGGTCACCCGCTGAGCACAGGTCCGATGGACTGTTTTTCGGCCCGACCGCCTGCTATTCTGAGGTGCAGGTACCAATGCGCCTTCTCTACGTAGTATTTGTCGTGAGCATGATCGCGTTGATCTGGGCAGTGCTCTCGGTCCGACGCCATATCCGGGATCACGATCACCAGCGGGCCGATATCCTCCGCCTGGGTGCAAAAAAAGAGGAAGATCCGCTTGAGCGCGGCGAATAAGCTTCTATTTCAGGAGAACCTCGCATGATGGAAATGCGCACGGCAACGGCAACATCGACAACCCGGCAGAATTCAGCCTCCGGCGCATTGGCTCATCAGACCGGCCTGGCTGTCGCCGGCAGCGCCCTGGTTGCCCTTTCGGCGCACGTTTCCATTCCCTTACTCTTTACCCCCGTGCCTCTGACCACGCAGAACTTCGCGGTCATCCTGCTGGCACTGCTGCTTGAGCCGGCCACGGCTGTCGCCGCCATGGTGCTCTATCTGATCGAAGGCGCATCCGGCCTGCCCGTCTTCACGCCTGCGGGTCCCGGCGGCATGCTGCAGCTGTTCGGCGCAACCGGCGGCTTCCTGTTGAGCTACCCGCTGGTTGCCGCGTGCGCCAGCCGCATCGCCCGCATGCGCCCCATGAGCTTCTCCTCGCGCGCCGCAGCCGGCGCCATTGCCAGCCTTGTTCTCTACGTCAGTGGCGCTTCCTGGCTCGCCCTCTTCTCGCATCTCTCTCTGGCCACCGTAGTTAAGATGGCCGTCCTTCCCTTCGTTGCCGGAGACGCTCTGAAGGTGGTTGCCGCGGCGGCCATCGTTGTCTCCCTGGCTTCACTGCGCCGGCGCATGCTGCCCGCGCGCTAAGGATTCACCCGCGGCCGGTTCGCCGGTCGCTTCTGTTGAAAGGATCAGGTATCAGAAGTGAGTTCCACTCCGTCCGTTCCCGCCGAGCCGCACGCTAACTCCCAGGTCCGCGAGATCACCATCGCGCACAGCCCGGACTCCGACGACGCATTTATGTTCTATGGCCTGGCCACGAACAAGATTCGCGTGCCCGGTTTCAAGTTCACCCACACCCTCACCGACATCGAAACGCTGAACCAGAAGGCCATTCACGAGCAGTTCTACGACGTGACCGCCATCTCCTTCCACGCCTATCCCTACCTGCAGGACAATTACGCCCTGATGGCCTGCGGCGGATCGGTCGGCGAAGGCTACGGCCCGATGATCGTGGCTCCGAAGGCCTACACGCTCGACGAGATCAAGCGCGAGAAGATCGCCATCCCCGGCACGCTGACCACCGCCAACCTTGCGCTCAAGCTCTTCGCTCCTGAGATCGAGACTGCGATCGTGCCCTTCGACCGCATCATCCCCGAGGTGCTTGCCGGCAACTATGCCGCTGGACTCATCATCCACGAGGGTCAGCTCACCTACGCGCAGGAAGGCCTCAAGAAGATCCTCGACCTCGGCATCTGGTGGCGCGACCTGACCGGCCTGCCGCTGCCGCTGGGCGGCAATGCCATCCGCCGCTCGCTCGGTGAGAAGACCATGCAAATCTGCACCCAAGCACTGCGCGAGAGCATTCAGCATGGCCTCGATCACCGCGAAGCAGCGCTGGCCTATGCCATGCAGTTCGCCCGCGATCTCGACGAGAATCTGGCCAACAAGTTCGTCGGCATGTATGTGAACGAGCGCACCCTCAGCTACGGCGACGATGGCCGCGAGGCGATCAAGAAGCTCCTCGAAATGGGCCATGAGCGTGGCGTGATTCCCCACCCCGTCAAGGTTGATTTCGTCGGCTAAGGCTGATTTGAGTGGGAGGAGAGCCCATGTCTCAAAATCGAGACATGGGGCACCCGCGTTCTTTGCCAGGTCCTCTTACCCGACAATCTGGCAGCAAAGCAAAAGGCCCGCATGGTGCGGGCCTTTTCTCTTCTCCTACCGTTTTACTTCGAAGTCTCGGCGTAGAAGCCGTCGAGGTCATGCGTGAGCTGCTTCAGCGCATCCACATTGAGATACACCATGTGGCCGGCCGGGTAGTAGCCGAATTCGACATTCTTCGCCAATGCCGGTGTCACCATCATGTGCGAGAGATCGTACTCGGTGAGGAAGAACGGGGTTGCCAGATCGAAGAGCCCGTTCGCCGAATAAACCTTCAGCTTGGGGTTCTTGCGCATGGCATCGGCCAGATCCATTGCCACGTCCGGCATGCGCTGCCCGAACATCCGGCCCATGCCGCCTCCACCGCCGACCGGATGATGCGTCTGGTCCCACGGGACATTCGACTCGGAATGCACCGCATAGGCATCGGTTGTGTCGTACTTGAGCTCGCGGCTCAGGTAGTCATGGAAGGCACCGATGAACACGCCTGAAATCCCTGTGTCCGAAGGATCGTACCCAGGATTTTCGCCTGCGTCGTCCACATCCGTGCCCTCAAAACGGGCGTCATAGCGGCCCAGGATTTCGCCCTCGCCACGCAGCAGCTCTTTACGGAAGCGGGTAGGCTCAATGCGCAGCTTCGAGTTTTTCACGTACTCCACACTGAGTCCCGTGTAAGCTGCAACCTTCGCCGCAATGGCATCGAACTTCTCCTGCGGCAGCAGATCACCCTCGGAAAGCGCCTCGGAGTATTCCCCGCGCGCGAACGCACGAACCTCGTCGAGGTAGGCGGTCATGTCCGCGGGCTTGTGCGCCAGTTTGTTGTGATACCAGGCGATGGCCGCGTAGCTGGGGAGATTGCCGACATACACGGCATCGAAACCCGGCCCGCGTACGTTGTAATTCAAAATCGAGGAGAGCAGGATGACGCCATTGAGCGAGACTCCGTCTTCCTGCAGCAACCCGGCAAGGCCGGCCGAGCGTGTGGTGCCGTAGGACTCACCGAACAGATACTTGGGAGAATTCCACCGCTGATTCACTGTAATGTAACGCTGGATGAACTTATCGAAGGCCTGGAGATCCTGATCCACACCGCGGAAATCCTTGTCCGTCCCCTTGCCTACAGCTTTCGAGAAGCCGGTCAGCGGCGCATCGATAAAGACGAGGTCCGTCTTGTCCAGCAGGCTGTACTGGTTGGGAACGGTCTGGTAGGGCGCCGGCCCTGTCGCCTCCGGGCTCGCAGTCACCACCCGCACCGGGCCTACCGAACCCATGTGCAGCCACAAGGATGCCGATCCCGGGCCGCCATTGTAGAGGAAGGTCACCGGGCGGTTCTTCGCATCCACGCCATCTTCCGTATAGGCAACATAGAAGATCGTGCCGTAGGGCTCATCCTGCTCGTTGCGGATCAGCAGAGTGCCTGCTGTTGCCGTGTAGTGAATCGTGCGGCTGCCGAGAGTCAGGTCGTGATGTGTAACCGAGCTCTTTTCCTGCGGAGCAGGTGGAGTCTTATCCGTGTCATGTTTCGGTTGATCGTCATGCCGCGGCGCATCCTGTGCCATTGCAGGAATGCCGGCGAGAGAAGCAGTCAACGTAAGGGCCAGAAGCTTCAGCTTCACCTGTCTCAACACTGTCCTCCAACAAAAATGCAATTTGAGATTTGTGGGTTGCACCAGTCTCCCATGAGCGCTTCCATCTGCCTACAGAAATTGTTACAGCACATTCATCTCAATCGATCTTTCTTCCGAAAAAGCAAAAGGCCGGCTCTTTTGAGCCGGCCTTTTGCTGCATTTCTGCTGGAGCGTTAGCTTCCCGTACCCCGGAAGACGACCTCCGCCGTGCGAACCAGAATCTTCAGATCCATCCAGAAGCTCCAGTTCTCGACATACGCGGTATCGAGCGCGATGTATTTCGCAAAGGAGGAATCGCCGCGTGCCTGCACCTGCCAGAGGCCGGTAAGGCCCGGCAGGACTTCAAGACGCCGGAAGTGCTCAAGTTCATACTTGGCCACTTCACTGGCGATCGGCGGACGCGGCCCGACCATGCTCATCTCGCCGCGCAGCACATTGAAGAACTGCGGCAGCTCATCCAGGCTGTACTTGCGCAGGATGCGGCCCACGCGGGTAATACGCGGGTCGTTGGTCATCTTGAAGAGGATGCCATCGCGCTCGTTCTGCGCGGCCAGATCCTTCTTCAGCTGCTCGGCGTTCTTCACCATGGTTCGGAACTTGAAGCAGGGGAAGACGCGGCCACGTTTGCCGATACGCTCAGAGACATAGAAGATCGGACCTTCACTGTCCAGCCGCACGGCAATGGCAATCGCCAGCATGATGGGAAAGACCGCCGCCAGTGCCATGAGCGAAAGCAGCATATCCAGGCCGCGCTTGAGCACCAGGGCTACAGTGCGCGGATCGCGGCGATGCAGCGAGACCACAGGAAAGATTCCCAGGTACTCGATGGGAGTATCGGCCGTCAGTTCGCCGTAGTAGCCGGAGATTGCACGGATATCGACTTCGAGCTCGCGCGCCTCTTCGAGCAACTGGATCACACTTTCCGTCGGGCACGGTTCAGCGATCACAATTTCATCGATGAAGTGCTGGCGGATAAGCTGGCGGAGACCCTCCACGCCGCCCAGCACCTGCGATCTCGGAACTTCCAGGCCGTTCGCGCACTCGGGCGCAACCACGTAGCCACGCAGCTTGTAGCCGAGCCGGTAATCCTTCTCGATGTGCTGGCCAAGAGCATTGCTCAGATGATGGGTTCCCAGAATGACCACATTGCGGGTTTCAAGACCGCGCTCAAACTGGCGGAACCGGGACTTGCGCCACACGATACGGCGCGTGCACAGCAGCGCGATCGTGCTGGCAATCAGCAGCAACACCAGGACACGGGAAACGCTGAGGTTACCGGCGAGATAAAGCGCGCCACACAGCAGCAGTCCAGCATTCAGGCTGGCCTGTACCGTCAGGCGCACCTCATGCCAGCCGCTGGCCAGCGGGATCGCGGAGTACAGGCCATAGCGGTTCGCTACCAGAAGGTACGAGAGCACAAACCACCCCAGATAAACGATATGGAGCGGAGCGCCGATAAGTGCGTGCGGGGGCACACCGGCCACCTGATCGACCTTGTCGAAGACCATCGCCCGCAACAACAGGGACACGGCAAAAGCGAGAAGAATGACCAGCGTGTCATTCAACATCATCAGCATCGAGGTCACAATCGACTGGCTGAAGATGCGGCTCCGACGAGGAGCCTTACCCGGCCATCCTGCCACACGAGGCTCGTTTCGTGGAGATTTTCTTATGTATTCCGAAGTCGCCATATCTGTCTCTAGAACAATCGATAGCCTTTGTGTAAGCCGCCAGAACGTCTCATGGGAGGCCCAAACGATAGAGTAGGTTTGAGAACAGAAGAGACCGCGAACTGAGGAAGAATATGCTCTGCGCTGCCTCTCATCTAGTGTCTACTCTGAGGCAGTTTTTGCTATATTTCTCGACCGTCGGCGTTACAGGTTGCACATGCCGAGAAAAGGACTTTCTGCGAAGCGGAGTTTCGTGCAAGCCCGGTTTAAGAAACACTATACCATCTCCTGCTGGAATCGCATCCTGGATTTTGTGTCAATCTTCCGTATCAGTCCCGGTCCCGGGATAGCGTTCTGCTCTGTTCTTTATGAAATTTCTCTAACAATGCGGATCGTTCTTACAGTTGGAAGCGATGCTGGTGCCACATGCTGCCCATCGCAAAAGAATTTGTCACTGATTCCGTCACAATTTCGTTTTATTGGATACCCGATAGCCTGGATTGAACGGAAATTTGGTTACCAGCGGACAGCGCTGCCAGTACGATAGTGGCATGCGGCCTTCCTTTCGCCTCGCAATCCCGCAAATCCTTGAGCGTGAAGCCTTACCTGTCGACAAGTTCGGTCACCAACCTCGCCTTTATCGCTTAACCCGGGAAATCGGCAAAGGTCTCGCCTATGACGACGATGTTGTCTTTGCCGCAGCCTGGCTGCACGATCTCGGCGTCTTCATCGGCCATCGCCCTGAGGGCGCTACAGCATTGAAGACATGGGATCACGTCGCTTATGCCTGCGCCCGCGCGCCGGAGATTCTCGCGTCAACGGATTTCCCAGCGGAAAAGATTCCCGCCGTACTCGAAGCCATCCGCAACCATCAGCCACAGGACACACCGCAGTCCCTCGAAGCAACGATTCTGCGCGATGCCGATATCCTCGAACAGCTTGGCGCCATCGGTATCCTGCGCAATGTTTCCAAGGTCGGCCGCGATACCCGCTATGCACGCTTCTCGGAGATTCTCCCCGTGCTGCGCCGTTCACTAGAGACGCTTCCAGGCAAGATTCAACTCGACGCGACTCAAGCTCTGGCCAAGCCTCGCATCGAGCTTCTCACCGCATTTCTCGCAGCCGTGGAGGCTGAAGCCGGCAATCTGCTCTACTAAAGCGCTTTCACCCGCCCGCACCATGCTGGATACCATTAGAACCTCCATAGTTCTGAGACAATAAGCAGATCAATTCAGCACGGGGAATCCAGTGGAAGAGTTTTCGAGAATCAAGCGCCTGCCCGCCTACGTCTTTAACATCACCGGCGAGCTCAAGGCCTCCGCACGACGCCGCGGAGAAGACATCATCGACTTCGGCATGGGCAATCCCGATGGGGCCACGCCGCAGCACATCGTCGACAAGATGATCGAGGCCGCGCGCAAGCCCGACACCCACCGCTACTCGCTCTCGAAGGGCATTCCCCGCCTGCGCCGTGCCATCTCCAACTGGTATGAGCGCCGCTACAACGTCGCCATCGATCCTGATACGGAAGCAATCGTTACCATCGGCTCGAAGGAGGGCATTGCGCATCTCTGCCTGGCCACGCTTGACCAGGGCGACGTGGTGCTGGTGCCCAATCCGAGCTACCCCATTCACATCTACGGCCCGGTGATCGCCGGAGCGAACATCCGCAGCATTGCCATCCATGACACGGACAGCTTCCTTGCCGAGCTTGAGCAGACCATTCCGCTCATGTATCCCAAGCCGAAGATGCTGATCCTCAACTTCCCTGCCAATCCCACAACCCAGTGCGTGGAGTTGAGCTTCTTCGAGCGCGTCGTCGATCTTTGCCGCCAGCACGGCATTTACCTCGTACACGACCTGGCCTATGCGGACATCGTCTTCGACGGCTACCGCGCGCCCTCGATCCTTGAAGTCCCCGGCGCCAAGGATATTGCCGTCGAGTTCTTCACACTCTCGAAGAGCTACAACATGCCCGGCTGGCGCGTCGGCTTCATGGTCGGCAATCCCAAGCTGGTCGCTGCGCTGGCACGCCTCAAGAGCTACTTCGATTACGGCACCTTTACCCCGATCCAGGTTGCGTCGATCCTCGCACTGGAAGGCCCGCAGGAGTGCGTCACGGAAATTTGCGACATTTATCGCTCGCGCCGCGACGTCCTGGTACAGGGTCTGAACAAGCTCGGCTGGCAGGTGTCGCTCCCCAAGGCCACGATGTTTGTCTGGGCGCCGATTCCGGAACACTATCGCCACCTTGGCTCGCTTGAGTTCTCAACACTGCTGCTGAAAGAAGCGAAGGTCGCGGTGAGCCCCGGTATCGGGTTCGGCGAATACGGGGACGGCTACGTGCGCTTTTCGCTTATCGAGAATGAAGAACGCACGCGCCAGGCGCTGCGCGGCATCCGCCAGATGTTCCATCGCGATGGTGTGGAATTGGTTGCACAAGCACAACCGGTAACCCAGACTGGCGCATAGCCGATCACCAAACCGGAGGACATCGGCGAAGTTGAAGAGACAAGCAAATGCGCCTCCGGAGCTTTTCTCCGTGCCGTTTATGGCAGCACAGGAGCAGCGGCCTTGGCGATCAGCCGGGTGGTACTGAAGCCTTCGACAGTGGGAATGATCTTGACTCTCCCACCCCAAGAGCGTACCTCTTTTGCTCCCACAACGGTCTCTTCACTGTAATCGCCACCCTTGACGATTACGTCTGGCCGCAGAGCTTCCATCAGGGCCAGAGGGGTCGCCTCCGCGAAGATCACCACCGCGTCTACCGCTGCCAATGCAGCAAGGACGTATGCTCGTTCGCGCTCGCCGACCATGGGGCGTGTCGGCCCCTTCAGTTCGCGTACCGATTGGTCACTGTTGATACCTACAATCAACCGGTCCCCCTGCCGCCGCGCGTCTTCCAGCAGCGTGATGTGGCCGATATGTAAAAGATCGAAGCACCCATTCGTGAAGACCACGCTCTGCCCATTCGCGCGCCACGCGGAGACCCGGGTGCGAAGCCGATTCAGCGTCAGGACCTTCTCTTCGGCCTGCAACTCGATTTCGGGCATAAGCCGTGTGGCCAGTTCCTCGCGCGTGATAGGGACGGTTCCCACCTTGCTTACCACCACCCCAGCAGCAATATTTGCCAACGGAACCGCTGTCTCGATCTCCAGTCCGCTGGCCAGGGAGAGCGCCAGTGTCGCAATCACAGTGTCACCAGCACCAGAGACATCGAATACCTGCTGCGCAACAGCAGGGAATGTTCTCTGTGTATCCTCGCGCAACACCGCAATTCCCTTCTCGCTAAGCGTTACGGTGAGAAAATCGAGCGCAAGTTTTGGAATCATTCCTCTGCCGGCCTCGAGAATCGAGCTCAGCTCTTTTGCGGCCACTCCTGTTGCAACGGAAAGCTCACTCAGGTTCGGACAGATCGTCGTAGCGCCGCGGTACCGCGTAAAGCTTCTCTGCTTCGGATCGACCAGCACGGGAAGGCCATGCTCCCGCGCGCGCTGAATAATCCTCTGGCACGCCTCTTCGGAAAGAACTCCTTTGGCATAGTCGGAGAGCACGATCGCATCGGCAGACGGCATGGTCTCTTCCACGCTGGCAATCAACTCCTCATACTCTTCTCCTGAATAGCCGTCCGGTCTTTCCATATCCAGGCGCAGCATCTGCTGCCTACCGCTCATCACACGCTGTTTGGTCGTCGTGGGATGGCTCTCCACCCGCAGCATATGGGCATCGACACCGGCTTTTGCCAAGCAGGTATGCAACGATTCTCCATCTGCATCCTTACCGCAAAAGCCGAAGAGACTAGCCTTCGCACCCAATCCGACAATATTCATGGCAACGTTGGCTGCGCCACCCGGCTGTTCGCTGCGATGCACCACGCGAACGATCGGCACCGGTGCCTCCGGAGAGATGCGCTCCACATCGCCCCAGACAAATCGATCGAGCATGACATCACCTACTACCAGCACGTGAATCTTCCGCCAGTTGTCTTCGATCAGCTGCAAGATGCGGTGCAGATCCTTCATCATTGCGTGAGCCCTTCTCTTTCGGCATCTGCGCGCTCGCACACGGCGACCTCCACCCAATCGCACAGGACATGCCCACAAAGAATATGCGCTTCCTGGATGCGCGCCGTATCATCGGAGGGAACGCACAACATCACATCGGCGATGGTTCCCAATGTTCCGCCACCAGTGCCGGTAAACCCGACCGTAAAGGCTCCCATCACCCGCGCTTCGCGGAGAGCTGCGCATACATTTCTGCTGTTGCCTGATGTGGTGATTCCAACCACCACATCGCCCGGCATACAATGCGCCTGTACCTGCCGGCGGAAGATCTCCTCAAAGCCATAGTCGTTTGCAACCGAGGTCAGCACCGAGGTATCCGTAGTCAGCGCCATCGAAGGCAGCCCGCGTCTCTCGCGCCGGAAGCGCCCCACGAATTCAGCGGCGAGGTGTTGCGAATCAGCAGCGCTTCCGCCGTTGCCGCACCATAAAACTTTCTTCCCTGAAAGGATGGCCTGCGTCATCGCATCGGCAATCCGCTCGAGGACCTGCTGCTGGGATGCTAATGCCTCGATGACTTTCTGATGATCTGCGATTGCCTGCGTGAATAGCGTCGACTGCTTTGCAATAACTGGCATCGATACTCCAAACCGATCGGATTGCCATGAGCTTAAGCTTTATTGAAAAATGAGGCTATCACCTCAAGATCGAGAACTTTCCATGGTCATTCATCACGCAACCGGCTTTGATCATATTCGCTATATTCTGCTTGACCGCGACGGCGTCATCAACCACAAGCCGGAAGAAGGAACATACATTGGCCACTGTGATCAATTTCACCTGCTTCCAGGAGTCGCTCCCGCCATTGCCGCCCTCAACAGCTCCGGACGTACCGTTATTGTAATCACAAATCAGCGGGGTATCGCACTCGGGCTCTACAGCGCCGCAGACGTGGAATTCATCCATCAGCAGTTACAGATGCAGCTTGCGGCCAGCAACGCGCACATCGATGGCTTTTACCTCTGTCCGCACGACCGGAATGCGTGTGACTGCCGCAAACCGAAGACCGGCCTCTTCACGCAGGCACGCAGAGATTTTCCGGAGCTCTCCACAGCAAACAGCCTCGTCATCGGCGACTCCCTCTCGGATATCGAAGCGGCGCGGAACTTCGGAGCTCCGAGTTTCTTCCTTCTTGGCGATCCAGCGACGCGCAAGCCCGGCGTACAGAAAGCAGCGGAGCTCGCCGTATGCGTGATCCACAGCCTGGCAGAAGGAGTTGCCCGGATTCTCGGTGAAGAATCGCCCTAAACGGCCATCTCCGCCATGGCCGCGAATGTTTCCTGGATGCCGTCCTTGAGCTGCGTCATCGGCTGGTCATACCCGAGAGCACGCAGTCCGGTCAGATCGGCCTCCGTGAAGTGCTGATAGCGGGTATCCAAATCAGCCGGGAACGGGATGTATTCGATCTGAGCCGGCCCATGGACAGACATCAGCGCCCGCGCTACTTCATTGAAGGTTCGGGCTTGTCCGGAGCCTGCATTCACCACCCCCTGATAGATCCGTTCTTCCCCTGCCGTACCACGCTCAAGCGCAGATGTCTGTGCAAAAAAAAGATTGAGGCGGGCGAGATCGCGCACATAGACAAAGTCCCGGCGTTGCTCGCCATTCCCATATCCCCCTGACCCCTCAAAGAGACGCACTCGACCTGTTTCCAGAATCTGCTTGGTGAAATGGTGGATCACTGAAGCCATGCGTCCCTTGTGCTGCTCTCGCGGACCATACACATTGAAGTAGCGCAGGCCCACCACCGTGCTCTTTATCGTTTCTTTTCCGAGCAAGCTCCGCACGTAATGATCGAATGCCAACTTTGAGAAGCCATAGATATTCAACGGCTTTTCATTTTTGAGAGTCGGCGTGAAATGCCCTGGCCCGCTCAGACCATACACCGCTGCCGTCGAGGCATAGACAAACGGCGCCCCCTGCTCCAGTGCGTAATGCAGAAGCACCTTGGACGTGGTGAAGTTATTGTCCATCATGTACACGCCATCATCGACCAGCGTGTTGGAGCACGCTCCCTGGTGATAGATCGCGCTTACCTTGGACAGCCGAAGTGCCTTCTCCTCAAGTGCACGCCGAAACTCCCTCTTGTCCATATAGTCGACAAAGCGCGCGCCATGCAGATTGAAAAGCTTTCGTGAGTCAGCAAAGTTATCGACAACAAGAATGTCGATAATACCCTGCCGGTTTAGTTCGTGGACAAGGTTACTGCCAATAAATCCCGCACCGCCCGTAACAATGTGCATTTTCTCTTTTCCTTGTCTTCTACTCGCAAGCTGCACCTGACTCGCTTCGCCGGCGCTCCAGAACCTCCATCGCCGCGTGGAACATGTCCTCGACGGAAATGGCGGTCAGACACTTCCTCTCATGTTCGGTACAGGTTTCGAGATTGCATCCCGCACAGTCCATCTGCCGATACAGTACCCGATGTCCGTTGCCCTGAGGAAACCAGATGCCCGGCCTGGTCCGCGCTGCAAATGCGATGACACAAGGCACGCCGGCACCCGCCGCAAAGTGCATAGGGCCGCTATCCGGGCCAAGAAACAGCTCAGTCCTGCGCAGTACCGCTGCCGTCTCACGAGGAGAAAGATCGCCGCAAAGGTTCACCGCCATGCCACCCCACGCGACAGCGAGCTTTGCGCTCACATCTCTGTCTTCCTTTGCGCCTACCAGGACCAGGACATGCCGATCTAGCTTCCCGGAGAGCACCGTCATCAGCGCGCACCAGTTCTCTGTCCCCCAATCCTTGGCCTGCATTTTGGTGCCCGGCCCACATGCGATCAGCGGCCGGCCTTCGGTTTCAGAGAGAACGTTGCTGGCCTTTCTCTCTTCTGCCTCCGACAAACCGAGGTCCCAGCTCTCCGGCGCGTCCAAATCGATCTCGCCCAGATCTTTTATGCTGCGCGCAAGCCGGCCAGCCTCGCTCTCCCATAGGCCGGAAGAGTATTGTAGGTTGATCGCGCGGTCTCCGAGAGGAAGACCGACGATCGTTTTTACACCACAACTCCGGAAAAAGCGCTCATCACGCAGGACTGCCTGCTCGCCGCGAGGCTTCGCCAGATAGATCAAGATGTCAGGACGGAAGCGGCGGATGGACCACCATAGTCGAAGGAGCTTGATCGGGCTGCGTGTGCCGACCGGATAGCTGAAATAGCCATCCACGAGCCCCGAGCTGCCAAGGATAGCTGAGGCTGCCGGAGCCTTGGCATGTACCGGAAGATTTGTCAGCATCATCTTTTGCGCATGCGCAAAGGTGCGCGCCACCAGGCGCAAAGCAGGCAAAGCCACTACGGTGTCACCCAGACTTCCGAGTCGGTAGATCAGAACTCGCTTCACACTACGCGTGGCAATACCAGACATATCCATAAGGAAAACCGGATGCTCTCAGATCCCGGCATCGGCACTGCTTCTGCATATGATGAGGGGGCAGTAGAAGGCTGCACCGAATATACGCTCAGCGTGGATCATGCCTTAGGCGCAGATCCCGGAGATATCCGGGAACCTGCGCCCGGCAGAAAGGAGTTACGGCAGGCGATGCCAGACCGCGGTATCCCGCGTCTGCTGCGCCGCCGGGCGGCCCACGCTCAGATAAGTGAAGCCCGCTTCGATCATCTGAGCCGGATCGTAGAGATTACGGCCGTCGATGATGATGGGGTAGCGCAGCGTATAGTGCAGCTTCGCGAGGTCGAGCTCTGCAAACTCATGCCAATCGGTCAGGATCAGCAGCGCATCCGCATCCTGTGCCGCAGCATAAGCGTCATTGACATACTGCATCTTCTCGGAGGGCGGAATCACTTCCTTCGTCCGGTCAATAGCCGCAGGGTCAAACGCTACGACCGAGCAACCTTCCTTGAGCAGGCTATGCACGATGTCGAGCGCCGGGCTCTCGCGGATGTCATCCGTGCCACCCTTGAAGGCCAGGCCGAGCACGCCGACCTTCTTGCTGCGGAAGGTCCACAACGCCGAACGCACCTTCTGGAAGAAGCGGCTCTTCTGCTCTTCGTTGATCTCTTCCACTTCCTTCAGCAGGTCGAAGTCTACGCCAAGCTGCTCAGCAACATAGCGGAATGCCGCAACGTCCTTGGGGAAGCAGGAGCCGCCATAACCGATGCCGGCCTTGAGGAACTTGGGCCCGATACGGCTGTCCATGCCCATGCCCTTCGAGACCTGCTCCACGTCCGCACCCACCGCCTCGCAGACATTCGAGACCACGTTGATGAAGGAGATCTTCATTGCCAGGAAGGCATTCGAGGCATGCTTGATCAACTCCGCGGCCTTGGTTGAGGTCTGTAGAAGCGCCGGAGGGGTGTCCGCCGTGAGATCGCCCGGAACCGCATGGTCGAGCTTGAAGTATTCGCCCGAAGTCAGCGGAGCGTAGATATCACGCAGCACCTGGCCGGCCTTGTCGTTTTCGACACCGATGACAATGCGGTCAGCATGGATGAAGTCCACCACGGCCGTGCCTTCACGCAGGAACTCGGGGTTCGATGCCACATCGAAGAGCTCACGGGCTACACCATTGCGCTCCACTACGCGACGGATCCACTCATTGGTGTACACCGGCACCGTGCTTTTCTCGACGATCACCTTGTAGTCATCGATCGAACGCGCAATCTCGCTGGCCACCGCATCGACGTAGGAGAGATCGGCGCTGCCGGTCTTGCTCTGCGGCGTTCCCACGGCGATGAAGATCGCCTGAGCGCGCTTGGTTGCAGAACGCAGATCCGAGGTGAACTCGATATTGGTGCCGCGATGACGGGCGAGCAGTTCGGGGAGATACTCCTCGTGAATCGGCACGCCGCCTTCACGCAGCATCTTTACCTTGGATTCATCATTGTCGACGCAGATAACCTTGTGACCGATTTCGGCGAAACATGCTGCTGCTACCAGGCCCACATAACCGGAACCGACAACCGCAATGGAAACGGGCTGACTCATCACAATTCTCCTGAGATCTTAGGATCGAACCTTGAATAACAACGTCTGACTGGCCACACGCAACGGTCCCGAAACCTTACACATGTATAGGTTACTTTCTGCGGAACCATGGAGGAAGCTGCTGATAGGGGTGAGTTGGTATTGCTCTCGGCCGCCATATGGAGCTGGTCACTGTGATGCAGAAAAGGCGACAACTTATGGCCAATTGTACCAGAGGCTCTCTTTCATCCTTGTGAACTCGTGTCTGTTACCTGCCCTCCGATCGCCCTTCTTCCCTCCGATAAACCGAAAAATCCAGGCGCGAATGGTACGATCCGATACAAGAGAGTGACGCACCCTGCCGGGCCGTTTCAGGGTGCACATTTCCCTGCCTGCTATGCGCGCATCTTCTGCCCCCATGCCACCACAAAATCCCATGGCCTCCGGCAGACGCGTCCGTATTGCTTATTTCGTCTCGCATCCGATCCAATATCAGGCTCCCTTGCTGCGGCGGATTGCCCGCGAGCCGGATATCGATCTGCACGCGTTCTTCTTCAGCGACATCTCTGTCCGCGGCTATGCCGACAAGGGCTTTGGCAATGTGCAGGTCAAGTGGGATGTCCCGCTCCTTGACGGTTACAAATCCAGTTTCCTGCCCGGTATCCGCAAAGGAAATAGTTTTGCCTTCACGCGGCCCGTTAATTACGGCATCCATACCGCCCTCAACTCTGGATCCTTTGACGCTGTGTGGCTGCATGGCTATCACACCCTGAACAGTCTGCAGGTACTGGCTCTAGCCAAAGCCCACGATCTGCCCGTGATGCTGCGCGCGGAATCCATGCTCTACGACCGGCCGCGAACCGGAAAGACTCTCGCCGCCAAGCGCGCCTTCTTCGCTGGATTACGCTCCGCTGTCCGCTGCGTATTGCCCATCGGCACAGCCAACGCGGCCTACTGGCAGTACTACCTGGGTGAGCAGTTCCCCATGTTCCGTGTTCCCTATGCCGTCGACAATGACTTCTTCCAAGGCCGATCGCAACAAGCCGCTCCAGCACGCGAAGCGCTGCGCAAGGAGCTTGGTCTTGAGCCCGGCCGGCCGATCTTTCTCTTCGCCTCGAAGCTGCAGAAGCGCAAGCGCTGTATCGATCTTGTCGAAGCCTATCTTCGCCTCGCGCCTGCTCCAGGCGTCGATCCACATGCCTACCTGTTGATCATCGGCGATGGGGAAGAGCGATCCGCCATCGAAGGCCGCATCCAGGCATCCGGCCTTTCCAGCATCCGCATGCTGGGCTTCAAGAACCAGGGCGAGCTGCCGCGCTACTTCGACCTCTGCAATGCGTTCATCCTGCCATCGATCCACGAACCCTGGGGGCTCATCGTGAATGAAGTGATGAACGCCGGCCGCACGGTCATCGTCACCGACCAGGTCGGATGCCAGCCTGACCTTATCCGCAATGGTGAAAATGGCCTCGTCTTCCCGGCGCAGAATATCGATGCCCTGCGAGCCGCGCTTGCCTCCATCCTCGACGATCCGGACCTTGCCATACGCCTGGGGCAGCGTGCACTGGAAACGATCTCACGCTTCAGCTTCGAAGAAGACGTGGCAGGACTGCGCCAGGCCATCGCTTACTGCGTACCTGGATTTCCCGCATGACCGCTCTACAGCCTGCGCCGCGCCGCATCTTATACGTCGCATCCATGGATCCGTATTCGACAACGGTCTATCGTTGCGATGCCCTGCGCCGGCTCCAACAGCAGGTGGAGGTTTTTGACATCCGGGAGCAAATCCCCGGCAACTATTATCTGCGCGCCCTGCAATCCCGTTACCCCTCGGGACCATTTATCTTTTCCATCAACCGGGCGCTGCTTGAAGCGGCAAAGCGCTTTCAGCCAGATGTTGTCTGGATGGATAAACCCATCCTCTTTACACCGAAAACACTCGAAACGCTGAAACGCAATGGCACGCGCGTCGTCTTCTATGTACAGGACAGCCCCTTCGGAGGGCGGCAGGACGGCATCTGGAAGCAGTTTCTCGCGAGCTATCGCCTCGCCGACCTCCATTGCCTGGTGCGCCAAGCCGATGTTGTCCGCTATCGCGAGCGGCACCTGCCGTACATCCAAACCATGTTCAGCTTCGCACCGGAGATGCATTTCCCTGCGCCTCCCGGCTGGACAGACGCCGAGCGCGTGCGCCTGCTCTCTTACATCGGCCATCCCTATGAAAATCGGCCGGCTTTTTTAACCCGTCTCGCCACGGAGTGGGAGCTGCCGCTCTCCATCAACGGCAACCTCTGGCAGAAGGTCCTCGGCACATCGGCTCTGTCCCACTGCACCCTGGGCGGTCACCTGCCTGGTCCGCACTATCGGGAAGCGATCTGGCGCTCACGCATCAATCTCGGCTTTGTCACCACCAGCAACGAGGACGATATCGGCCATAAGTCCGTCGAAATCGCCGCCTGCGGAGCCTTTCTACTTGCCCTGCGCACTCCAGGACATGAAGCGTTACTTGAAGAAAACCGGGAGGCGGTTTTCTTCTCTTCAGTCGAGGAATGTGCCGACAAAGCCCGCTTTTACCTGGACCGACCGGATCTGCGTGAGGCCATCGGAGCTCATGCACGCGAGCGCGCTGTCCGCAGCGGCTACGACAACGACACACAGCTAGCCCGTATCCTCAATCACCTCGACGGCAAACAGGTTTAGGTTGGAGATAAACAAAGAAAAATGCCCGCGAGAAGCGGGCATTTTTCTTTGTCTTGAAGACGGAAGCTACACACCGATGACGGCGCAGAGCTCCTTGACGGCTTCCGCGCTCTTCTTGAGAGCGGCATCTTCTTCGGGGGTGAGCTTGATCTCGATAATCTGCTCAAGACCGCGGGCACCCAGCTTGCAAGGCACGCCAACGTAGTAGCCCTCGATCCCGTACTCGCCCTGGAGATATACGGCGCAAGGCAGGATCTTCTTCTTGTCCTTGAGAATGGCCTCGACCATTTCCACTGCCGCGGCCGAAGGCGCGTAGTAGGCAGAGCCGGTCTTGAGGTGCTTGACGATCTCGGCGCCGCCGTCGCGGGTGCGCTGCACGATCGCTTCGAGGCGCGAGGGCTCGATCAGCTCGGTGATGGGGATGCCGGCCACCGTCGAGAAGCGGGGCAGAGGCACCATGGTGTC
This sequence comes from Silvibacterium dinghuense, assembly GCF_004123295.1. Classification (NCBI taxonomy): domain Bacteria; kingdom Pseudomonadati; phylum Acidobacteriota; class Terriglobia; order Terriglobales; family Acidobacteriaceae; genus Silvibacterium; species Silvibacterium dinghuense. The sequence continues at coordinate 99,084 of NZ_SDMK01000006.1, read as the reverse complement.
GCCGTGGCCGCCGAGCACGAAGGCGGTCACGTTCTCGACCGAAACCTTGAGCTCTTCGGCGATGAAGGTGCGGAAGCGGGCCGAGTCGAGCACTCCGGCCATGCCGATGACGCGCTCGCGGTTGAAACCGGCCTGGCGGAAGGCGGCCTGCGCCATCGCGTCCAGCGGGTTCGAAACCACGATGATGATCGAGTCCGGCGAGTTGGCAACGACCTTGGCCACCACGTCCGACATGATCTTGAAGTTGGTGTTCAGCAGATCGTCGCGGCTCATGCCGGGCTTGCGGGGAATGCCGGCGGTGATCACCACGATGTCCGAGTTCGCCGTGTCGGCGTAGTCGTTGGTGCCGATCACATGCGAGTCACGCTTTTCAATCGGCATGGCCTCGAGCAGGTCCAGCGCCTTGCCCTGGGGAATGCCTTCCACCACATCCAGCAGAACCACGTCCGCCAGTTCCTTCGATGCAATCCAATGAGCCGCCGTGGCGCCGACATTGCCAGCGCCGACAATCGAAACTTTCTTTCGCATGCTTCTCCTTCTCTTCCTAAATCGTACCAGCCGGCGGGCCCTGGTTTCGAGTCCCGCCGCTGAGAGCCTGTTCACGATCTTCGCGCGAGCGGCGTTGCGAGGGAAAATCGGCTCAGACGAGGCGGAGGACGAAGGCTTGGCGATTCCAAGCCGAGGACAACAACGAAGTATGGGCCGATTTTCCCCGCAACCCTCCGGGCTGGGGCCAATTTTCCCAATCTCTTCGTCGCTCGCCGCTCGGATATTCCCGATATCCGTCACGGCTTTGCTCCTCGATCTAAGAAAAATTGGCGCCCAGCGCCGCCGCGGGAAGATCGTGAACAGGCTCTTACTGTCACGCCATATTCGCAATCATGTGGGTGGCGAACTCGCTGGTCTTCACCTTGGTTGCACCCTGCATCTGCCGCTCGAAGTCATAGGTCACAAACTTCTGCTGAATCGTCTTCTCCATGGACGACTCGATCAGCGCCGCGGCCTCTTTCCAGCCGATGAATTCGAAGAGCATGACGCCGGAAAGCATCACAGAGCCCGGGTTGATGACATCCTTATCGGCATATTTCGGCGCGGTGCCGTGCGTGGCCTCGAAGACCGCGTATCCGTCGCCGATATTCGCACCCGGAGCGATTCCGAGACCGCCGACCTGCGCCGCGCACGCGTCCGAAATGTAGTCGCCATTGAGGTTCGGGCAAGCCAGCACCGCGTATTCCTCCGGCCGGATGATGACCTGCTGGAAGATCGAGTCGGCGATGCGGTCGTTGATGAGCACCTTCTGCTTCCACACCCCGTTGCCGTGGGTCTTGCCGATCGACGCCAGCACGCCGCTGACCTCGGCATACAACTCGCGGCGAAATTCATCCGAACCGAATTCCAGGCCCGGCTCAATCAGCGCCGCGTTCTGCTCGACACTCAATCCGGGATTCGCTTCCACATTGCCGAGAATCCAGCTCTCGCGCTCGGTGACGACATGCGGGCGAAACTCTTCGACCGCAACCTCGTAGCCCCATTCGCGAAATGCGCCCTCGGTGAACTTCTGGATATTGCCTTTGTGCACCAGAGTCACGCTCTTGCGCTTGTTTTCGATGGCGTGCTCGATGGCGCGCCGGACGAGCCGCTTGGTGCCGGTGATCGAGATCGGCTTGATGCCCACGCCCGAATCCTCGCGAACCTTCTTCTTGCCGCCCTTCAGCATCTCGTCATTGAGAAACGCGATCAGCTTCTTAACTTCCGCCGTGCCCTCGCGGAACTCGATACCCGCATACACGTCTTCGGTGTTCTCACGGAAAATGACAACATCCAGCTTCTCGGGATACTTCACCGGGCTGGGTACGCCTGCGTAATAGCGCACCGGACGCACGCAGCTATAAAGATCCATGATCTGCCGCAGCGCCACGTTCAGCGAACGGATGCCGCCACCCACCGGCGTCGTCAGCGGTCCCTTGATCGAGATGCGCAGGTCGCGCGCCGCGGCTACCGTGTCATCCGGCAGCCAGGTCTTGAATTCCTTAAAAGCCTTTTCTCCGGCGTAGATCTCGAACCATTTCACGGAACGCTTCCCACCGTAAGCCTTCTCCACAGCCGCATCGAAGACTCTCCGCGATGCCCGCCAGATGTCTCTTCCTGTGCCGTCACCTTCGATAAATGGAATGATCGGATGATCGGGGATGGTGAACTTGCCATCTGCGTATGTGATCGCTTCGCCGTCTGCCGGCAGGGTCAGGCCGTTGTAGCTCGTCTGCATGTGTCAGAACTCTCCCGCATGATCGATTGGAATAGGACTCAAAGGAAACACCGCAGCCTACCATCGGTTGTGAACGGCTCGCAACGCGAAAACCCTCAAGCGATGCTTGAGGGTTTTCGCGTTGCTTCATCCATGCACACGGGCCGGAGCCTTGTCTCCCGCCCAAGCAAAGCTTGGACGGGGCGTACCAATAGTCCACCCAGACAACACCGGGCTTGCATGGGCAACCCCGGGCTTGTTTTGGGTGGGAAGGATCCCACGTCACAAATGCGAGACGTGGGGCACCCGGCCTGGTTATCGTCTATGCCTTGTTGTCGTCCGGTGCACCGCTCAGCCGCGGCATCTCGGTCGCGGTGCTCAGCGTCAGCAGGCCCGACTTCGCGTAGGTCAGCAGCTTGTCGCGGGTGTCGGTGATGTCGAGGTTGCGCATGGTCAGCTGGCCGATGCGGTCGCGCGGTGAGAAGACGCTCTCACCCTTCTCCATCGTGAGGCGCTCGGGCTTGAAGGTCAGGTTGTCCGATTCCGTGTTCAGAATCGAATAGTCATTGCCGCGGCGCAGTTCGAGCGTCACCGAGCCGGTGATCGGACGCGCTACCCAGCGCTGTGCCGACTCGCGCAGCATGATCGCCTGCGAATCGAACCAGCGGCCCTGGTAGAGCAGGCGACCCAGCTTGCGGCCGTTCTCGCGGTACTGCTCGATGGTGTCCTCGTTATGGATGCCGGTGATGAGGCGCTCGTAGGCGGCAAACAGCAGCGCCAGGCCCGGAGCCTCGTAAATGCCGCGGCTCTTGGCCTCGATGATGCGGTTCTCGATCTGGTCACTCATCCCCAAACCGTGGCGGCCGCCGATGCGGTTGGCCTCGAGCATCAGTTCGACCGGATCGGCGTATTCGGTGCCGTTTAGAGCAACCGGGTAGCCCTCTTCGAAACGGACCGTGACCTCTTCCGCCTTGACGGCCACATCGTCGCGCCAGGAAGCCACACCCATGATGGGTTGCACAATGCGGATCGAGGAGCTGAGCAGCTCGAGGTCCTTGGCTTCATGCGTCGCGCCCAGGATGTTCGAGTCCGTCGAATAGGCCTTCTCGGCCGACATTTTGTAGTCGAAGCCGCTCTTCTGCAGAAACTCCGACATCTCGGCGCGGCCGCCCAGCTCGTCGATAAACGTCGCGTCGAGCCAGGGCTTGTAGACCTTCAGGTCGGGATTCACCAGCAGGCCGTAGCGATAGAAGCGCTCGATGTCGTTGCCCTTGAAGGTCGAGCCGTCGCCCCAGATGTTGACATCGTCTTCCTTCATCGCCGTCACCAGCATGGTGCCGGTCACGGCGCGGCCAATGGGTGTGGTGTTGAAGTAGGTCACGCCGGCCGTCGAGATATGGAACGCGCCCGACTGCAGCGCGGCGATGCCTTCCTGCACCAGCTGTACACGGCAATCGATGAGGCGCGCGATCTCGGCGCCATACTCCAGCGCCTTGCGCGGAATCGCCTTGTAATCGGTCTCATCCGGCTGGCCCAGGTTGGCAGTGTAAGCGTAGGGCACGGCGCCCTTGGTCTTCATCCAGTGCAGCGCGGCGCTGGTATCAAGCCCCCCGGAAAATGCGATGCCAACCTTCTGGCCAGTGGGAAGCGATTCGAGAATGACGGACATGCGGCAGAAAACCTCGGACAGCCGGCGGCAACGCCGACGTTTTCTTTCATTCTAATGCCCATGGCCAGCTACCCTGTTGAAAGCTCGATGACTTGCGAGACCGGCTCGAAGCAATATTTCAGAGCACGGAATCGAAAAAGCGGCGCAACAGCCTGCCTACCATCTGCGGCTGCTCCCAGGGCGCATAATGCCCCGCGTCCTTGATCTCGGTGAACTCCGGCCCAAAGCCGCCGCTGCGAATCAGGTCCGCCAGCAGCTTCATGTCCGCGGTCGTTGAGGACTGATCTTCGCCCGCCGCCAGGACAAACGTCGGTATCCGCATCGATTTCGCCGTCTCGGTCGAATCCGGCCGCGCCGCCAGTCCCTGCTGCAAAGCAATCGCAGCACCCGGCGTCACCATCTGCATCATTTCCCGGGCTTCGCCCAGCTTCTCCGGATTCCGCCGCCGCGCCGTCGACCCGATGAGCTGCTCAAGCATCGACTCGATCCATTCCCCCGTGCCACGTTCGGCGATCTTCGCGATCCACTCCTCGCGTTTTGCCCGGACGGCATCGCTGTCCGCCTGCGGCCGTGCGCAGCAGAAGGCCAAGGCCTCGACGCGGGCCGGCATCCTTCTCCAGACTTCATAGAGCGCGTAGCCGCCGATCGAGCAGCCGGCAAACATGGCCTTCGAGACAGCTGCCTGGTCGAGCAGGCGCTCGATGTCCGCGCCCAGCCGGGCCATGGTAATCGGTCCTTCACCCGCTTCCGACTGCCCATGCCCGCGCAGGTCCGGCAGGATCACCCGGTAGCGCTGCGACAGGGCCGCGGCTGTCTCCAGCCAGAAACGATGATTGGCCGGCATCGGGTGCAGCAGCACCAGAGCCGGCCCATTGCCTTCTACCGTGTAAAAGAGCTTCGCGTCGTCAGAGGTATAGAACACAAGTGCAGTGTAGCGTTTCGCGCGAAGCACGCAGGAGGTTCCTGCGATGCTGCGCAGGGCGGCTCCCGGAATGGAACCTACCCCTGGCTTGGCGGGACATAGGAAGTACCCGACGGCAGCAGCAGTGGTTCTTCCGGCATCACGATCCAGAAAATCACGTAGGCCACCAGGCCAATTCCGCCGCCAAAGACCGCCAGCAGCACCGTAATCACCCGAACCAGGACAACGTCCCATCCGTAATTGTTTGCCAACCCCTGGCATACGCCGGCGACCATCCGCCCGGCGCGTGGACGGATCAACCGGCTCTGTCCTGTCCATGCACTGGGAGCATAGGGCGCCGCCGCATGCAGCTGAGCGCCGCAGGACGAACAGAAGCGTGCGCCATCATTCATACCGGTTCCGCAGTTCTGACAAAAGACCGCCATCGCAGTTCCCTCTCGTTCCAGAAGCTTACACCCGGCTCCTCTACCGAAACAGCCGGAAAGCCTTCCATGCAGAACTACGCAATCCCACCCCGCAATGTTCCCGACTGCTTAATGACCGGTATACGCCGAGCGCTCGTACTTCCGCGCCTGGTCGGCCTGCACGCTCTCGCTGCCGGCATCGATCACGGCCTGGTACTCCTGCTTTGCGCGGTCATGCTGGTTCATCAGGTCGTAGATCATCCCCGCCTCGAGCAGCGAGCGGCGCTTCAGCTCGAGACTGGTCGTCGGCATGCCTGCTGCCTCCTGGTAGGCCTGCACTGCATCGGGATACATCTTCTGCCCGCGCAGCGTATCTCCCAGTCCGAAGTAGGCCAGTTCCAGGTGTGACTCCGGAAAGTATCCGGGCCGCTTCGCGTCGGCGATCACCACCCGGTACTGGGCGATTGCCTTCTGTCCATCTCCCGCATCCTTGAGCAGATTTGCTTCTTCGAGGCAGAACAGAAAGTCCCGCGGATACTCATCCGCCAGCCCTTTGACCATCCCATAGGCCTCGCCGTACTTCGCTTCGCGGCGCAGGAAGAGCGTCATCGCGGTGCGCGACTCCACGCTGGTAATCACTCCGCGGGAGCCGGAATCATGCAGCATGGTCATACCCGTTGTCTTCGATCCGTGAATTCCGGCAAAGCCGACCAGAATCTTGAAGGCGAAGGGCAGCGCTCCGACTACATACTGGTAGATACCCACGACCATCTTGGCATCTACATAGTTGGGGTCCAGCTTAAGCGCCTGCTCGTGATCGTTCTTCGCGCCCAAAGCCAGCTTCATGCCTGCACCGAAGCCGCGCTCCACCATGGCGAGGTAGGTTGCCTCCAGACTCCGCGCCCACCCGCGCGCAAAAAGCGCATTCACATCGTTCGGATTCGTCTTCAGCGCGTTATTCGCCTGCTCGATCGCCTTATCCGATAACGTCTTGACCTGATCGCGCACCTTCGGGTCTTCCATCACCGTGTGCTTGCCGGTCAGGAAACCGTCATTGGCATAAAAGGTCGTATCCAGAAGATCCAGCCGGAAGAGCTCGCGGAAGAGCACCGCATCCAGCACATAATCGGTCGCAATCGGGTCTTGAGGATGAGCCGCGGCGATGGCTTCGAAGCGCGTAATCGCTCCGTCGTAATCCATCAGATAGAAGCGGTCGAAGGCCGCACGCACCTCAGGCGCACGATTCAGGGGACTTGTATCCACGGTATCCGCATGCCCTGTCGCAACTGCAGCCGCCAACGTCAGTCCACAGGCCCAACGCGCCATCCACCCTATGCTTTGCTTCAAGCCACCATCCTCATCACCGGCCGTTTTTCTCCACGTCTTTTTTGGATAGACGCCGGCAGAGAGCCTGCAGTCGCATGGGCATGCGCTATTGCTGCCGCGCCAGCACCAGCGTAATGTCGTCCGGCTGCTCCTGCCCGCCAATCCAGGTCCGCAGCGCAACCATCACCTGCTCGGAGATCGCCGCCAGGGAAAGGTGCCGGTGCCGCCGCACGACCTCCAGCAGCCGCTCTTCTCCGAACTCGCCGAACTCATTCTCCGGCTCGGTCACGCCATCGCTGTAGGCAATCAGGATGTCCCCGGGGTGCATCTGCTCGGTCGCCTGCTCATAGGTCATGTTGTTCAGCAGACCCACGACCGTACCACCGCAATCCAGCCGCGTCACCGTGTCATCGCCGCGCAGCAGCAGCGGCGGCAACTGCCCGCCGTTCGAGTAGATCAGCCGCTGCGTCGCTCCGTCGTAGTGCCCAAGCCACAGCGTCGCGTACTTTTCCGGCTGTGTACTGCGGTAAAGATGGCGGTTCAGCAGCGCCAGGATCTTCGCCGGGTCCTCGAACAGCTCTCCGCACTCGACTTCATCCTCGTCTTCATGCCGTGTCTTCACCTCCGACATCACAGGCGTACCTGAAGTCACCAGTTCTTCACCGGCAAACCGGTATGCGCGTACCGCCGAGTGCAGCGTTGCCATCAGCAGCGCCGCGGAGATGCCTTTCCCGCTGATGTCGCCGATCGCAAGGCCGACGTTCCTGCCCCCGAAAACGAGGAAATCGTAATAATCGCCGCTGACGGTCCGTGCCGGATAGCAGGCTCCGTGCAGCTCCAACGACGGAACATTCACATTGCCCTGCGGAAAGAGGTTCGCCTGCACCTCCTGCGCAATGGCCAGCTCGTTCTGCAGGCGCTGCTTTTCGCGCTGCTCGTCGAGCAGCCGCTCGAGCGAAGCCGCCATGGAGTTGAACGATCGGCTCAGCGCAGCAAGCTGATCGTTTCGCTTGACCTCGATCCGGTGCGAGAGATTGCCCCGGTCGATTGCCGTGGTCGCTGCATACAGATGATCCACCGATGCAGTGATTGTCCGGTTCAGCCGCACCGCCATGTAGAAAGCAAACAGTTCAATCACGCCGAAAGCGATGGCGACGCCAATCAGCAGATCCTGCATGATCGCGGCGATCTTCAGAGAGGTAATGAACAGGCGCTGGTAGAGCAGCGATGGCCGCGAGGTGACCTTGGCAAAGGTCGAATGCGGCCGTCCGGTTGCCCAGTCCAGGGTATCGAGCGGCGCATAGAAGGTCACAGGAATGTCGTAAAAATGCTGTGCCGCCGGCAGGCTTCCTCCTGTCACCGACGAGCGGCGCGCCTCGAGGACCTGCATATCTTCGGCATCCTGCTTCGCAGCCGCATTCTTCGGCGCGAAGTTGATCACCGTGCGGCTTTTCGCTGCGGAGCCATCATCCTGGTCATCATCCACCCGCACACCCGGGATGATCGACATAGTCCCCAGGCCATGGGCGATCTGGTCCACATTTTCCCGGTGCAGCGGACGGCTGGTCACCGTGATGATCTGGCGATTTCCCAGCTCCTGGACATCCACCGCGCGCAGGAAGAGAGCCCCGTTTTCCAGCACGACCCCGCTGAACGGCTTTTTCACCCAGGCGGGATACTGCTGGGTGGCCTCTGTCTCGGGGCCACCGGGTGTCATCTGCAATGGCCGGCCATCCTCGAAGACGCTCACCACCGTGCCCTTCAACGTCGATTCGCCGGTTGCCTCCTCCGGTTCGAGAGCCGGAATACTTGTACGCTTCGGGTCCATGGCGATCTCATGCAGCGTGCGCATGGTGAAACCATGGTTCGCCGCAGTCAGGTCGCCCAGTTCCGCCGTGATCTCGGTCGTTGCGGCAAAAATGGCAAACTGTCCGGAGAAGACGTACAGCATCAGAGAGGCCAGCGTGACGAACAGCACCACCGGGGCCAATCCCATCAGAAGATAGGTCACCACCAGGCGGCTGCGCACCTGCCAGAGGAGCCGTCCGAAGAGCCAGCGCCAGAGCAAGGGAATACAGAAGCAGATCAGCAGCAATAAGGTGAGGAAGCTAAGCGCTTCAAAGACCTCACGCACCTGCCCCGGCAACGCACGGCCAAAGCCCAGCACCAGGTAGGCCACGAACAGCCAGAAGGCGATCCGGTGGACCTTCCCCTGCGGAGGATCGCGCCGCACGCGTCGAAAGACCGCAACCTCAAAATTGCGTAAGTGTCCCATCCGTGTGTTGAGTGTAGCGGAGAGCCCTCCCCTGCAGAAGCCCGCGAACCATTAGAGTTTCTGCTTTTCTATAGCCTGCTCCCGCGCGCGCTCCGCATCTGCCTCGTGCGCCAGCCGCAGCGTGTACCGGGTCGCCGAGAGATGTGCCCCTCCGAGCAATAGCAATCCAGTCAGAAAGGCCCACAGCATCAGACTCACCGATACGGAGAACGGCCCATACGCCGACTCCAGGTCCATGTGCGGAAGCACCAGCACATAAAGCGTTTTCGCTCCCTCCCAGAGCAATCCCATCAGGATCGCCGTGGGCAATACGGCCCGTACCGGCAGCTTGCGGTTGGGAAGCACCCAGTAAATCAGGAAGAAAATGCTAATGCTGAAGATCGCCGCCGAAACCCGCAGCACCGCCCCTCCCATCAGCCGCACGATCAGCCATTCCGTGTGATTGCGGAAGATCAGGCCGACCAGATGCGTCTGGCCGGCGGTAAAAGCGACAGAGAAAAGCGCAAGCAGACCCACGGCAAAGGCCAGCCCCAGTGACACGGCCTGATTTACCAGATAGGAACGGTTCTTCGTCACCCCCCATACCCGGTTCAGGGCAACCTCCAGCGGCAGAAAAACTCCGGTCGAAGAAATCAGCAGCGTCACAATGGAAATGATCTGGACCTGTCCCCGTGCCTGTGCCAGCAATCCCATGTTGCGGACCACGAAATCCTGGTGCGCGGGCAGGAAGTATCGCAACAGGTCTCCCAGGACCGAATCCATGCCTGGAGAATGGAAGAGCCGGCGCTCGATCGTCCAGGTCATCACGATGAATGGGAAGAGAGACAGGATCGTGTTCGCCGCCACGCTGAAGGCATAGGTGTGCACCTCGCTCTGGGCCAGATAAAAAAGCAGGGCTTTGAGCTGCCCTCCCAGGGTCGAAGGCGCCGGCCTTTCACCGCGGGTGATCTCAGGGGTTACTTGCGAAGTCACGTCTATACCTTTAAAGAATCATTCGTTACAGCTTCAGTATGCATGGAATGAAGCAGTTTCCGGCACCCAGCTCTCGCACTCGACAGGCGTAGGAGCACGCTGTCCCAAAATTTGGAAATTGTTACCTTTCATTACTATTGAACCTCTCACTTCCGTTCCTAATGGGGAACGCCGTTTGTTGCGAGCTGGGGCATAATCTTGTTGTGGCATGGGCGCAGCGCTCCCATGCTTGGTACGTGTTGTCTGCTGCACACCTCCCCTGTGCGTCATTCACGAGCACTACCGGATGTCCAGAGACGGCTCTCTGGATTGACCTAACCAGCATGGAGCCGCAGGACTGTTTCCTGCGCCGTGGCTTACCGCAAGATTCATACCAGATCCGCATGCGCAGACGTCGCGACCTGGATATCCACGGACCCGTTGCATGCTGATAACTTTTGCGAGCGTGCATGAAAAGATTTCTCAAACCATCGCTCCTAGCCCTGGGCCTCATGCTCGGCGCCAGCACGGCCGCTCATGCCGACCCACCGTGGTGGCAGAATCCTCAGCCTCCCACTCCAACCGCTCCAGAGATCGATCCTGGCCTTGCTGTCAGCGGCATTACCCTGCTTGCTGGCACCCTTACTGTTTTTCGCGCCCGGCGGCGTAAGTAAGCCGCTGGGTTTCTTCTGCTTTTGCTCTCGATGCGTGCCTTGACAGAGATCTCTTCCTCTCCTCATCACTCTCCGTCAAGGCCGCGATTCTCTCCGCCACGATATTTCCTTGGCCGGCTCTATCTGTTGGCGTCATTGCTCGCTGCGGATTGCCTTCTGCTGGCGAGCGTCCCTCGCCGCGCTCCCATCTTCGGGGTGATCGCGCCGTTCGCCATCGTGGCCTTTGCCGTTTTCGCAGGACTCGGACGCCGTCGGCTGAAGCTCCTCCGCGAGCCGCTTCCCTTTCGCCGCGCCTGGTTCTTCTGGCACCTTGCGGGAATCCTTTCCATCTATCTGATGTACTGGATAGCTCCACGCGGTCCGAAGTACCGCCCGTATGCGCTGCCTGCGCATGTCGTCGCGACGATTGTCGTCTCCTGCTCCATGGTGCTGCTGCTCTTTGCCTGTATCCCCCTGCGCGCGTCCATACGAGCCCTTCGAGAGACCAGCCCGCTCTGGTTCGTCTCAATCGTTGCCGGCCTCGCCGCGGCGCTGATCCGCCGACCCACGCAGCAGCTATGGGATACTTCCGCCCTGGCACACGGCCGCATCCTGCAGATCACGGCCTTCCACTGCGTTCACCTGCTGCTGCATGCCCTGTTGCCCGGCGTCATCGTCAATCCGGCGACCTTCGTGATCGGCACTCCTCGCTTCGCCGTCACCATCGCCGAACAGTGCTCGGGCATCGAGGGCCTGGGACTGGTCCTCATCTTTACCTGCATATGGCTCTGGTATCTGCGCCGCGAGACACGCTTTCCCCAGGCACTGCTCCTTATCCCGCTCGCACTTGTTGCCGTCTGGCTTCTCAATATCGTGCGCATCGCCGTGATCATCCTCATCGGCAATGCGGGAGCCCCATCCATTGCCATGGTCGGCTTTCACTCTCAGGCAGGCTGGATTGCCTTTACCCTCGTCTCTCTCGCCTTTTCGATGGCCACCAGCCGCATTGCCTGGTTTCAGAAATCACCCGTGGCTGCGGCTGCTCCGGCCGCGCCTGTTTCGATGTTGTCCGGCTCGCTTTCTACGCAGAACGAGATCCATGCGAGCAGAGAATCGGCCGCGACCGCCGCATACCTTGTTCCCTTTCTCGCAATTCTTGCCGCGTCGTTTCTCTCCCGCTCGGCCTCGGGTTATTTCGAATGGCTCTATCCATTGCGCTTTCTTGCCGCAATCATCGCCCTATGGCTCTTCCGCACTGAGTATCGGAAGCTGCGCTGGAGCTTCGGATGGCTTGCACCGCTCGCCGGCACAGGCATCTTCCTCCTCTGGATCGCTCCGGAGTTCTGGTCTCATCCGGATGTCGGCCGTCTCGGATCGGATCTGGCCGCGTTATCCCCCAGCGCCCGCTCTACCTGGATCGCATTTCGCGCCGCGGCAGCTATTGTTACCGTGCCCATCGCCGAAGAGCTGGCCTTTCGGGGTTATCTTGCGCGACGCCTGATGCGCCGGGAGTTCGAACAGATTTCCTTCTCCAAACTCACCCCGCTTGCCATCCTGCTCTCGTCAGCGATCTTCGGCATTCTTCATGGCAGCCACTGGCTGGCCGGCATCCTGGCTGGCCTTGCCTTCGCCGGTGCAGCACGCTGGCGCGGCCGCATCGGCGATGCCGTTGTCGCTCACGCGACCAGCAACCTGCTGCTCACACTCTGGGTCCTGTTACGCCATGACTGGTCGCAGTGGTAGCTCGCCGCACGACTGCTCTCTGCGCCTTCTTTCTGTATAAGTACGAACGTACAATGGCCTTCCGTAACCGGCTGCGCAGGCGGTCTTAACCCTGTAAATTTTTCTTGCTTCGCCGTTCGTTTCCTGCCATAACAGGAGGACCCATAATTCATTCTTCAGAGTTATAGGTTCCTGAGAGGCCAGTCTTCTCTGCAGGAGTTGGTTCCGGCGTTCAACACCGCCCACCTGAGATACGCGGCTGCATTGCCAGCAACCTATGGCGATCATCCCACCCGTGTCTCCCGGGCTTTGTTGCCCACGCATGACTGTTCTGCACAACCGAAGGAGTCGATGTGAAGGAACATGGCGTAGTGAAGTGGTTCAACGGCGCAAAAGGCTATGGGTTTATCCAGCGGTCCACGGGGGAGGATGTTTTCGTTCATTTCTCCGCCATCCAGGACACTGGCTATAAGACCCTGAACGAGGGCGAAGCCGTCGAGTTCGAGTGTCAGCAGGGTCCCAAGGGACTGAACGCTGCCAACGTCGTCCGCGGCAACTGATCCAGGCCGCGAAAGCGGAGGGAATGTCAGTTTCGTCCAGGTTTCTTCCCCCAACACCCGAATTTATCTTTTATCGGGTTTGAAACCCGTCCTAATCCTTTTGCGGCCTCCTGATTTTCAGGAGGCCGTATGTATCTCGGCCTGGAGTTTCTGCAAGGCCCATTCCGCCGCGCTGCGCAACCCGGCATCTTCTTCCTGCGCCCAAACGCGCAGGATCATCGCGTATTCCTGTCTTCGGCTATTGCCCATTGCGATCGCCAGGTTGCGACGGAAACCTTCGTACTTTGCACGCTTCACCGGCGAACCATAGAACCACGCACCAAAGTCCGCTTCGGTCATCGCAGCCAGCCAGTCCAGCGCCGGATTCACCAGCTCCTGCCGCGTCGTCAGCTCTGTGTCATCAGCTGGCAGTGCTTTGCGATTCCATGGGCACACCTCCTGGCAGATATCGCAGCCAAAGACATTTCGCCCGATTCCCTCGCGCAAATCCACCGCGCCGTCACCCGCTTCGATGACTCCACGCTTCTCAATGGTGAGATATGCGATGCAGCGAGAGGCATCCATCCGGTACGGCGTCAATGCGTCCGTCGGGCAGGCGTCGATGCAGCGCGTGCAGCTGCCGCAACGATCCGGAGCCATCACCGCAAGCTGCTCCTCTTCGACCTCAAGCGAGGTCAGCAGCACGCATAGAAAGTGCCAGGAGCCCTTTCCCTGGCTGATGAGACAGGTATTCTTCCCTGTCCAGCCCAGCCCTGCATAGCGCGCATAGACGCGTTCGACGATTGGGCCTGTATCGACAAAGGCGCGCGATTCAAACTCCGCGCCGCACTCTTCCCTCAATCGCGCTTCCATCCCGTTCAGGCGCTTTAGCAACACCTTGTGATAATCCGATGGCCGCAACTGCCCGTCTTCGCTGCCTGGCTGGCCAGACCATGCATACCGCGCGATCCAGCCCCGGTCTGAGGACGTGGGGTCGAGAGAACGCACGGCCGCACCGTTGTAGTTCGCCGCACACACGATCACCGACTTCGCCCATGGGAACACCGCTCGTACGGAGCTACGCAACAGGTCGCCCGACTCGTTGCGGCGTTTCAGATACTCCATCTCGCCGGCCGATCCGGCTGCAATCCACTGTTCGAATCGCTGCCGCTCCTCCGCGGATTGCGCAGAGTCCGCAGCCGGCACAGCGGCCACCCCGCCGAGCGTAAAACCAGCCTCTTCGGCCAGCCTTCGAACATCTTCCTGACGCAACCGCATGTCTTCAGCCTGCCATAGTCCTGCTTGTCATGCCGCCCAGCAGGATGTTCCGTGATTGCTCTTTCTCCGCCCGTTTCTTACACTCAATAGAAGAAACACCCCTGATCTTTCGCTCCCCCTTCCACGAGCGCCCTCGCCGCCGTGCCAACGTACACCATATTTTCGATCAGGTTTCACAAAAGAGCCCATGCGCATACTCATCACCGGAGTCGCCGGTTTTCTAGGATCTCACCTTGCCGATGCCCTGCTTGCCGATGGCAACAGCATCATCGGCGTAGACAATCTTTGCACCGGCTCACTCGCGAATCTTCGTCATCTCGAGAATGAGTCCCGCTTCGAGTTCCGCGAACTCGATATTTGCCGGGCTTTCGATCCCGGCGCCGTCGAATACGTCTTCAACTTCGCATCGCCGGCCAGTCCGGTCGACTACTCCCGCCTCGGCGTGGAGACGCTTGCGGTCGGCTCCGACGGAACCCGCAACGCCCTCGAGGTAGCGAAGAAGTACGGCGCAAAGTTCCTTCACGCCTCTACCTCCGAGTGCTACGGCGATCCGGCGGTTCATCCGCAGACCGAGGACTACTGGGGCAATGTGAACCCCATCGGTCCACGCTCGGTCTATGACGAGGCCAAGCGCTTCTCTGAAGCCCTGACCATGGCTTATCACCGCTACTACAATGTCGATACACGCCTGGTCCGCATCTTCAATACCTATGGGCCGCGCCTGCAGAAGAACGATGGCCGCGTGATCTCTAACTTCGTCGTCCAGGCTCTCAAAGGTGAAGACCTGACGGTCTATGGCGAAGGCGACCAGACACGCAGCTTCTGCTACGTCGCAGATGAGATCGCCGGCATTCTCGGCCTCTCACGCTCCGATGAGCACACCCCGGTCAACATCGGCAACCCGCACGAGTGGACCATCCTCGAGTGCGCTCATGCCGTGCTCAAGGTAACCGGATCGAAGAGCAAGATCGTCTATCGTCCGCTGCCGCAGGACGACCCCATGCAGCGCAAACCGGATATCTCCAAGGCGCAGCGCCTTTTCGGCTGGGAGCCGAAGATCGACCTCGAGACCGGCCTTCGCCTCAGCCTCGATTATTTCCAGTCCACCATCGACCTGGAAGCGGCCAAGGCTTAATCGGCCGCAAACGGAAGCCACATACGCCCCATGCGCAAGCGTGGGGCGTGTTATTTTCCCTTCGCACCCACATTCCACCCACGATCATAGGAAGCGACCATCCAGCAAACACGGGTAAGAAGCGCACCGCCTGGATGGCCCGTCCCTTTCCATCTGTAAAACTTTTCTTTATGCTTGCACTAACTTTTGCAAGCGAGAGATCTGCCCACGACTCCCCCTGGCAACGCACCTGTTGTCCGTCCCTGAAGTGTCGCTGGACCGGATTTCCTCGCGGAAGAGGATGCGACCCAGGCATGGATTTTGAGCAACTGCGTACGTTTCTGGAAGTCTGCCGCCTGCGCAGCTTCTCCCGCGCTGCAGAGAAGCTGATGGTCACTCAGCCGGCCATCTCGGCGCAGATTCGCACCCTTGAGAACGAGGTAGGAGCGCGTCTGTTCGATCGCGACGGCGGCAAGGTCACCTTCACGGCCGCTGGCAAGGTCTTCGAGCCCTTCGCCGAGCACTGCCTGCAGATTCACAACCACATCATGGTGACCATCGGCGAGTTGCACCGCTCGCCCCGCGGCGAGATCTCCGTCTCCGCGAATGAAGCCACCAGCCTTTACGTGCTGCCCAGCGTCTTTGCCCAGTTCAAGCGCCAGTATTCGCGCGTGGGCCTCAGTATTGTCCGCGCCGACCGTGCGCGTACCCTTGAATCCGTTCTCAACCGCGAAGTCGATTTCGGCATCGTTTCGCTGCCGCTGAAAGACCCTCGCCTCACAGTCGATCCGATTCATCGCGACGAGCTGGTTCTCGTCGCGCCCAAGAATCACTCCCTGGCCGCGCGCGATTCCGTAAAGTTTCCCGAGATTCTCCAGCACCAGCTTCTGCTGCCCAAGCAGGGACGCCAGCGCGAGCTCATCGAAGACCTTTTCCGCAGCTATGATGTGAATCCTCGCGTGGCCATGGAGGTCGAGTCCAGCGAGCTGCTCAAGCGCCTGATCATTGCCGGCCTCGGCATGGGCTTTCTCCCCCGCACCAATGTCACCGTAGACGAAAAAGCCGGCCTTGTTCAGATCATCCGTCTCGAGGGGGTTCGTCTCAGCCGTGAACTGGCACTCGTCTTCCGCAAGGATAAGACACTGACCCGCGCCGCGCATGCCTTTCTCGAGATCGCAACCGGCCGCGCGCGTCCGCACACACCTCCGCCTCCACCCACCGCAAAGGGGCGCCAGGCGAAGTAACACACGCAGCACAGAGGAAAAACTGTTCCTGTAAACAGCTTTTGCAGAAAGCGACGCGGCCTCGATCCAAGATCGGGGCCGTATTTTTTTTAACAGGCTGAAATCAACGAGAGCCTTGGCGCATGCGGGGACGACTTCTCCCCTTGCACTTCGACAACAGATTCGATACCCTATTCCTGTCGAAGTAAAAGGGTAAGAAATGGTGACAGAAAAACGTATCGAGCTTCCGCAAGGCACCCTCGATTTTTTGATCCTCAAGGCGATCGCTCTCGAACCGATGCACGGATGGGCTATTTCAGAGCGGCTACAGCAGCTGTCCCACGACGTAATACAGGTGCAGCAGGGCTCGTTGTACCCTGCACTGCACCGCCTGGAACGTCGCGGATGGATCAAAGCGAACTGGGCAACCAGCGAAAACAATCGCCGCGCCAAGTATTACGAATTGAGTGCAACAGGACGGAAGCAGCTTGCGAATGAAACTGCTGCCTGGCGCAAACTGACGACCGCTGTCGAGCACATCCTAACCCTTGCATAGAGATACCGATGCTGACTGACCTGATCTATCGCCTCCGCTCCCTTATCAGCCGCCAGCGCGTCGAGAACGAGTTGGATGAAGAGCTGCAATTTCACCTCGAGCATGAGATCAAGAAGCATATGGCCCGTGGCGCGAGCCCCGCAGAAGCGAAACGTCGTGCCCAGATTGCAATCGGCGGCATGGAACAGGTACGCCAGGAGTGCCGCGATGCCCGCGGGACGCGCCTGCTCGAGGACCTGTTCCACGATCTTCGCTTTGCCTTGCGCCAGCTGCGCCGCAGCCCCAGCTTCACAATGACTGCCATCGTCGTCTTTGCCTTTGGCGTCGCGGCAAGCACGACCATTTTTGCCTTTGTCGATGCAGCCTTCATCAAACCGCTGCCTTATCACCAGCCGTCTCGGCTGGTAGCTCTTTTTGAGCGCCCCTCCGTTGGCGATCGATTTCACTTATCGTTCCCCGACTATCAGGCATGGAAGGCACACAATCATGTTTTCAGCTCGCTCAACGTGTATCGCCCCGAACGCGTTACGTTGAAGAATCAGACCGGGATGGAAGAGATATCGGTCGCATCTGTCAGCGACGGCTTTTTTAAGACGCTTGGTGTATCGCCATTCCTCGGCCGCGACTTCAGGACGGGAGAAGACCTGGCAAGCGCGCCACAGACTGCAATCCTGAGTTATCAAACATGGCAGCATCGCTTTGGAGCAGATAAGGCCGTGATAGGTAGCACTGTCGAGATGGACGGCGCCGCCTATCAGATCATTGGAGTGCTTCCTCCCGACTTTCACTTCGCCCCGGTTGGATCCGCAGAGTTCTGGAAGACCATTCATGGGCTTTGCGCCGATAACCGGTTCTGTTATCCGTACTACGGCATTGCGCGTCTGAAGCCTGGCATTTCACTGCCGACAGCCGCTGCCGATATCGACATACTGGCAAAGCAAATCGCGCTCGCCTTCCCCACCTCCAATCGTGATCGAGGTGCTACGGTCCTGCCTCTCACGCATCTCATTCTTGGCGACATCCGGCCGACCTTTCTTGCACTACTGAGCGGGGCGCTGCTACTGGCCCTCATCGGATACGTGAACATCTTCAGCCTGCTGATTGTTCGGGCTGAGGCCCGAAAAAGAGAGATCGCAGTACGCGGCGCGCTTGGCGCGTCTCATATCCGTCTCCTGCGGCAATTCGCAGTCGAAGGATCCGTATTGGCAATCGCGGGAGGTCTGCTCGGCCTGTCCTTGGACGTGGTATTGATCCGTCTCATGCTAGGCCTGATTCCCCGTCCGATGCTCAGCTCGATGCCGTATCTGGAACATCTCAATCTCGGCTGGCACGTGTTTGGCGTTGCATTGCTGGCGATGGCGCTCGGTGCTCTGCTCTTCACCCTGGCTCCGATCGCACAACTGAGATTTACAAGCATGCGTCAAGGGCTCTCAGAGGGAGGCCGCGGAGCTGCGGATAGAAGCTGGCGGAGAGTCGGGACGAGTCTTGTTGTGGTCGAGCTCATGATTACGGTCATCATGCTCACCAGCGCCGGCCTTCTGGCCAAGAGTTTCTATCGACTGCTCCACAGCGACCTCGGTCTTCGCCCTGATCATCTGGCGGTATTGCATATCGCGCGGCCGGGGAATCCAACCGACGCCCAACAGATTTCGCTCGAGCATAAAGTGATCGATCAGGTCACGCACTTGCCCGGCATCACATCGATTGGTTCTTCCGGGTTACTCGCAGTGGGAGGCGATGAGTCCTTTAAAGCTGCCTTTGGACACTTTCGTGTCTTCGGACGCGCCTATAACGGCCTGGGGGACGAAGCTCTCAGCCTTATAGCGGGCACCGGATATTTTGAGACGCTGCAGGCGCGATTGCTGCATGGACGCTACTTTATCGAAGCCGACGACGCTTCGAGGCCCCGTGTCGTCATCATTAATCAGACGATGGCGGCGCTCGAGTTCCCGGGACAGAACCCCATCGGACAGCGCCTGATCGATCAATACGACCCCGAGCACCCCTATGAGATTGTCGGCGTGATCGATGATCTCAAGGACGGGCCCCTGGACATGACCCGCGTGGCTGCTGTGTATAGCCCATTCCGGCAGATTCCGATCAATGACTTTTACATCACCGTGCGCACCACTTACGCTCCGAGGACGGCTCTGCATGCCATCGAAACAGCGGTGCACCAGATTGATCCTGGCCTGATCACAGACGGCGAAGACACGATGCAGGACAGGATCGACAATTCACAGTCCGCCTATCTGCACCGTTCTGCGGCTTCGCTGGTTACCGGCTTCGCCCTGCTGGCGCTTCTGCTTGGGACGGTCGGACTGTATGGCGTGGTCGCCTATTCCGTCGGTAGACGCACACGCGAAATCGGCCTGCGGATTGCTCTTGGAGCACAGCGATCCTCGATTTACAAGCTTGTACTCCATGAAGCATTCTGGCTTGCCTGCCTGGGTCTGACCGGCGGCCTGTTGGGATCCATTGCCGCAGGGATGTTCCTTAAGAGCATGCTTTTCGAGGTGCGCCCATGGGACCCCGGCACCTGGTTCTGGGTTATATCGGCGCTCTTCGCAGCAACTCTCCTTGCCAGTTTCATCCCTGCGCGTCGGGCCGCATCGATTCACCCTACAGAATCATTGCGTGCGGAATAGACGATATTCTCGCATCGTTTCAGTAAAACTGGACGCGATCAGCGTGACTTCTGCCTCCTCTCAGTCAAGAAAACTTTAAGGGACATCTTTTTCACGGAACAGAGCACCTCCAGCCTGCGTACTTTCGGGAACCGGCCGCTAGAGCCTGTTATGAACTTTCGCGCAAGCGGCGTTGCGCGGGAAAATCGGCCGAGACGAGGCGGAGGACGAAGACATAGGCTATTTCTAGGCGAGGACGACAACGAAGTATGGGCCGATTTTCCCCGCAACCCCCAATATCCATTTTCAGGGGGCTGGGGCAAATTTTCCCGACCTCTTCGTCGCTCGCTGCTAGGATATGGCCCGATATCCGTCGCAACTCGCTCCTCGATCTCGTAAAAATTGGCTCCCAGCGTCCGCCGCGGGAAAGTTCATAACAGGCTCTAAGGTCACTCCGGGAGAGTGTGTATGCTGGCGGATCTGCGCGACGCGCTGCGGCAATTGCGAAAAGCCCCTGGCTTTACAGCCACGGCAGTCATCACCCTGGCTTTGGGTATCGGAGCCACCACCGCTATCTTCACCCTGGTGCAGCAGGTCATGCTCAAATCGCTGCCTGTGACCAAGCCGGAAGAGCTCTGGCGCATCGGGGACAAGAACCGCTGCTGTAACTGGGGCGGCTATACACAGGGCGGCGATGGCGACTTCGCGCTCTTTTCCTGGGAGGCCTACCATACCTTCCGCCAGCACACCCCGGAGTTCACCGATCTGGCCGCGCTGCAGGCTGGCAACGCGCCGCTCGGAGTCAGGCCCGCCGGCTCGAAATCGCAGGCCGATACGCGCAATGGAGAATACGTCTCCGGTAATTTCTTCCGCACCTTCGGCATTCAGCCCTGGATCGGTCGCCTGATGACCGATGCCGACGATCAGGACGGCGCGCCTCTCGTCACGGTAATGAGCTATCGCATCTGGCAGCAGAAATATGGCTCCAATCCTGCCGTCGTCGGCTCCATTTATCAGATCAACGGTCACCCCTTCACTGTCATCGGGATCACTCCTCCAGGCTTCTATGGAGGTAAGCTCTCCGGCTACGGCATGCCCGATTTCTGGCTTCCGCTGACCTCGGAAAACACGCTCAACGGAGCGGTCTCGCACCTGAAACGGGCGAACTCCAACTATCTCGATCTTCTCGGCCGGGTGCGCCCCGGGACGAATACGCAACGACTCGACGCCAAGTTGAAAGTCGAGTTACATGATTGGCTCGCCAGCCATGTCTCCGACATGGAGCCCGGCGAGAAACAGCTCTGGCAGCAGCAGACCCTGCACCTGACGCCGGGCGGAGCTGGGGTAGCGGACATGCGGGATGCATACCAGGACGGACTCAAGCTGCTGCTGATCGCGGCCGCATGCGTGCTGCTGGTAGCCTGCAGCAACCTCGCCAATCTGATGCTTGCACGCGGCCTCAAAGAGCGCGCCCAGATCTCGGTGCGGGTCGCCCTGGGTGCATCTCGCATGCGCCTGGTGCGCAAGGCGCTGGTCGAGAGTGTCCTGCTGGCACTCATCGGCGGAATCTTCGGCATTGTTGTGGCCTATGGGGGAACGCGGCTCATCCTCTATCTGGCCTTTGAAGTCGGCGGTCCGGATAACTACGTACCAGTCAGCGCAGCGCCTTCCTGGCCCGTGCTGCTCTTTGCGCTCGGCATCTCTATCCTTACCGGCATCCTCTTTGGCACCGCGCCCGCGTGGATGACCTCACATGCGGACCCCGTCGAAGCCCTGCGTGGAGCGAACCGCTCGGTTGGCGGAGGCCGCACCTGGGTGCAAAAGTCGTTGGTCATTGTTCAGGCGGCGATGTCCCTGGTATTGCTCTCTGCTGCGGCCCTGCTCGCACAGAGCCTCCGCAATCTTGAACACCAGGATTTCGGCTTCGACACCCGGGGCCGCTACATCGCCTCGATCAATCCCAGCCTGAGCACATACACGCCGGAGCAGATGGAACCGCTCTTCCGCCGTATCGACGACCGGATGAAACAGATTCCCGGAGTACGCATGGTCGCTCCGGCACTCTATGCACCCATGACCGGTGACAGCTGGAATGAAGGCATCCGTATCGAAGGCAGGCCGGAGCCGAATGCCAAGGAGGATACCAGCGCCGGGTGGGCTCGCGTGGAGCCCGGCTTCTTTGAAACCATCGGCGCGAAGATCCTGCTCGGCCGTTCCCTCAGCGAGCAGGACACCACCGCTACGCGCAATGTCGCCGTGATCAACCAGGCCTTTGCCAAGAAGTTCTTCAAGAACCAGAATCCTATCGGTCAGCATTTCGGCATCGATCGGCTGAAATACGCCAACACCTACGAGATTGTCGGCGTAGTACGGGACATACGCTACATGACCTGGGACTATAAGAGCGCTGTTGGGCCGATGTTCTGGCCCGCGGAGACGCAGACCGCGCAATACGACGATCCAGTCTTCACTGATGGCGAGCGGTGGTCACATTTCCTCTATAACATCGTTCTCTGGGCGCCTGGCGATCCTCCTGGCTTTGCCGAAAAGGTGCGCAAGGCGCTCGCCGACGTCGATCCGAATCTCGTGCTCTACGACGTTGACTCTTACGACAAGATCGTAAGCGCCGACTTCCAGCAGCAGAATATGATCGCAACCCTGACTACACTCTTCGGCGTGCTTGGCCTGATTCTCGCCGCTGTCGGCCTGTACGGCGTCATGGCCTATACCGTCGAACAACGCACCAGCGAGATCGGGCTTCGCATGGCGCTGGGAGCGAATCGGCGCGACGTCGTCGGCATGGTACTGCGCAGTGCTTCCTGGCAGGTCGGCATCGGGCTGGGGCTCGGCATCCCCCTGGCGATCCTTGCCGGCAAGCTCATGACCGACCAGTTGTTCGGCGTCAGCCCCTGGGATCCCCTGATGCTGGTCAGCGCAACCATTCTGCTCGCGCTGGCTGCGCTCGTCGCCTCGGTTGTACCGGCACGCCGAGCAGCCGGAGTAGAGCCGATGATTGCACTGCGCAACCAGTAGCACTCCGCTCCAACAGAATGACCGCATCATAACTACGGCCCTGCTCCTTTTGAAGAGAAGCAGGGTCGTGATACGAAGCAACATGGATGCTATTCCGGCAGCGTGACGCTTCCCTTCACCTCAAAGGCTCCACTGACTGTCGGTGCAGTTGTGTCCGGCTGACCTCCTCCAACCGAGACCGTGTATTTCCCCTCGGCAATGATGGGCTCCCCGGCTTCGGTCACCATGCTCAGGTCACGGGGCCGAAGATGAAACTGCACGATCTTTGATTCCCCCGCATCCAGATGCACCCGCTCGAAGCCGCGTAGCGCGCGAATCGGAGCTCCCTTCACATCCGGGAACGAGAGATAGAGTTGTGCCACCTCATCCCCCGGTACTTGTCCTGTATTGCTCACCGTGACTTCAGCGGTCATCGGCTGTCCTGCATCTACCGCACTCGATGGCAGCTTCAGGTCTCGATAAGCAAACGTGGTGTAACTCAGACCATAGCCAAAGGGATAAAGCGGCTTACCTTCAAAGTAGCGATATGTACGTCCCTTCATCGCATAGTTCTCGAAGGGTGGGAGTTGATCGATCCCTGTGTAGAAGGTGACAGGCAGCCGTCCCGCAGGGTTGTTCCTGCCCGACAAGGTTTCAGCCACTGCGGTTCCACCCTCTTCGCCCGGATACCACGCATCGAGGATGGCATTTGCGTGCTGATTGGCCCAGTTCACAGCAAGCGCGCTGCCGTTTGTAAGCACCAGCACCACAGGCTTGCCCGTAGCCACAAGCGCTTCGAGCAGATCCTCCTCCGGCTTTGGCAAATTGATGCTGGTACGGTCGCCACCCTTGAAGCCCGGCTCGCTCACCTGCATCTCTTCTCCCTCAAGCTCACTGCTAATGCCCAGCACAGCGACTACAACATCGGCATGCTTCGCTGCTTCGATCGCTGCCGGCTGTGGACGGAGATCGACCCTGCCCCAGACCAGCTGGGCCGCGGCATTCCCGCTTTCCGGCGGTGTGTATTCCACGTGAAGCGCGGAAGGTTTATTGGCTTCGAGATGCACACGGCCAAGCTTGGCCTCATGCGGATCGCCTTCGTAGGAAGAGGTCACATCTTTGCCGTCCACGCGGATGCGGAAGAACCCGGCAGCCTTCAGTCCGAGGTTGTAATCTCCGGTCTCGGGTGCGGTAATCATGCCGTCCCAGCGGATGGAGAGCGGATGCACGTCGGCAACTGCAGCGGGGAGAGGTTCCGAAGCTGCATCGATCGATGGAACTGTGCTCGTGGCCAGAGGCTTCGTTGCTGCAAGGCTGTTGATGTCGCTCATGTCGAGCTTCGAATAGCTAACCTCCACACCAGGCTTGCCATCATGCGTCAGCGCGGAGGCAGGAACCGGGTCCGCATCGTGACTCAAGAACTGCGTTCCCGCCTCATACTGAATCGTGGCGCCGGCAAACTCCTTGCGTAGCCCCTCGAGAATGGAGACCGTATGCGTCGGAGTGCCGTTGTAATTGCCCAGCAGGACTTTCGTCTGCTCCGCGATGGGGCCAATCACCGCAAGCCTGATGCCGCTCGTCTTCAGGGGCAGCGTTCCATCGTTCTTGAGCAGCACCATCGACTCATCCGCAATTTTGCGCGCAAGCTCGCGATGCGCAGCGCTGTTGAGTTCGCTCTCATCGATCTTCGTATATGGCACCATTGACGGCGGATCGAACATCCCGAGTCTGATGCGAGCAGTAAAGAGACGGACGAGCGCGGTATCGATATCGCTTTCCTTGAGATATCCCTGTTTCACCGCATCGAGATAAGGCTTGTAGTCGTGATCGTCCTTCACCTTGAAGGTGAAGTCTACGCACTCGTTGTCCATACCCCGCTTCAGGCTGATCGCCGAAGACTCGGGCTGCGACGGCTTGAAGTGATGATTGCGATAGATATCGACAACCGCGCCGCAGTCAGAAACAACATAGCCGTTAAAAGCCCACTTTCCGCGTAACTGGTCGTCAAGCAAAAACTGATTCGCACATGCCGGTTCGCCGTTGATGCTGTTATACGCACACATCACCGACCCAGCCTTCGCTTCGGTGACCGTGGCGCGGAAAGCCGGCAGATAGGTATCGATCTCATCGTGCTTGCTCACCGTCACATCTGCGATGTGGCGCGTCGATTCCGGCCCGGAATGCACGGCGTAATGCTTCGGCGTCGAAATAACACGGTAATACCGCGGGTCGTCTCCCTGCATTCCTGTGACGAAGGCCACACCCATGCCCGCAGTTAGAAAAGGATCTTCCCCGTAGGTTTCCTGCCCGCGCCCCCAGCGTGGATCACGAAAGATGTTGATATTCGGAGCCCAGAAATCCAGCCCCTGGAAGATATCGCTGTGACCGCCGTTCTTCTTTACTGCCTGCTCGTATTTAATCCGGCCTTCCGTACTGATGACGACGGCCATGCGATGAATCGCATCCGTGTCGAAGGTAGCAGCCAGCCCAACCGGCTCCGGAAATTCGGTGACGTCCTTCACCGCCACGCCATGCAACGCCTCACTCCACCAGTCGTAGGACGGGACATTGAGCCGCGGAATGGCACGCGCCTGATTGACCAGCTGGGAAGCTTTTTCTCCCAGCGTCATGCGATGCACAAGATCTGCGGCGCGCTCAGCCGCAGGAAGGCTCGTATCGAGATAAGCAGCTTTCTGCCCATGCGCAACAAGACATGCTCCTGCAACGATCAGCAAGGCAGGAGCAAGGTGGCATCGAAAGCCTATCCTCTTCCCGCTCCGCTCTCTGCGAAGGCAGATCGTCTTCCAGGAAGCGATACAGGTTAAATCGATTTTGTAAGGCACGCAAACTCTCCATTCTCCAACAAGTGGGTTGGCGGCAAAGCAATTCGTTTTACGTTGATCTAGTCGTCGGAGGTGTCAGCCGTCCGTACCGCGACGAGCAGTATAGCTCCAGGAAATGACATCTGGCGCACTTGATTTTCACGCTGCGAATTTCTGCGCGACAGAAGCATCGCCGGCAAGTAGACTCACGATGATGAAACTGTTGCCCAGGGCCCGCATGTCGAAGCAGAACCTCTCGACACCTGTCAGCTCGTATGCAATTCGCCCATGGGGCTGGGCTCTGGCGCTCAGTTGCGCCATCCTGCCGGCCTATGCTGGAACACCGCAGACTCGCGCCGAGGATACGAACCTTGCGCAGAATGCCACGGCGATGATGCAGGCCGGCCGGTTTGTTGAGGCCGAGGCGCTGTGGAGACAGCTTACCGCACAGGAACCACGCAATGCCGCGGCACACGCGAGCCTTGGCCTTGCGCTGGCCCGCGAAGGCAGGCTTCCTGAGGCCATCGTGGAATATCAGCGCTCGCTTGCACTGCATGCGCATCAACCCGTCGTGAACCTCGACCTTGGTCTCGCAGAATTCAAGCTCGGCAACTTCGATAAAGCGATTGCCGCCTTTCGATCCATCGGCAGCGAGCATCAGAACGACAACCGCATCCCCGTACTTATGGGCATGTCCTATTTCGGATTGCATCGTTATCCAGAAGCCATTCCTTTTCTCCGCAGCGCGGCAGCGGCCGATCCCAATAATCTTGAGCTGCACGGCGTACTTGCCAAAAGCTGTCTGTGGAGCAAGCAGTATGCATGCGCGCTGACCGAGTTCCAGCAGATTCTGCACATCAATCCAGATGCTGTCCAGGCCCACATGATGCTGGCCGAAGCTTACGATGCCATGGATAAGAAGCCGGAAGCCATCACTGAATTGCAGACCGCGGAGCGCACGGCGCCGGACGAGCCTCTGCTCCACTTCGAGCTCGGCTACCTGTATTACACCGCTCACGATTACGCCAAGGCAACGGATGAACTCAACAGCGAGCTCCGTATCAATCCTCAGTCTGCACTTGCGTATACCTATCTCGGAGATATCGCCCTCCACAACAACGACGACGCAACGGCTGAAGACTATCTCAACAAGGCCATGAGTTACGATCCGCACCAGCGCCTGGTCTACTTCGATCTTGGCTGCGTCTATGCAGACCAGCAGAAGAACCAACAGGCTTTAACCGCATTCCTTCAGGCCGAGCAAATGGAACCATCCCAGCCAGACGCGCACTATCGTCTCGCACGCGTATACAAGGCTCTTGGCGAGCAACAGAAAGCCGCGGCCGAATTTGCGAAGACCCGCACGCTCCACGCGAAAGACGATGAGTCGCTGATTGAAAAGGTATCCGGCAAGGCAGCACTGGCGAATCCATCTGGCCCTGCACAGCCCTGATCCAGATCACTTCTCCGCTGTGATTCCCGTACACTCCCTGACAGAAAAACTTTGCGTCTGTAGAAATCAGGCGCCCAGGCTGAAGCAGCCGGAGCGCCTGATCAGGCTTGCCAGGAGTCAAATCAGAATTTGATCTTGGCTCCCATCTGCAAGGTACGTGCGTCATAGGAGCCCGTCACCTGACCGAAATTAGAATCGGCGGTGTTCGCATCGATCGCGTTGAACTCCGTATGGTTGAAGGTATTAAAGGATTCGAAGCGAAGCTCCAGCATAGCTCTTTCGTTTGGTGCCAGTGCAAAGCTCTTGAATAGCGAGAGATTTGTGTTGAACAGGCCCGGCAACACCACCGCATCCTTTCCTGCGTTGCCGAATCCCTGATTGCCACCGCCATTCCATGGCGCTACCGGATTCGCGAAGGAACTGGTTGAGAACCACTCCAGGCGCTTCTTCGGGTAGTTCACTGCGGCTACCAGGTCAGGACGGTTCGTAGTGCCACCTCCGAGGCCCAGGGTGTCTGAACCCGTATAGGTTAACGGCTGCGGAGAGCCGGATTCGACCACCGTGACACCGGACACCTGCCATCCGCCGAGAACCGCGTGAGCGGCCCTGTTGCTCCCCGCAGGGAAGAACGGGAGACTGTAGATGTAGTTTGCGTTAAAGATGTGCCTGCGATCGAGCGAACCGGAGCCACGATCATAGGCCGTGTTGAAGGGGTTAGAGAGCCCGCTCAGATCGCTGCTCACCTCGTCGATCTCATGCGAGTACGTGTAGGCGAGCTGCAGGGTCAGGCCATGCTTATTCTCCATGCGCAGACCCGCCTGCAGGGAGTGGTAACTGAAGTTGGACTGGTTCTCTTCCTGCGTGATGGTGCTGTACCCGGGATAGATACGGTATAGGTTCGCATTCAGCGTGCCATTGGCCACACCTTCTCTGTCCGTAAGATCATTGAGAGGCAGCGTGTTGATGGAGCGATCGTCGTCCTGATCCCAGCCGATTGATCCCGCATATTGCAGCACGGCAATCACGGAAGGAGCCAGCTGCTGCTGGATGCCCATGCTGAACATCAGCGTTCCAGGCGGCCGATAATCATACTGAATGCTATTCAACGTAGAAGGAAATGTCTGCGACGTTGTCTCTCCGGTAAGCGCGCTGGTGTTGGGGTCAGAGAAATAGACGTTCGTCGCCTGCGGCTGATAAGCAAAGGGAGGATTCAGAGCTGCGTTGTAGACATCGTTGCCCTGAACGCGTTCATAGAACGCACCGAATCCGCCGCGCCATACCGTCTTGCCATTGCCGAAGACATCCAGTGCAAAACCGACACGTGGCTGCCAGGTGTAGTACTTGTTCTCCACAGCACCACGCGGGAAGCCATTTACGCCGGCCTCGCGGATGCCGTTGAGGTAGAACGACTCGCCGTCCTGTGTCGTCAGGTAGCTGGAGTTCAGTGTGCCGTCCGAGTTCAGCGGATAACCAAGAGACGTGTTGTAATCCGCAGGGACGAAGTTTGCGAACTGGTTATAACGCTCGAAGGCGTGCGGCATGCCATCGAAGCGCAGGCCGAGATTCAGCGTCAACCGCGGAACTACGTGCCAGTTGTCGTTGAAGTAGAAGCCGTAGTTGTTATTGACCCAGTGCTTGCCAGCCAGATACTGCAATTGCTGGAAGCTCGATGCATCACCCAAGAGGAAGTTGATGTAAGAGTCGCCGGAGAAATTACTCGAGTTGAAGGTCGCGGTTCCCTGCGTATTCGCCTGCAACTGCTGATTTTTGTAATCGTGCAGCCAGCTGAAGCCCATCTTCATCTGGTGCGCGCCCTTGGTCCACGAGAAATCATCGCGCGGCTCAAAGCCCTCATACCCGTTCTTCCAGGGGAAGTATGCGGAACTCCACTGCACGTTCAGAGGAGTGCCATCCAGGTTGATCTGCGGCATACGCGACAGATCATTGTCCGCCGCGGGAAAGAATGTCGTGGCAGTCCATCCGCTGGGCTGAACGAAGGAGCCTCCCGGTCCATCGACAGGCGTCAGCGTGATCTTGTTGCCGCTGTAGTAGAAGCCGGTCTCGTTGAGCATGTTCGACGAGATCGTCTCCGTCACCTTGATGACCGAAGAGTAGGAAGGATTCGTCATCGCGGTACCCACTGTCGGATACGTGGCGCCTTGCCATAACGGCGGGAAGAACGATGTCGACACCCCATCGTGCAGGAAGTGCCCCATCAGCTGCACCTTGCTGGTAATCGCATGATCGATGCGCACGACGTCCTCGCGCACATTCGTCGGCTGTGGAATCGAGGAGATGTACTGATCGGTTCCCAGGTTGGGCTTAGGAAAGGTACCAGCATTGATCTCCAGAACTGCATTCTGATCGATCAGGTTTGCCGGAATCACGTTGTTCGGGAACGCACTGCCGGCCGTCAGGCCATCCTGCGTGTAAAGCGCGAGCTTGGCCGGATCCTGAGTCGCCGGAACGATCGGCGTGCTGCCACCGGAAGGAACGGTGTAGGCCAGAGACTGCCCTGACACCGGGAAATTATCCGCCATGATGGTGTTCACGATCGAGGGCGAACTTCCCTGAATCAGGCGCCGCCACTCTTCGTTCACAAAGAAAAACGTCCTGTTTTTCGATTCGTTGTACACATGCGGAATGAAGAGTGGCCCGCCGATATTAAAGCCCGGCTCATTCAACCGGAACTCCGGCCTCCCCTGCCCGGCAAGATTCGTGAAGTAGTTATTCGCGTCGTAATCTTCGTTGCGGTTGAAGTACCACGCCCCTCCATGGAACTTACTGGTGCCCGACTTAATCACCATCAGGATGGTACCGCCGGAGCCGATGCCGTAGTCAGGACCGTAATTGCTGTCCAGGGTCTGAAACTCCGAGAGCGCATCGATCGAAGGCAGAGAGCTGAAGCATCCACCGCAACCGCGGTCATTCAGTTCGCCTCCATCGAGCATGTAGATGTTATGGCTTGTGCGGGTACCGTTGAAGCTGATGCCATTCGCCGACGTTAGAGCATTGACACCGCTGAAAGACGGGAGATTATTCGAAACGCCCATGCCAAGTGCAGCCAGCGCGGTCACATTTCGTCCATTGGTAGCCAGCTGCGCCACCTGCTCGCCGCTGATCAGCGTGCTTAACTCGCTGGTCTCCGATTGCACCTGCAGCGCATTCGCCTGAACGGTCACAGTCTGTCCGGCGCTCCCGACCTGTAGGCCCACATCGACTTTAAGTGTCTGACCGACGTTCACGATGATGTTCGTCGCGTTGTATTTCTGAAAGCCCGGTGCTGTGGCGCTGAGCGTGTAACTTCCTACCCCCACGTTTGCGAACACATAGATACCGACGGAATTCGAAACTGTATTTCTTGTTTGTCCCGTCGAAGGATTTGTCAGTGTGATATTTGCGTTGGCGACCACAGCCCCGGAGGAATCGAGCACTGTTCCAGTCATTGTTGCGTTGTCCTGGGCATGCGCTGGCAAGGCGAGGATCGCAAACATGATCATGCCAAGCAACATGAACAACCTGCGTTGCATAGTACCTCCCTCAACATCGTTCAAATTGCAGCGGGGCTCTCTCGCTCAACAGAGATCTCGCTGCGTAAACCTTTTCTTTTGTTACGCCACAGGCTGCGATTTTGAACCTGTAAGCAGCTATTTCCGCCCCTTGTATGGACACAGAGCGGCGATCGCAGCCATGCTGCATTACAGCTCGTCACTTCGAATCCGCGACCGAAATATAGCGCGCATCGAAAGCAAAGAGCCATTCGCTGGACGCGAAGAGTAGAGATCAAACCGCAAAAATGTCAACAGTAAAATGCTTTACTCAGAAAACTTTGGTATTTGACTGCTTCCTTGCCGACAGGGGCAGCATGTTCCCAAATCAGTCTTCTGCATGGAGCTGAAATCAGCACATACGAGCTTAAGCCGGAGCTCCTCGAGACCCAGAAAACGCATCGCCCAAATGCTGCATTTTCAATACCTCGCCCATCTGGTGCCAACCAGGCTATGCCGAGTAGCTCAGGCCATCTCCATCGGCATGCTCTTTCGTACCAATTCATCCCCTAACCCGCTTGGTAAAAATGCGCGTCATCGACTTTAATCAAAAGTGATCTGTAATCGATGCTCTCAAGGTGATGCCTCATCGATGTCTATGTTTCGCAATCGCTCCCTTATCGTTTGTTTCTTTGCCCTCTACCTTCTCTTTCTTCCTGCCTCCAATTCAGCACGCTGTCAGACACAAAGTGCTTCCGATCCAACCGCTACAAGCGGTCATCATGCCCAGCGAACACTATGGATTGTTGGCGACTCCACGGCAAACAACGAATGGAATGGCGGCTGGGGGCAATCCATTGCCGCGCTCCTGAACCCCGACCAGGTACAGGTAGAAAACCGCGCCAAGGCCGGGAGCAGTAGCCGCACTTTCTACCACGAGCAACGCTGGCAATCCGTGTTCAGCAGCCTTCAGGCGGGAGATTGGGTGCTCATTGCCTTTGGCCACAATGATGGCGGCCCGGTTGGCAGTCCCAAATACCGCGGATCACTTCCCGGCCTCTCAGACGAGGAGCAGACGGTTGAGCTTGCGGATCACAGCAGTGAAACAGTTCATACCTACGGCTGGTATGTGCGCCGCATGATCACAGATGCCAGGAGCAAGGGTGCGCACCCGGTACTCGTCGGCGTGACGGTAAGAGATATCTGGACCGCGAATCACATTGAGCGCGTGATGGGCCAGTTCAACGAATGGGATCGGCAGTTAGCGAAAGAGGAGCATATCCCATTCCTTGATCTGACCGATCTCATGGCCGATCGCTTTGAACAGTTGGGGCAGAAAGAAGTTATGCCGCTCTTCCCCAAGGACCATACACATAACAGTCCCGAAGGCGGCAGGATGAATGCAGAGGGAGTAGTTGCCTGTCTGAAGCGCCTTCATCCCTGGCACAACAAGCACTTCTACTCTCAGGCCGGGCAGCAGATCCACCCCGCATCGCATGCGATGGTTGCGCAAGCCCATTAAAGTGCCGGACTGCATGCGCGAAGACGCAGTGCCCGATGCGTCTTCTCCATGTCCGAAAATGCTGTATCCGTGTCATGGAGATTCTCTCTACGCGGAGATACTGTAACTCCTGTGAGCAGGCTCACAGGAGAGATGAGATGACTACTTCAGGTTCTGAATTTGCTTCAGTGAAGTCCGTTTCCGGTATCAGCATCCCCGACACAAAGCTGGCGCGGGAGATCACAGAGTTCATTCGGGACACGGAGACGGAGCTGCTCTTCCACCACTCCAGTCGTGTTTATTACTTTGGGGCGATCGCCGGGAAGAACCGTGGTTTCAACTTTGACGCCGAATTACTTTATGCCGGCGCAATGTTTCATGACATCGGCCTGATGCCAGGCTACAGCAGCCCTGCAGAGCGCTTCGAAGTCGATGGAGCCAATGCTGCTCGTACCTTTCTTAAGTCGCGCGGCATTCCGCAACACGATCTCGATACCGTTTGGGCAGCGATTGCTCTCCACACGACTCCGGGCATTCCTGAACACATGCATCCGGTTATCGCACTCGTAACTGCAGGAGTGGAAATGGACGTTCTGGGCATCAGGTACTCCGAGTATTCTGACCAGGTCCGCAATGCGGTTGTTGCTGCATACCCACGGACTCCGCACTTTAAAGAAGACATCCTTCAAGCCTTCTACGACGGCATCCAGAAGAAGCCTGAGACCACCTTTGGCAATGTCAAAGCAGATGTGCTCGCGGACAAAGACCCGAAGTTTGTGCGCGGAAACTTCTGCAGTATCATTCGCGGTTCCAGCTGGATTGGCTGAACTCCTCCGCATGGCAATATCGATCAAACCCCATTCTCAGGAATGGGGTTTTCCTTGCATGGGTCATCATCCAGTCTTTCTCGATGCCGCTCCAGATATGTCCTGATATCGCTGTACTCATAAAATGGGGATATGCGAAGGGTTGTCATCAGTGGTCCGCCGCCAGTGCAGATTCTCGACGTGACCGGTCCGCTCGAGGTCTTTTCGAACATTCCGGACTACCAGATCACGCTTGTTGCCGTCGAGGGGTCGGACCAGCTCCAGACCAATCGAGGTATTCATCTGGCGGGCGCAGTTCCGTGCACCAGTATCTCTGGTCCAATCGACACACTGATCGTCGCAGGTGGACCTGGCGCAGAGAGCGGCAAATATGATGATGCGTATCTTCGCTGGATTGCGGATGCTGCAGGCAGATCCCGGCGTATTGCCTCGATCTGTACCGGTGCTTTCATTCTTGCAGCCGCGGGCCTCCTTGATGGAAAGCGGGCGGTGACACACTGGAACTTCTGCGACAGGCTTGCGCGCGAGTTTCCTGATGTGAAGGTTCTGCCTAATCCTATTTTTCTTCGCGATGGAGCGATCTATACCTCGGCAGGCATTACGGCTGGAATCGATCTCTCTCTCGCGTTAGTGGAAGAAGACCACGGGCATCAGGCCGCCCTCGCGGTGGCGCGACAACTGGTCATGTTCCTTGTTCGGCCAGGCGGCCAGGCGCAGTACAGTCACATGCTTTCTCGCCAGGCAACAACGTTTGAACCTCTACGCGAGTTGCAGGTGTACATGCTGGAAAACCTGCGGGCAGACCTTTCTGTCGAAACTCTGGCCGAGAGGCTGGGGATGAGTCCAAGGCATTTTTCGCGTGTGTGTCTGCGCGAGATGAAGATGAATCCGGGACAGTTTGTCGACCGCCTGCGGGTAGAAGCCGCGCAGCAGATGATCGACAGCTCTTCCCTGGGATTGAAAGAGATCGCGGATGCATGCGGTTTCGGATCTGCCGATTCCATGCGCCGTACATTCCAGCGCGTGATGGGGATCACAGCGGGTGAATACACACAGCGATTCAAGCGCATGCACCCCTGATTCGCTCCTTCAGACATTCAACCAGGGCGCTCAGCTATTGTTCTAGCTCGGAAGCCGCTCGGCGACGATCTGTGCAGGAAGCGCCTGCGCTCCGAGACTGCCTGTCTTGATCAGGAGTTCAAATCCGCGAGGATCGCCGGTCCTTGTAAAGGATTTCTGAATGACGGGGCGCATGGTCGCGTCATCCAGCAGCAGATCGGCTGCTGCCTCGGTTCCTGCCATATCCAGTCCCTCAATCAGCAATATCCATCCTGAGTGATCCAGATTTGGCAGCAGTGCGAGGACGGAATAAGTCTCGCGATAGGGGCTGCGAAGATCGCTCCGGTATGAGGCCGGTTCGCCTCGAGCCGGATGAGAGTTGAGGATATAGCAATCATCCACACGCCTGGCGCAGGCAAACTGAAAATTTAGATTCGTCTGCAGGAGATTGATCCAGGGATCGGTATGAATCGCACCCAGCAGAATGGCATTGTTTTCTCTCAGATCGTCCATTCGCAGGTCGCGCGCATAGCGAATCACCAAATGCTCCGGAACGACTTCGGGCAGGTGCGAGAGGCGCGATGTAATATCCAGATCGATCATGCTCGTATAGCGCTGCGTGCGCAGATCATCGATGCTGCCCTGATCGAGCCCTTTCAAATTCAGGCCAGACAGATATTGCCCATCTGTGTAACTGCTGAGATCGACCGGCTGCCGGGTCAGGTTCTGGAGAATGCCGAGCCCGC
This sequence comes from Silvibacterium dinghuense, assembly GCF_004123295.1. Taxonomy (NCBI): domain Bacteria; kingdom Pseudomonadati; phylum Acidobacteriota; class Terriglobia; order Terriglobales; family Acidobacteriaceae; genus Silvibacterium; species Silvibacterium dinghuense. Next base: position 64,672 of record NZ_SDMK01000006.1, on the reverse strand, counting down.
TGTCGGCAGGAACGATCAGCGTGTCGTGATTGCGGGGAAACATGGCAGCCCACAGCGGGCTAGGGACGAAGTGCGAAGTGGCTGCCACCGCTTGCGCCTTCCACTTATATGCGCTCGCACCGCACAGCAGCAGTCCGACGACGAGACCCAGCATGAACATGCGCCAGTCCCGACGAGGCGGAATCGCGGCAAGAGCTGAAAAAGGTGCCGGTTGTATTTGGGAAATATCCTCGGGGACAGCCACGGGATGCGGAACAGGCGCCAGTGGTTCGGACCTGCGGCGAAATACCGGGATGTAGCCCCCACGCGGGATTTCGACGCGAAGCTCCTCGTGATCTCCTTCGCCCTCGAAATAGAGACTCAGCCGTTTGCGCAGTTGCACGGCATAGTTACGAACAATGTTGTCATCACCAGGGTTGTACCCGGCCGGGCGGCCGAAGACGCGCACGCCGATATTCTGCTCTCGGATCTCGCTGTCTCGATCGCGCAGGTGAAGCTCGCAAATGTGCAGGAGGAACTTCTGCAGGAGCTCGGATTTCGCAAAGATGTCGCTGGCTGCGATGCGTTGCGCAAGTTGCCAGCGCGTGTCACGGGACAATCCCACGTCTCCGGCATCAGCCGGCGACAGCACTTCCATGCCATTCACGGCAACTCTCATGGATCACCTTCGGCCCTGTTGCGAATCAACGCAGCGGCCGATGTACGCGCAGACGGTCGTCTTTAAACACCTCTATTATGTGGTTCCACGGTTTATACACCGTTAAAAGAAGCCCCTTGCGGCGTACTTGCCCGTTTTCACAGACCAGCTGACTCAGCACCGCTTCGAGCGGGTCGGCGAGTTAGGCTCCTTCGTCTCCGTCGTGCTCCACCGTGAAAACACCTTCCGGCCTACGCGAGCCCCCTTCCATGATGGGCGCATTCCCCCGAACTCTTCGAGCGCGTTCTCTTGCATTCGGAAGCAGGTGAGGCTTCTGTGAATGCACGGTGAATGCCCGCTCAATGAACGAGACCTCGCATGCGTAGAAAAAGAAGGAGATTCAACGTGTCGGTTCGACCAGCAAGATTTCTTCGCTCTATCTCCATCCTGTACCTCCTGTTGTTGTCCGTTTGCGGCGCATTCGCGCAGCAGGACGCAGGTGGAATTTTTGTCGTTGTCACAGACGCATCGGGAGCAGCGGTTCGGGATGCGGCGGTGACGGCGACCAATGTCGGCACCCAGATCCAGCTGCATGGAAGGACCAATGAAATTGGGACGTGGTCGGCAACGCCGCTGGCGCCGGGCAACTATCGCGTGGCGGTGGTCAAAACTGGCTTCCAGACGGATGTGGTAGACCGCGTTGTGGTGGAAATTCAGCAGAACAGCCGGGTGGCGGTGACCCTCCAGGTCGGCGATGTGCAGCAGAATGTTGTGGTCACGGCGCAGGCGCCATTACTCCAGACCGAAGACGTGTCAGCAGGACAGACCATCAGCGGTGTTCTGAAGGAGAACCTGCCGGTCAGCGACCGCAATTTCAATCGCCTCGCCGTACTCACGACGGGAGTAAACTACTCCACACCTTCAGGCCCGCGCGACACTGCCAGCGGAGCCTTTGCCGCCAACGGCATCTCGCAATATCAGAACAATTACATCCTGGATGGCACCGACAATAACAGCTATGACCAAAACGTCAACGAGGGGCGTACCTTCGCGATCGAACCATCGCTTGATGCGATTGCGGAATTCAAGGTAGAGACGAATGCCTATTCCGCAGAGTTCGGACGGGACGGCGGTGCAGTCATCAACGTCATTACCAAGTCCGGCAGCAACGCCTTCCACGGATCAGGTTACGAGTACTTCCAGACCAGCGACTTCAATACCAATGACTACTTTAACAATGCGCAAGGAGTTGCCAAGACCGATTACACCAAGAATATCTTTGGTGGCTCGGTGGGCGGCCCGGTATGGCTGGGCAAGCTATATAACGGCCACGACAAGAGCTTCTTCTTTGCGGATTTCGAGCGCCAGCCCTATCGCTCGCCCGGAACGCCGAACCGCGGACTGATTCCCACGGTCGCGGAAGCATCCGGCAACTTTCAGGGCGATGCTCCCATTTACGACCCTACGACCAACCAGCAGTACCCCAACAATACGATTCCTTCGATCAACGCCGTCGCGCAGAAGATCGCAGCCGCCATTCCCGCGCCCAACCTGCTTGGGTCGGGAGCGGACAACTACGTTCACAGCAGTCCGGTGAATGATGACGATAACCGCGTCGCCGTGCGCATCGACGAAAAGCTGGATGCGAATGATTCCATCTTCGGACGCTATCAGTATCAATACCAGAGCCTGCCCCAGGTGACCCTCTTTTCTGGAACGATCCTGACCGGGGACATCAGCAATACTGCAAATGCCCAGGGAGTGGTTGCTGGCTGGACACACGTCTTTAATCCGCACATGATCAACGATGCGCGCTTCGGCTGGACGCGCTTGAACTGGATCACGGCTCCGGTGAACGGAAATGAGAACGTGAACCAGGAGGTCGGAATTGCCGGTGTGCCCGTACAAGGTGGTCTCGCCGGCGGCCTGGCGACCATCAGCTTCATCAACAGCGCCCTCAGCGGCTTTGGCGGTGCCTATTCCGAGCAGGACCTGAACGGTACGTATCAGGGAGCCGACACGCTCACTTGGACGAAAGGACAGCACACCCTCAAGCTTGGCGGAATGTATCGCTGGGTCTGGTTCCTGAGCTCGGCCAGTTCGCTTGCGCCGAACGGGCAGTTCGATTTCGACGGCCACTACACGGCGCATTACACAAATGGCGTGGCCGATGCAGGAACCGGCAGCCCCTTTGCAGACTTTCTGCTGGACCTGCCGGAACTGGCAGAAATCTCTGCGATTCACACCAACGACTATCAGCGGCGCGCGTTTTCACTGTTCGCTCAGGATGCATGGAATGTCTCGAGAAGACTCACCCTCAACGTAGGAGTGCGGTGGGACTTTGTGACGCCGGTTTTCGAAGCACACAATCATGGCGCGGTGCTCGATCCCTCGACGCACATCCTGCACATCCCTGGTTACAGCGGCTCCTTTCCCACCGCGACGCAGGCGCAGATCGATAAAGGTATCCTGATCCTCGACGAGCACTCGAATCGCTACTTCGGCGTACAGCCGGATCATCATGATTTCGGGCCGCGCATTGGCTTGAGCTACCTGGTCACGCCAACTACGGTCTTCCGCGCGGGATATGGCTTGTACTACGGCCCGGAGCAACTCGGCCCTTATGGCGAGCCAAGCCCTGGCTTCTCGACACCGTTCCTGCTCCAGGACAGCTTCCAGGTCGCCAACTCGAATCCAACGACGATAAACACCGTCACCATGTCTACCGGCTTTCCCTCGTATGCGCTGACGAATCCCGGCGATCCAACACTGTTTGCCATGGCGCTTCCCATGCGCACGCCTTATTTCGAGCAGTGGAACGTGACCGTGCAACAGCAGATCGGCGCGCAGACGGTGCTGGATATCTCCTATCTCGGCTCGAAAACGACCTCCATGTATACGAACCAGGACTGGAACCTCCCTTCTCCGTCTGTCGATGGATCGGTTCCATACGCGGATCGGCAACCCTTTCCGAGCGTCGACTCCAACGACAATCTGATTGCCGGCAGTGCCATTCAGGGTCCTTCGAATCAGGGCATGGGCACCTACAACGCACTCGGAGTGAAACTCCAGAGCCACCTGAACAGCGGATTGACGATGATCACGGCTTATACCTGGGCGCACGATATCGACGACATCACCAACTCCGGGTTGAGTGTCGGAAACAATGGACGCGCAAGTTATCCGTATCAGCAATTGACGCTGCAGCGCGGCAATTCCGACTGGAACATTACGAACCGGTTTGTGAGCGGCTTCGAATATGACATTCCGTTCGGCCGCGGCAGAAAATTCGGCAGCAATCTGAACCGCGTCGCGGACGCGTTCTTTGGCGGCTGGCAGACGGGTGGAATCCTTACCCTCGAAAGCGGACCGTGGTACACCGTCAACCAGAACTACGACAGTGCCCACAACGGCTTCATTTGCGGAAACTGCCGTCAGCGGCCGGATGTCGTTCCTGGCCAGAGCGCAAATCAGGGTCCGCATAAGGTCGATCCGAACAACAGCGCGGTTCACTGGTTCAATGTGAACGCCTTTACCCAGGCCGCGAATGGTACGGTCGGGGATCTGCGCCGCAATACCGTGCTGGGACCGGGGTACAGGAACTACGATGCTTCGCTTTCGAAGTTCTTCCCTTTCGGGGAACAACGGTCGTTTCAGATCCGGATGGAGGCCTATAACATGACCAACACAACAAACTTCCTGACTGGCTCAGGAACAACCAGCCCTTCCGGCTTTTCGCTGGGCAACTCCGATTTCGGAGACCTGACATCGGATCGCGGCGGACGTACTGTCCAGTTAGCCGGCCGATTCACCTTCTAAAACCACCGAGATGGCTGGTGGCAGCGGCGCCGTACCTGCCGTTGCTGCCAGCCGGACCGCTTCAGTCGGCTCGATGAATGGAGATGACGCGGATACCGGTAGAATGCGAATCTACGCTCTGCGATTCAAGCAAAGCCTCAAAGCCGCGCAGGCTTCCATCAGGACGAGTGCACTGCTTCAAAATATCCTGCAGCCCTTCGTTGCCGAAAAGCATATCCCTCGCTGCATACACACCAGCGCTGTCCAGTCCTTCTAATAAAAGAATGCTCCCGGTGTGATTGAGATTGGGGATGAGCGCAAGCACAGCATAGTCTGTCTCGTTTACGCCGTTCCATTGGTTGGCATAGGTTGCAGCTTCGCCCTTGGTGGGATGGCGGTTCTCGATGTGAGCACGCCCAAGCTTTGGTTCGTAAACAAGCCGGAAATTCAGTTCGTTGTCGAGAAGCTGAATCCACGGAATGCTATAGACCGACCCAACGAAGATGAGATTGTCATCCTTCAGGTCCTCCACATGCAGTTTGCTTGCGGTCCGAACAAAAGCACGATCCGGCTTCCACTCCGGTAACCGAACGAGCTCGTCAACCACTTCAAGGGCTTCGATGTCGGTGTACTTTCGTATCCTCAATCCTGTATCGAAGCCAAGCCCGGGATGTTCCACCGAAGACCAGCTGAGATATTCCGTAAGCGAATACTCACGTTGGTTCATGTCCTCGACTGTCACCAGGGCAGTGTCGGCAGGGACAACCAGGGTGTCCCGATTTGGAGTGAAGAGCTGCGCCCATAGCTTCTGATTAGGATCTTTCCCCGCAGAAAGGCCCTTGGGGGCATGCATCCATACCCAGAGGAGTGCGGTAAGGCTGGCGCCAAGCGCGCATGTAAGACAGGCAGTCGCCAGAATCCAGGGCCATCGGGACGCCAGTTTGGATTGAGCATCTGCGTAGCGGTCCTGAAACCCTTCTGGTTCGCTGAAAGCCCTCGCAACAGGCTCCTGGGCGTTCTCGTAGGGCTCGTTTTCAGAGAGGCTATCGGCTGACTCCTTATCCGCGCCATGATTGCTCAAGAAGAGCGGAACATAGCCGCCTTTGGGAATCTGTATCCGGAGCAGTTCTTCGTGTCCATCGGTAGCGTAATAATCGTCCAGCCGGCGACGAAGCTGCCGCGCGTAATTTCGGACAATATTATCTTCGCGTGAGTCGTAGCCGTGTTCCCGACCGAAGACCGTAGTACCGATCTCCTGCTCTGAGATTCGACTCGCGCCTTCACGCAACGAGCGCTGGCAGACATAGGAGAGAAAGGCCGAAAGCAGCGGCGCCTTTATGAAATGTCGGCTGGCAAGAATGCGCCCGATCAGTGCCTCTTGAGGTGTAGTCTCACGTTGCACTTCGACGGACACAATTGCCTCTACTTCTGCTTCCGCATACATCCTTGAGGAGCGATTCCCTGCTCCATAGAGGACAGCCGCAATCACCATGCATCATCAGCGTAGCGAGCGCCAGGAGTTCGTCAGCGTCGCCTGACCAGAAAGCCCTTCATTCCTGTTTCAACATAGCATTTACGAGGGGTATACACCTCGCTATTTACCGGATTTTTATCTCTGCGGAAACGGCTTTCTTTCAAGCGGAAGCCTTCGTGCCCACGCTGCTCACCTGTGTGTATTCCCGCCTCTTACCCTTGAAAGCTCCTTTGCGGCTTGCGAGTCTCCAAAGGAAGGTTGCCACCTTCCGCGGCTCCCTCCCGCCGCACGCTGGCCGCCTTCCAACGAATATGCAAGCCCAGTCGTGGAAAAAGGACTTCATGGCACAGCTACGTTTAAAAAAATTCCTACTTTCGCTGATGTGTGCGGCAGCACTCGCACTGATCGGCGTTGCAGAGGCCACAGCGCAGATTGATGCCGGCACCGTCGCCGGCACCGTAAAGGATCCCACCGGAGCGCTCATCCCGGCAGCCACCCTCACACTCAAAGGTGATCTGACCGGTATTGCCGTCACCTCCCATTCCTCTGCCTCCGGAGAATATGCCTTCAACGCGGTGGCTCCAGGCACCTACACCCTTACCGTGGAATCTGCCGGCTTCGCGACCCGGGTCACCCATGGGGTGGATGTTCACGTGCAACAGACCACGGCCATTGACCTCATCCTCGATCCAGGCAAGGTGCAGCAGGAGGTCAGCGTCACCGCGGCAGCTCCGCTGCTGCAGACCGAAGACGCTGCCGTAGGTCAGACCATCGGCGGGAAAACCATCAATGACCTCCCACTCGAGTCTCGCAACTGGGGCTCTCTTGGGCAGCTCGCCGCCGGCGTCGCCACGGCTCCTATCGGACAGAATGGTGGCACCCCGGAAAACGCCTTCTACTCTGTCGATGGCGTGCAGCTCTATCAGAATGACTTCCGCCTCGATGGCGTGAACAATAACATCGAGTTCTTCGGCGGCAGCAGCGTCGGCACTGACGCCACAATCACCCCTCCGCCTGATGCCGTGCAGGAGTTCAAGATGCAAAACGGCGATTACAACGCGGAATTCGGCCACTCCACAGGCGGCATCATCAATGCCGTGATCCGCTCTGGCACAAATTACGTGCATGGCGATGTCTGGGAATACCTGCGCAACGAAGACCTCAACGCAAATAACTACTTCTCGAAGCAGTCCGGCGAGCCCCGGACCGAGTACCGTCAGAATCAGTACGGTGCCACGATCGGCGGCCCGGTTGTCTTCCCGCATCTCTACAACGGCCGCAACAAGACATTCTTTTTTGGCGACTACCAGGGCACCCGAATCGCAACTCCCTCGCAGTCGATCAGCTCCGTACCTACGGCCGCAATGGCCAACAGCGGCTTTACCAACCTGCAGGATCTGATCAACGGCAATAGCGGCAGCAGCACGGATGCGCTGGGCCGTACCTTCTCGCATGGCACCGTTCTGGACCCGGCCACAACCCGCGAAATTGCTGCTGGAGCCACCGATCCGGTCACCGGGCTGGTCAACCATTCGGCCTCATCCGTATATGTTCGCGACCCTTTTCACGCAGCAAGCCTCTCCCTCGCCGGCGTAACGAACTTCACCGGGCTGACCTCGCAGCTCAACCTGGTTCCTGCGTCTCGCCTTGACGCGAACGCCGTCAAGCTTCTCAATCAGTACCCGCTCCCGAACCGCACCGGAACCACCGTCCTCTCCAACAACTACATCTATAACCCGCTCCAGACGCAAAACATTAACCAGTACGACCTTCGCATCGATCAGAGCTTCGGCGACCGGGATACCTTGTTCGGTGTCTGGGACCAGAGCCTCTGGAATGAATTTGCCCCAGGCGCATTGCCCGGACAAAACGATCAGAACGAATTCTTCCCTTCTTACGAGGTCGCGATCGGCTATAACCATGTCTTCACGCCTTCGCTCTCCAATGAATTTCACTTCGGCTTTGGCCACAGCACCAAGGAACAGATTCTCTTTAACGCAAACGAAACCGGTATCCCGGCGGAATATGGCATCGAAGGCATTCCCCAGGTTGCAGGCAATGGCGGGCTATCCAGCTTTACCATTGACGGGCTGACCAGTATCGGCCCGACTGACGACCGTCCCACTATCCAGACAGTCTGGGATGCCGAGTATTCCGACAACGTCACGAAGGTTTACCGCAACCACACCTTCAAGGCCGGCGTACAAGTGGACGATCTGCAGGGTAATATCATGCAGCCACCCGCTCCGCGCGGCCTCTTCACCTATAGTGGCGAATTCACGGATATTCCTAACTCCAACCAGAAGCTGAACGGCATTGCGGATCTGCTGCTGACGCCGACTGCCTCTTCCATTGCTGCAAGCCAGAACGTCACCCCCGTAGATAACGTAGGCGGTCTCGCCAGCTTCAGCGGTTCGAACTTTGCTGGGACCCAGTATCACCGCTGGTATACGGGCAGCTATTTCCAGGACAACTGGCGTGTCACTCCAGCTCTCACCCTGAATCTCGGCCTGCGTTACGACTACTTCACGCCTTACACGGAAATCAATGGACGCCAGGCAAACTTCGTCGCAGTGAACGGGAATGGCCCCACCGGCACAGTTTACATTCCAAATAAAGGCTGTGAAGTGCCGCGTTCCGCCTCATTCAATAGCTTGCTCGCCGAGAGCAACATCAGCGTCAACTGCACATCCAATGCGGCCCTGGGCCATGCACAGGCGAGCAACTTCGGTCCACGCTTCGGCTTTGCCTACCGCGTGACCGATCAGTTTGTCGTTCGCGGTGGCTACGGTATCTCTTACGGTGCGCTGGGCAACCTCGGCTATGGTGGCACACTCGGCACGAACTATCCGTTCATCTACACCATCACGCAAAATGCACCGAACTCTCAGTCGCCCCTCGTGCTCTCCAATGGCGAAACCGCGACCATGGAGAACACCTTCTCTACGATCGACTTGTCCAATCCGGCTGAAGTTACAGGCACCGGCGTGAATCTGTATGGCCGCGTCTATCAATACAAGACGCCTGCCGTGCAGACCTTCAACCTAACCGTGCAGGAGCAGTTCTCCAAGCACGACGCTGTTCAACTCGGTTACGTTGGCACACTTGGACGTCATCTCGACAACCTCGGCGCAAGCAACTCTCCGTCGGAGATTCTTCCTGTCGGCACCAATATCTCGCAACTGCCGACAGAAGCAAATAACAATACACAGTACATTCCATATCCGAATTTCGCCCCCAATGCCACCTATGAATCGACAAATGGCGGCAGCTCATATAACTCCATGCAGCTTACGTACGAGCATCAGCTCAATTACGGCCTGACGCTTCTCGGCAATTACACTTACAGCCGCTGCTTCTCAAACCAGAGGACGCAGGGCACGGCGACCTCGGCTTACCGCGCTCAATGGCTGCCTAACTTCGGCATCTCGGGCGACTATGGCCTGTGCGATACAGATGCAACGAACGTCGTACATATTTCGGGTTCGTATGCGCTGCCATTCGGACGCGGCCGCGAGTTCCTCAACCATTCAGGTCGGCTTGTCGATGCTGTCATCGGAGGATGGTCGGTCAATTACATCTACACCTTCCAGAGCGGACAACCCTTGACTATCAGCTGCGCGACCTCAACGACAGCCGACTTCGGTTGTTTCGCTCCAGTCGTCGCCAATCAGAATATCTATGCTGGCACACACAACACGAAGCAATGGCTGAACCCCTCGGCCTTTGCCCAGCCGGCAGCCGCGACCGCAGTCGGACAGACGGACTACGCGGTTCTTGGCGGCGGCCCTCAGCAAGCGCGAGGCCCTAACTGGTACAACATCGACTCTTCGCTTTTCAAGGAGTTCCTTTTTACCGACAGTACGCGCCTGCAATTCCGAGCAGAGGCATTCAACACCTTCAATAACCCTCAGTTTGCGCAACCCGGCAGCCTTAACTACGAGAGCCCAAGTACCTTCAGCTCGATCACCTCGTTGCGAAACTCACCGCGTGAGCTACAGGTAGCCTTGAAGCTACTTTTCTAATCATGGCGCCGCCCCGAACCTCACAATCGGGGCGGCGTTTCTTTGTCCGCACAACACACATCCTCATCACCGGAAGAGATTACAGTTATCAGGGCCATACATTTCAAAGCCACATCGTTCGTAGCATGCCTTTTGGCATGTTTCCTCATCGGGGTCAGCTGCAATGTAGAGGCACAAAGCAGCAGTGCTCCTCCTGTCTCACGCATCACCAGACCGGATATCATCCTGCAGGGCAACATTACTTACGCCAACAGGCAGACATACAAAGAAGTTCCTTTCCTTGTTCCGCCTGACATCACTCGAGTCTCTGTCGAGTTCTCCTATACAGAGCATGATAAGCACACCCATCTCGATCTCGGGATTCTCGATCCTCAACGCTTTCGTGGCTGGAGCGGTGGCAATAAAAGCTTTTTCACCATTTCAGAGACAGATGCGACACCTTCTTATCTGCCAGGCCTCATACCCGCCGGAAGATGGACACTGCTGATAGGGGTTCCGAATATCGAGCATGGCGTCGAATCGCACTACGAGGCAAAAGTCACACTTGGACACAGAGGCGATGTCCCCGCCATCTCGACTTTCAGCCGCGCACCGCTGCGAGAGGGGCCATCATGGTTCCGCGGCGATTTCCACATGCATGACGCACACAGCGATGGTTCTTGCCTGAGCCAGTCTGGCAAAAAGGTTCCGTGTCCGCTTTATAAGACAGTGGAGGCTGCAGCAGCGCACAAACTCGACTTCATCGCGATCAGCGATCACAATACCATCTCTCAATACAACGACGAACGAGAGCTGCAACCTTATTTCGACCAGCTGCTCCTGATTCCAAGCCGCGAGATCACCACGTTTGAAGGCCATGCAAATGTCTTCGGGACAACCGACTTCGTAGACTTCCGCCTAACGACATCTCAGGTCCCTGACATCGGCCATATATTGCGCGAAGTCCATGATCTTCACGGACTCTTCTCCATCAATCACCCCAATGCTCCTACAGGAGCTGCATGCATGGGTTGCGGATGGAGTGTGCCGAATACGAACTATCGCCTCGTAGAGGCCATAGAAGCGATCAACGGTGCATCGGCCGATGGGCCTGACTCCGGTATTCCGTTCTGGCAGGACAAATTAAACCATGGCTTTCGAATCACGGCGATTGGCGGCAGCGATAATCATGATGCGGCAAATCCTGTCAGATCATCTTCCGGGGTTGGCCATCCCACGACCGTCGTCTTCGCACAAAATCTATCCGAGCGTGCCATTCTTGATGGCGTCCGTGCTGGTCACGTCTTCGTCGATGCGGACGGATCGGATGATAGGGCGATGGCGCTCACAGCAGAACTTGGGGGACAAAAAGCCATGATGGGAGACACGCTCAACGCCGCTCAGGGAGCGCACATCGCGTTGCATCTAAGTGCAAAGTCTGTGCCAGGTTCCTATCCTGAATGGATTGTGGATGGGAAAGTAACAACACCAACCGGGGATTCCTGGGAAACCGGCCACGGCTTCTTGCAGGACTTCGAATATGTCAGCGACGGCAACCGCCATTGGATTCGAGCAAATATTCGATCCACAAACGGCAGACTGCTATTGCTAGGCAATCCGATCTATCTCAACTTTTAACACATATAAGCAATGAATAACTCTCGGCATAAGAAGACTTGATGGGCCGTGAATGAACGGTATGGCTCAGTAGCGCTCCCAAGTAACTGACCAATGCTGATCGGCATGGGTGGGACGGATAATCATGTGCAGACTGTCCGGGAGGTCGTAATGCAACGTTTCGCTTGTCCCGACAAGCTTCTCCCGGGTAGCCGATCCTTGAACGTGATAGACCAACTGGTGCTTTTCCGGTTCGAGATCATAGGTGCCGAATGTCGCTTCATAGCCATCATGAACGAACTCGTTCGATAGAGAGGTTTGCGGATACATGAGTTGGACGGCAGCGTGACCGTCCTTTGTATAGATCAGCATTCCTGCAGGCTGTGGCATTTCGGAGGGCTTGTCATTCTGCCCCGGCAATTCGATGCGCACCAGGTGCCAGGTCCCAATAATACTCGGTTGCTGCGAACGCGACTGTGCATGCGCACCGGTGGCGATGATGCTACTGGGAAGCGATGTAAGAAATCTCCGCGCGGAACATTTCATGTGCGCACCTCCGGAAGTGTGTTTTAGCGACCTACCAGCTGCTGGTGAAACTCGGAATAGCGTGCGCCTTCAATCTTGATCTTTGAAGATGCGTCTTCCAGTGCAGCGACATCCGCTTCGCTAAGTTGAACGTTCACAGCGCCAAGATTCTCTTCCAGACGGTCGAGCTTCGTGGTCCCGGGGATCGGTACAATCCACGGCTTCTTTGCCAGTAACCATGCAAGCGCGACCTGCGCCGGAGTAGCGCCCTTTGCGTGCGCGAAGTTCGCAATCACCTCGACCAGAGCCTGATTATGCTTGCGGTTCTCTTCACTGAATTTCGGAACCGTGTTCCTGAAGTCGGTACTGTCAAACTTCGTATTGGCGTCGATCTTTCCGGTCAGGAACCCTTTGCCCAGAGGGCTGAAGGGCACGAACCCAATCCCCAGTTCCTCAAGAGTTGAGATCACGCTCCCTTCCGGTTCGCGGAAGAACAACGAGTATTCACTCTGCAAGGCTGTAACCGGCTGCACTGCGTGCGCACGACGGATCGTATTTGCGCTTGCTTCGGACATACCGAAGTGCTTCACCTTGCCCTCCTGAATGAGATCTTTCACTGCTCCGGCTACATCTTCGATCGGCACTTCCAGATCAACGCGATGCTGGTAGAAGAGATCGATTGCCTCTACTCTCAAGCGCTTCAGCGAAGCCTCCGCTACCTGTTTGATGTGCTCTGGCCGACTATTCAACGCACTCGATCGATCGCTGTCGCCGGGATTCGGCTGCCAACCGAATTTAGTTGCGATTACGACAGAAGCTCGATACGGCTCGAGTGCCTCTCCCAGCAGTTCCTCATTCAACAATGGACCGTAGACCTCGGCGGTATCGAAGAATGTGACGCCCCGGTCTACGGCTGCGTGGATCAACGCAATCATCTCCCGCCTGTCTTTCGGCGGCCCATAGGACCAGCTCATTCCCATGCAGCCGAGTCCGATCTCCGACACCTCAAGCCTTCCACTGCCGAGCAATCGCTTCTTCATCATCGTCTCCGTTAGGACAGGGCTTTGCTATCGCGGACTGATCTTTACCGTTGCCGCGCGGGCCCGCTTTCCGATCATGGGAGCCAGGTAGGGACTGGTGCTGTATTTCGCCCGGTACGCTTCATCGATACGATCATTGATTTCGTCCACAACCGGTTCAAACGCGACTTCATGCTCCAGGCCTACGACCCGGATGCGTCCGGCCTTTTGCATCACTGCCGCCTTGTACCAGCTTGAATTCTGTCCGTTATAGCCGCGCACATAGAGTCCACCGTCAACCACAACCGACCATATCCACGTAGGCGTTCCATAGGTCATTCCATCCTCCCGAAATGGGGAGATGTGGAGATCATCTGCTGCGGCAATTTGCTTCAGCTCTGCTTCGCTCCAGTCGCTCATCGTTGCTCCTTTACCCGGCATATTGTTCGTCCGTGACCGGCTCAAGCCAATCGACAGCCTTGCCATCCAGCACCTCCGTGATAGCAATGTGCGCCATGCCTACCTGTGCGGAGGCCCCATGCCAATGCTTCTCACCAACTTCAAAGAAGACAACATCGCCCGGCCTCACCTCTTCGATAAAACCGCCTTCGCGCTGAACCAGGCCGAGGCCCTGCACGACAATGATCGTCTGGCCTGCCGGGTGCGTGTGCCAACGGGTGCGTGCACCTGGCTCAAAGGTGACAACACCTCCATTCGAGTGTCGTCCGCCATCGGGAGGAAAGAGAGAATCGACGCGAACGTTTCCGGTGAACCAGTCGGCCGATCCGACCATTGAAGGTGTAGTTCCTACTCGTGTGATTTTCAAGGTATCCTTTTCCGTTACAAATCGTAAGCCTGCTTACTTCGTCCGCTTTTCAAAAATATCTTTTACGACGGGCAACGCGGAGAACGCACACGGCCATCCGGCGTAAAACGCTACGTGCGTCAACACCTCTCCAGCCTCTTCCTGCCTCAGGCCACAATCCATTGCGCGATTGAGATGATAGGGAATCTGTGCCGTCTGTCCGTTGGCGATCAATGCACTCACCGTAACGAGGCTTCGATCACGCGGCGCAAGTGCAGGACGAAGCCACAGATCACGGAAGAGCAAGTCGGTCGTGTTCTGCACCAGGCCCGGAGAGACTGTGCCAAAGTTGTTGCCAACCTGCGTCGCGCGCTGCTTCTCCGCTTCTTCATTCAGAGGCAACAGCTCACCCTTGGCCGGCGGAAGCTGGTCGATGCCTATGCCACGCTGGCGGAAGAGATCCTTCGCAACAGAAATGGCCGCCATCGCATTACCCCAGCCCGCATAGAACGCAAGATGTGTGATGACCTCGGAGAGTTCCGCAGGCTTTACATCGTTATCCAGCGCCAGCGCAAAATGAATAGACATCTCATACATCTGCATACGGGCGATAATCGCAGCAACGGTAACAATGCTCCGATCACGTGAAGAAAGCTCGGGACGCTTCCAAAGGCCGCCAAGCAGCGTTTTTTTGGTGTAAAGCTCAAGTGCTGGCGAAACAGAACTTACATCGTCATACGTCAGAGGCCCTGTGGGCGGGACGATCTTCTTTGCATCAGACATCTTCATCTCCTTAGCCAGAGCGAGGCCATCGCTCCACAGCATGTTCGCGAGAAATAGCGTGCTCGCCTGGATGAAATTCCGGCGCTCCATCGCTTCTCATCCCGCCTTACCGCATCACATAACCGCCATCGACCGAAATCGATTGACCGGTGATGTAGCTGGCAAGATCGCTGCACAGGAAGAGCACAGTGTTGGCAATCTCCTCAGGCATGCCTTCGCGCTGCATCGGCACAAAAGTCTCGCGCATTATCTTCAATGCTTCGCCCTGGCCCTCCGCTTCCATCTTGTCGCTCATCGGCGTACGGATCAATCCGGGGCAGACAGCATTCACGCGGATGCCACACGTTGCATACTCCAGAGCCGCGCTCTTGGTGAAACCAATCACGCCATGCTTCGCCGCGTGATACGTGCCACGCTGATTGCCGCCCACCAGACCACCAAGTGAAGAACAGTTAACAATGACGCCGCTGCCTTGTTTGCGCATCACCTGCAACTCGAACTTCATCGAACTCCACACTCCACGAAGGTTGATGGCCATCACCCGGTCATAGTCGTCACGAGGAACGTCGGCAGTCTCTGCGAGCATGTTTTGGATGCCTGCATTGTTATAAGCGGCATCAAGACGCCCAAATTCCGCCACTGTCTTCTTCACCATCGCTTCCACCTGAGCATCATCGGAGACATCGCATTGGATCGCAAGCGTCCTGTGCCCCTTGTCGGCGAGTTCCTTTGCAGCGGTCTGTACTTCCCTCTCGTTCCAGTCCACCAGCGCCACGGCAGCTCCTGCCTCGGCAAATGCCTTCGCCGTTGCAAGCCCCAACCCCGAAGCCGCGCCCGTAACGAGCGC
Organism: Silvibacterium dinghuense; assembly: GCF_004123295.1. Classification (NCBI taxonomy): domain Bacteria; kingdom Pseudomonadati; phylum Acidobacteriota; class Terriglobia; order Terriglobales; family Acidobacteriaceae; genus Silvibacterium; species Silvibacterium dinghuense. Next base: position 49,163 of record NZ_SDMK01000006.1, on the reverse strand, counting down.
TACCTTGTTCTCAAACGAAATAACCATGATGCTTCGTCTCCCTTGAGGCTGGCTAACGCCTAGAATCGGCGTTTTTTGCCCCACACACTTCGATTAGATGTCAGGTTCTTATCAAAAATCTTGTTTCATATTGCATAGAGTTATGAATAGTATTCATAAATGACGAGAAACGATCTTGCAGAGCTGTCAGCATTTGTCATGATCGCGGAGGAACGCAGCTTCACTCGGGCCGCCGCGAAACTCGGAGTATCCCAGTCCTCTCTTAGTCACTCGATGCGTGGCCTGGAAAAGAGGCTGGGCGTTCAGTTGCTGGCCCGTACTACCCGAAGTGTCTCCGCGACTGCCGCGGGAACGGCGCTGCTTCAGGAACTCGCACCCGCACTGGAACGAATTGGAAATGCTGTCGCCGAAACCATGAAGCAACGAGAGCGTCCCGCCGGCCGAATCCGCCTTATCATTCCGCGCACAGCCACAGAGATGGTACTTCTTCCGAAACTCGCAAAGTTTGCCCGCAAATACCCGGAGATCGTATTGGAGGTCACCTCCTCCAACGATCCCGTCGATCTGATTGCTGGCGAGTACGACGCAGGCGTGCAGTTGGGAGAGTTCATCCAACGGGACATGATCGCCGTCCCCGTAACTCGAGAGATGCGCCTTGCGGTCGTGGGCTCCCCCGCATACTTCAAATCGAATGCCATCCCTCGACACCCGCAGGACTTAAAAGACCACTCCTGCATCGGCTTCCGCTTTCACAACGGTCTTTACCGGTGGGAATTTGAAAAGGGGAGGAAGGTGCTCACGGTCAGCCCGCAAGGGCCAGCCCAGTTCGATGATCCTGACCTGGTCATCCAGGCCGTGCTGGATGGAGTTGGCATCGGCACAGCAATGGAAGATACGCTGACAGAACTGATCTCCAGGGGGCGCCTTGTTCAAGTGCTGAGAGACTGGTGTCCATCATTCCCAGGATATTTCCTCTACTACCCTAGCCGTCGCAATCAGCCCGCCGCCTTGGCCGCGCTGATTGCCGCGCTCCGTGTCTCACAGTAAAGGCTTCTCAAAACTCAGACGGTCGCCATCAGGCGACACTCATCGCTACGACTTTACCTTCGCGGAGAGCTTTAATATCGCGCATCGGCGGCTGACCGTAGAAGCGACTGTATTCCCGATTGAACTGGCTGACGCTTTCGTATCCAACCTCAAAGGCCACCGTTGAGGCATCCATGCCATCGATGAGCATGCGCCCGCGCGCCGCCTGCAACCGCAACTGCTTTTGATATTGCAGAGGGCTCATACGAGTCAGCACGCGGAAGTGATGGTGCAGCGTCGATACGCCCATGCCCGCAATCTGAGCCAAGTCGTCCACGCGTACCGGTTTCGCATAGTTGTCCCTGATCCACGAGATTGCCTTTGCAGTGCGATGACTCTGATCTCCTGAGGTTGCAATCGCTCGCAAGCGGGCGCCCTCGGGGCCGCACAGGAGCCGATAAACAATCTCGCGTTGGATGTGGCCACTCAGAAAAGAAATATCCTGCGGATTCGCCAATAGATCGATTAGGCGGCAGCATGCATCCAGCAACTCCGCAGTGATCTCGCCCGTCACCATTGCCGATGTGGCAGGCGATGACTCGCTCACATGAACATCTTCCCGATTAAGAAGCTCGCGGACCATTGGCATTTCCAGCTGGATCGCCACTGCGAGAAGAGGCTTAGCCTCACTTGCCTCCACTACCTGGCTGATGGTCGGCAGCTCAATGGAAGTCAAAAGAAATTGCGATGGATCATAGGTAAATGTTGTCTGTCCGAGATCGACGCGCTTGCTGCCCTGAGCAACGACGATCACGCTCGGCGTATACGTTCCTGAACAGGGTGCAGTCGGCGCGGTTCTGCGAACCAGCACCATGCCCGGAATCTGCGTGACCTTTCTCTCTGAAGAGCCGATGAACCAGGCAATTTTCTTCGCCAGCTCGGCTCTTAAATCCTGGATCAGCCGTGCGACTGGAGGAGCGACGGAATGCCTGCCATTTCTCTTCATTCTTGCGTCTCTTTCCCTCTCAAGCATAGCTACGTTGGCTCTCACAATGCCAGTAGAACGGCTGACCATCAAGAGAATCAGGCAAAAGATCGGCAGGATCAGGATAACGGTCCGCGTTCGTTTCTCCCTAGACTGCATGGGGAGTGGAAACGATGCAGAAGCGCAAACTGGGAAACTCCGGCCTTGAAATTTCAGCCCTTGGCCTCGGCTGCATGAGCATGACTTCGGCCTATGGCCCGGCGTCCGATAGGGACGAGATGATTCAGCTCATCCGCGACGCCTATGACCTTGGCGTCACACATTTCGACACGGCCGAAGCCTATGGCCCGTTCCTGAACGAAGAGTTGGTGGGAGAAGCGCTCCAGCCGATCCGGAACTCGGTGACGATTGCTACCAAATTCGGCTTCGAGATCGATCCCGCAACGGGCAAGCGCGGAGCCGGAACGAACAGCAAGCCGGAACACATTAAGGCTGTTGCTGACGCAAGCCTGAAGCGTCTGCGGACCGATTCGATTGATCTCTTCTATCAACACCGCGTCGATCCCGATGTGCCGATCGAAGAGGTAGCAGGAGCGGTCAAGGATTTAATGACCCAGGGCAAGGTCAAACACTTCGGCATGTCAGAAGCTGGAATACAGACGATTCGCCGGGCTCACGCTGTCCAGCCGGTCACAGCAGTGCAGAGTGAATACTCGCTCTTCTGGCGTGGTCCGGAAGCCGAGTTGCTGCCGGCACTGGAGGAGCTTGGCATCGGCTTCGTGCCCTTCAGTCCTCTGGGAGCAGGATTCCTGACAGGCCAGATCGACGAAAACACAAAGTTCGACCCCACCGACTTCCGCAATCTTGTACCTCGCTTTTCACCCGAGGCGCGAAAGGCCAACATGGTCCTGGTCGATTTGGTCAAAGCTGTCGCGACGCGCAAGGGTGAGACGCCGGCACAAGTCGCACTCGCATGGCTGCTCGCACAGAAGCCGTGGATTGTGCCAATCCCTGGAACCACCAAGCTCCATCGGTTGAAGGAGAATCTTGGCGCGGTGAACGTCGACCTGACCGCCGACGATCTGGAGCAGATTGACGAAGCGACTTTGAAGCTGAATCTGGAAGGCGAGCGCCTTCCAGAAGCCGCGTTAAAGATGACCGGACGTTGAAGCAGCTGTCCAGCACAAAAGGAGAAATCGCAGGCATGAGAGCAAAACTCCCAATCACCACCTTCGCAGTGGGCCTTGTACTTCTTGTGCAAGGCCGCGCGCAAACAACCGAGCAGATTTTTCCGAAAGGAGATTTGTCCGCCGCAAAGAATCACACGGGGAAGATCTGGCTTAACGAGCTCAGTGAAGGAGACAGTACCTTCGATCCCAGTGTCGCTATGGCAACCTATGACGCCGGCGCCAAACTGGATTGGCACATTCATCCCGGCGGCCAGGTTCTGCTCATCACCGAAGGCACGGGCTATTACCAGGAAAGAGGAAAGCCAGTCCGCATCGTGCACAAGGGAGACGTCATCAAGTGCGCTCCTGGCGTGGAGCATTGGCACGGTGCAGCACCCAATAGCGGCTTTGCCTATATCGCTGTTACGCCGACGCAAAAAGGAAAAACAATTTGGTTAGAGCCTGTCAGCGAAAAAGACTACGAGTCTCTGAAAGAGAGGAGTGTCAGGCCGAACGAATAGGTGGAAGTCGATTATCAGTAGATACGGCTTGAAACCCGATCGGCTTCGCTGTTAGATTCCATGGCCTGTGTCGAATAAGGCTGGAAGGTTAAGACGTCTCCAAGTGACTCGTATCAATCCTTGCTTGCGGTTCTGCTTGTAACTCCATCCTGTCTGCACAGTGTTCTCTCATGACATACGCTAAAAGGCTCAGAACAAACAATGCTCCGAAAACCACAGCGCCGTGCTGAGCGAACTGTGCGATGTCTTGCGCAATTCTGTTCGGGTTTCCGGAAACACGCTCGATCATCCAGGCTGAGGAGGCGACGAGCGCAAAGAGCGCGCCCATCACGCGAAACGGTTTGTAGAAAGAAGTACGGCTCAGCAGAAGTAAGGAAGGCATGGTGACGGCAACGATGATCAACTGCATCGTCTCGATGCCAAGGTTGAATCCGAAGACGCTGATGAGGCGATACCAGCCGGTGAAACCGAGCTCGCTTAGCGCTGAGGCGAATGCCAGCCCATGAATCAGGCCGAAGGATGCTGCGATGATTGCTTCGCGCCCAGGAAAGAGCGGACGCAGTGCGTGAATCGCAGAGACGAAGATGGAGACTGCAATCAGCACCTCGATGGGTTGACTGGGAACTTTGACCAGGCCAAAGCCTGCGAGCGTCAGCGTAAGAGAATGGCCGAGCGTGAATGCGGTTACGATGCGCAGTATCTTCAGAAGGCTTTTACGGGCGCTCGTCCGGCCCGCCCAACGATGGGCAGACACGGCCAGAGGTGCTGGCAAGAGGAGAGTCAAAAGGAAGAGAAGATGATCGGTTCCTTCGGCGATATGGTGCATGCCCAGCCGAATGGCGGCGTTGAGTCCGCTGAAAGTCAAGGACGGTCCCGACGCGGGTGTACTGCCTGCAGTTTCAAAGTAAAGGCAGTAGGAGGATTGATTGTGATTGCGGAACTGGCTTCCGATCCGGATATGCTTATCGCCCGGGACCAGCGTATTTACCAGGTAGACGGAGAGGTTCGGCAGGTGGTGGTTCTCAAAAATGAGTTCATGTCTGCTGCCCCTCTTCGAGAAATCGGCTGCAAATTCAAGAACGATTTCACCTGTACCTCGCCTCATCGACTCCAGAGATGGAAGTTCGAACGCAGTCAGCCGAAGCGTGAGCGGACTTCCGTCCTCTCTCAGGGAAAGGTCGTTCAGGACGCGCTTTGCATACGCCTCTTGCTCGGTCTGTGAAAGTTGGCCATCTCGATTGGTATCGATCTGCGCGATGATTTGCTCCGCGACGGCCACGCCCGGGACCATGCGCATCGTTGCGTGGATGGTTCCGGGTTCGAGGGAAAGAATCGTGGCCTGCAGGTATTCATCCAGACGATGCGCCCATGCCGATGCGGTCGAGAGGCCGATCAGCATGAGGAGAATGACGAAGCGTTTCATTCCGCACCGGTGATCTTCACACCGTAGTCATTGGTGGGATCGCGATAGATGGTGTGAACGTGCATTGTCGGATCGCCACCTACCCCCTGAGGTGAGAACTCGACGATGACCTTCGGTCCCTGAATGCGGTAATACGAACCGCCGTTCTTTCCCGGTTCATGCGTCGTCGGTCCACTCCACGCGAAGTAGGTATCATTCAGGTCCGCCTGAATCTCGCCCAGGCGGGGCTTTGCATAGGCATCATTGACGATCCCGGCCCACTGCGCGATAACGTCCAGCAGCATGGCGCGCTGCCTGTCATTCAAGTCCGAGCCCTTGATGCCCTCGGGCTGAATCGTTTCTCCGGCATGACCGGGGCCGAGCACGAGATCGTTTACTTCGTAATTGAGGATGGCTTTTTTCTTCTGCCCCGCATCGAGCGCGTCGAGCAAAGCAAAGGCGGTGTCGTTCTCCTTTGCGAGGACGCGGACGGTTTGCTCTCCGTGCTTATATATAGATGGCTGTGCCCCGGTGAGAGTCGGCGTCATGATGCCACTTGGGCCGGCGATCACAATATTCAGTCCCAGATGATGTCCGCCAAACTCAAGCATCCACGGCTTGCCGGTGCTCGGTTCACCAAAAATCCCGATGGTGTATACGGCTTCACCTGAAGCGAAGTTGGTGCCTGCATCGGTCAGCGCCTGGTCCGATCCCATAATGTCGAGGACTTTCTGATATCCCATGGGACTGAGAACTGTTTGCAGCAGATGCATGGCAGCTGCCCGCTGCGCTGCGGACAGTGTTCCGAGGCGCAGGCCTGGCCGCAGAACGTCACTCACCGGATAGTTCGACCAGACAGCCTGCCCGTATTGCTCTCCGACAAAGCCACCGGCCGGGCCCATGCCAAAGCCCGGACCGCCAGAACCACCGGGACCACCCGGACCTTTGCCATCGGGAGGCGGACCGGCATGTTGGTCGTGCATCGGATGGTCACCCTGCGGCGGTGGTCCCTGTAGGCGCCCGTTGCCGGCAGGCACACCGGGCGCGACTCCTCCGTCCTGCGTGCGATGAAAGTGGGCTATCGTTGCGCTCTTCCCTGGAGTGAACGCGAACATAACCTTTTGACGCTGTTCGGCGCTCAGGCTTTTGAGAAACGCGTTAGTTGCATCCACGACGGCTTCTGTCTGTCGATTGGCACGTGGCGCTTCCATGGCATGGACCTTAACCATCTTGACGCCAAGATAAGAAGCGCCTGCGGCAAGGACCAGTGTTCCGGCAAATACCAAGCTCTTTCTCATGCGATACATTTCTCCCTGTACGGCCTGATGCAACCGCTTATCTGTATCAAGCCATGGCTGGATGAGTTACTTCTTGACGCATGCGAAGTTTGCCGCAGCGTTGAGGTCGCCGCTGCCTTGATAACTGGCCACCATGGGCCACGCGCAGATCGGATGCGTACGGATTACTTTGCCATTCTGAATCTTTGAGGCAATGATCTTCTCCGGAGCCTTGCCGGTCTCCTTCCATGCATCGAGTACGGCCAGCTTGTCGAAGGTGTCGCAGCCCGATCCACCGGAGCAATGCCCCATGGCAGGAATCGCAAACAGCCGCATGGAGTCTTCTGTCTGCTCCACGCCGACTGTCTTCTTGACCTCATCCAGGTACTCGATGTTTGTCAACGGACTGTTGCCGTCACTCCAGCCGTGATACATGAGCAGCTTGCCACCGCGGTCGAAGAAGGGCTTGAGGTCTGGATTATCTGCCACATTCACGGTCTTCAACACGGCGTTGCCGTAGTCGATATCGTGATCGATGTTGAGCGTCTTCCAATCCCAGTTCGGATTCTGAAAGATCATGTACTTGAAGAGCGCCGTAGCGACTCCCATGGCGCTGTCGGCTGTATAGCCGCCGAAGGATGCCTCGGTGCCCTTGGCCGCGCCGGTGTGCCGCTTGCGCCCCTTCGAGTCGACTGGGCCTGCGTAGAGCATCTGCACAAACTCAAGCTGCGGGGCGGTAAGACACTTGCCGTCGTCCGCGCCCTTGCACAGCAGCGTGGCAGGGTCGAAGTCGCAGGCGAGGGGATTCTCGATCTCTCCATCCTTAGCGCCGTCAAGCGCATCGCATTTGGCCATGACCGCAGCCGCAAGCATGTTGGCCTTGTCGCGGCCAAGCTGTCGGGCAGGATTCTGCGCGATGAGCAGCGACGGCCAGATCTGGTAGAAGTTCAGATCAACGATGGGATTCGCAGGTGCGCCGATGATGGCTCCGTCGTAGTCCTCGGGAAAACGCTGAATCTCCGTCATGCCCATCTGGCCGCCCAGCGAACATCCAAACCAATAGGCGTGCGCCGCGGGCCTGCCGTAGAAGGCCTGGATAACCTGCTTCGCGTAGACGGTCATGTTGTGCGCCGCGCGATAGCCGTAGTCAATCATCTTGTCTGGATGGTCGAGCGCGAAGGCCCCGTTGTCGAGCGACTCATCATGCCCGGTATCTGTGCTCACAGCTGCGTATCCGTGCTCGAGAGCCACGAGCAGGCCAGCATACATGATGTGTCCGGCCCAGCCGAAATCACCGGCGCCCATCATCTTGCCGTTCCAGCCGGTAACCGGCATCCACACCTCGACCTTGATATTCGAGTCTCCGCTCGGCTTCAGTGTCGCGGCGATACGGCAGAACGACACATGGTTCGTCGTGTCCTTGGGATAGAACGGCGCCAGAGACATATTGTTTCCACCCGGCCCAGCTCCCAGACCGCCAGAGGGTGGTCCGCCCGGACCTCCCTCTGGCGCACCTGGCCTAACAGCACCACCCGGACCGCCGGGCGCGCGATTACTGCGTGACTGGGGAAACTGGAACTCCATTGGCAGGACGACCTTCGCCATCGTGATCGTTGCTTCGGGGATGGTCAGCTTTGCCAGATTCGCGCAACTGGCCTCGCTGCCCGACTGCTGAGCAGTTCCCTGCTTCGCCTCTCCCATCAGGATGAACGCCATCGTGGCAAGAGAGAAGGCAAAGCTGTGCCGTCTCCAGGTGAACCTCTTCGCTCTTCCGTGATCCTTGCCAAAACCCATCGTCTTTCTTCCTCCGAGTCTTTCCAGTTCGTGTTCTTTAGGCTCAGCCATCATCCGCGGCACTTCATGGCACATCATTCTGCTGCGCTTTCAACACGGCTTCGATCTTCTCCACCACATGTTCGGCTGATCCTCGGGCAAATCGGGAACCAACCGCCTCTGGCGTCTTGCGATCGTAATTTGTAACATCCGGCAGATATTTCGCGGAACCATCCACCATCGTCACCACGACTGTTTGCGGAAAGGGTGATTCCGCCTTGATCTGGGTGCCGATATCCGCGTTGAGTTCCGGCACCACGCCCACAAGCACAATGTCTCCGATGCGGAGAATAGAAAAGGGTACCGGCAGCGGATTCTCCGCCGCTCCTCCGCCAGGAGAGATCTCGTGCCCGCTGCTTTGCGAGGCAACGTCGACGCGCTCTCGCGTTAGATGAAGACCTTTCGGCACCTCCGACATGACCCCTGCGTTCACACGCACGGCATCGCTGCCCAGACGCTCCCCGAGAAGGTCCACGAGATAGAAACCCGCCTCGTGAATATCAACACGCGAGGAGTTTCCGTCCTTGTCGATGACGAAGCGATTGGACATCAGATATGGAGACTGATCGACGGCCGCTCCCATAACGAACATGGCGACCGCATCGGAGCCGGACTCGGATTCGAGATAGCGTTCGGCCTTGCCGATGAGATCGCCGGAGATCAGCTTTCCACCCTGTGCCGTCGTGGACTGCTCCATCACAGCGGGACGCACGGCATAGTTCATCAGCCACGCCAGTGGCTTACCGTCCGTGGATTCCAATCGAATCAGAGCAAGTGAAGGATCGGTAAATCCACTATCGTCATAACCTATCGTCCAGCCCTTCGGCGTCCGGACGTTGCGATAAACGTTGATGCGGCTTGTGCCGCGCCCATACCCAATCTTTGCCGGTTGCAGCGTCGCAACGGCCTTCTCCGCAGCTGCCTGTACCGAGGCATCGACCGCGTCCGCATAGGATTTCGCATGAGCGATCTCCTCGGGAGTCTGCTGTCTCCTTTGTCCCTGGCCTGAAGGCTGACCGCTGGATGGATCATTTGTTTTTACAGCCCCAGCCGTTGAGTTTGAGCGGATAGCTTCGCCAAAAGATATGTGCGGCGCCGAGGTGTCATGACTCGCGATCACCAGCGTGTTTTCTGCCGTCACGCCCGTGACCTTGCTCAATATGGCTTTCCAGTGCGCGACGAGCGCGTCCTGGACGGAAGGCGTATCCACCACCAGGAGCGCGATGCGCGTCTTGTCCTCATCGAGAAGAAGCACACGCGTCGAAATGGCATCGTGTTGGCCGGTGTAACCTTCGACGGGCAGCATTTCGCTCGAAATCTGAATGTCGGCTTTCCCGGCCCCAGCCTTGAAGACAGCAGCATGGGCCGATTGATCGACGGCGGTGAAAGCGAATGCAGCGATCAGAAGTACAAAGCAACGCTTCATCTACCCCTCTCCCAGGAAGCAATCCAACCTCGATACCTTCGCCGAATACCGTGAAAACAATAGAATCCTCAATCAAGACGCTCTTCGGAGCGGATCGAAGAGTCCACGATAATTGCCAATTGGCGTTCTTCTGCGATGCGATTCGGTCTCTATAGAAGACACCCGAATCGGCATTCTTGTTTAGGCTTAAAAGTCACAATCGGTCAAAGATTGTCACACTTTGTCACAGCCTCAGTGCAGTCACGAAGCGGCAGGCGCAAACCGATAGAAGGAGCTTTAACTGCCGGATCGCTCGAGAACGCGGTTTGGAGCTCCTATTACGAATTTTTGTCGGCCGCTGAAGTGTCTCAATGAGCGCATAGGCCTGTTTTCGTCAGTTGAGAGACCAGCCCCGGCCTCGTTTCTGGACACTCGTCGCTTTCTAAGGACTGGTCGAGACACTAGCGTTGAGCTTTCTGATCCAATAGAAAGCACATCAACCAATCGCTGGGATATGCTCGGACAGGAAAGCAACCGGAAAAGGTCAGCCCAAGTTCATGCAGCCAGAGAGAGCAATCGTCGTAACCCTAGTCAACGGCACGTGGGCATCCAGAGCCGCATGGATGAAAGACGGTTCTGCTATTAGAATGGCAATTGAGACCGCCATTCCAAACTGCACCTTCTTTCAGCGTAGTTGGAGAGGAAAAAACTCGGTCGCTAATCGGGAAAATGCCGCCCAAATACTCGCAATAGAGCTGAACGCTCGATGTCGTGAACGCCCTGAGGCCGTCCATTTCGTCATTGCTCACAGCCACGGTGGCAATGTTGCGTTACGAGCTGTTGAGATCGGCAAATTGGCTCCGACCGTAAATGTCGTCTGTTTATCGACCCCATTTTTCAGTGCTCAAGTGCGACACTATGGCTCTACCGGAACTATCTTGCTTTCGGCAGCGGTCTTGCTCTTAGGTTTTTTCTCTTGGGTATATTTCTTCGATCGCCTGCTTTGGCAGTCAGCTCATGACTCACCGATATACGGATTTGCTGTATTTGGAGGAGGGATCGTCTTTGCTTTGGCCTTATTTGCCCTGACTCTGTTTTGGAGAGCTTATGCAGAAGACGTGGCAGAAAAGCTGATGGTACATATCCCCCCAGATACTAAGCTGCTAATTCTGCGGTGCATCGGCGATGAAGCTACGGGTGCGATAAGCATGTTCCAATTCGCTTCTTGGCTTGCCTCTCAAGTAGCACTTCGGTATATACAATTGCTTGTCTCTGGGCCGTTACTTTACGAATGGTGCTTTAATTTTGTAATACGGCATCGCAGCAGGCTTGAATGGTGGGCCGGTCTTTGGACGGTGCTTTTCATTCCTCTACTAATAGCTAAAGCTTTTGCGCCCGAGGGGTCTTTGGTTGACACATTGCTTCACATAGCTTTGTGGTTACCGATCTATTGGATCTGGATACAACTCGCGGCAATGGTTGCGTTGCTCGCTCTTGTGATTCTAGCCATCGGCGCTCTTCCCGTCCTTCTGACGTTGATTTGCGTTTCTGCATTGCCTCTTGGTGTCGGCGGTGCTTTGATACTTCCGTTTGCCGATGTGGGAGTTGAGACAACTCCAATCGGGACATGGTCTGTTCGGCAAATTTTGCCGAACAGCACAGGGAGTCTTCGGCACAGTACACATAGCGATCCCGGTGCGATCAAAGACGTGGTGAACTGGTTGTTGCAAATTGTCCAGTAATGATAAACGCGCGAAGAACCTGCGGTTCGGCCCACAATGTCCCATGGAATTACGCAAGATCGCCAATGCACTCACCGAAATCTGATAGGTAACCAGGCGCCGGCTTTTCAGAAACGCTGGACCAGCTTCCTAGATTTTCGTTTGCCGGTGCTGATTCAGTTTGAATCTGCGCTGCTCGCAGTCGCAGACTTGCGGCTGCACCCTCGGCAGTAAGGGGCCTGGAGGTGCGCTCGCCTCGAGATCACTTCTCTGGCCCACTCGATGTCCTGCATCGATCGTGCAAAACAAAATTGCTACGCCGTTCTGGACAGGTTCTATTTTTAATGGAATGGATCGCAGATAATTCGGCCTCTTCAATCTGATAATGCATCCCGGCTCGCAGAAAAACCGTGGATGCGTTGACGATAGAGGCGACTCTGCATATCCTCAGAGCATGGTGTTCCAAACCAGCACGTGTTGTTGTCATTCCTCGCAGGCCTGTCCTGTCGGGTCGAGTGACCGCGTGTCCGTCTGTTGTCTGTAGCCTCACCGCGAATCCCTTTCTTCCCTCCGGACCGAACCTGGCGCGAGCAAGCGTCGTGGATTCCCCCTGGCAGACGCTCCCCGCCTTTTTCTTTTTGCTTCACTTCAGGAGAGCTCTATGTCGCATCGGCGGAATTACCGTCCATCTCTCTTCCTATCTGCGCTGTTCCTCGTGTGGATCGTAGCCATCGCCCCAGTCCGGGCGCAGACCTACAACGGCCAGCTGCGCGGCACCGTCACCGACCCAAGCGGCGCAACCATTAAGAGTGCATCTATCACTCTGACCGACGAACACACCGCGCAGGTCCGCTCCACCGATACAGACGGCGCCGGAGCTTACGTTTTCAACGCTCTCCAGCCCTCGGTCTACACGCTCAAGATCAGCGCCCCCGGCTTTGCGCCCGCCGAGCGCACGCATATTGCGCTTGCTACGCAGGACTTCCTCACCCTCGACGTGCCGCTGAGCCTCGGTACCGCGAGCAACGTCGTGCAGGTCTCGGCCGAAGCGCCGCTGGTCGATAACTCGACCGCCTCCATCAGCACCAACCTCGACCAGAAGCGTCTGGAAGACGTACCCGTGCTGGGCCGCAATCCGTACATCGCCGCCGGACTCTCCGGCGTCTTCGTCAACACCGGCAACCCGCAGTTCATCCGCTTTGCCGATCAGAACGGCACCTCGGCCACCTCGATCGCCGGTGGCCCTGTCGCCTCGAATCTCTATCTCGTCGACGGCGTGCCCATCACCGATACCAACAACCGCCCCATCGCTATCCCCACCATCGAGTCCATCCAGGACGTAAAGGTGCAGGCGCTCACCTATGACGCGCAGGTGGGCCGCACCGGCGGCGGTGTCTTCAACACGCTACTGCGCTCCGGTTCGAATCAACTGCATGGCTCCGTCTTTGGCGAAACCCGCCAGACGGCGTGGCTCGCCAACGACTTCTTCGCCAACCGCGAAGGCATTGCTCGCCCCGATAGTCCGTACTACAACTGGGGTGCATCGCTCGGCGGACCGCTGGTCATTCCGCATGTTTACGACGGCCAAAACAAGACTTTCTTCTGGATCGGCGCGGAAGGCTATATTCAGACCTCACCCTATACGGAGACCTTCGTCGTACCCACCGCTGCGGAAAAGACTGGCGACTTCTCCGGTGACTACAACGCAGACGGCACCCTGCACACCATCTACAACCCGTACGACACATACACCGACGCCAGCGGCACCGTGCAGCGCCGCCCTTACGCGGGCAATGTGATTAGCAACATCAACACAGTCGGCAAGAACATCGCCTCCTACTTCCCCAATCCCAACTCCGGCGCCAATACCTACACCGGCACCGACAACGTTCGCGACCACGCACAGGAAGTCACACTCAAGCTCGATCAGCAGATTCGCCCGTGGTGGACCGTAAACGGTTCGTACATCTTCTATGAAGCACTGCAACCGCTCGGCAACCCGCTGCACACGCTGCCCGGCAGCTACTCGTATACCTATCACCGCCAGGTGGACGCGGTGCAGGCCAACAGCACATGGATACTGAACCCCACCACCGTACTGACCGTGCGCTACGGCAATAACCGCTTCCCCAACCTCATCGCGGAAGTGAGCAACGGCTTCGACCCCGCGAACCTCGGCTTTCCCACTTCGCTCAGCAGTCAGATGCAGGCCAAGTTTTTCCCGACGATCTTCTTCGCCAACTACTCACAGCTCGGCCAGAACACCGACCAGCTCGACAACTGGAAGTCGCAGATCGTGAACGGCACGCTCGCGAAAACACTTGGCAAGCACAACGTCACAGTCGGCGCGGAGTATCGTCGCCTGCGCCTCGACTTTCAGGACTACAGCAACGCGCCCGGCACCTACACCTTCAGCGGAGCCTTCACGCAGCAGAGCCCGAGCGAGACCGACGGCCTCTCCGGCGATGACATTGCCGACCTGCTCACTGGCCTTCCCGTCTCCGGCGAGATCGACCTCTCCACCCTGCTGCACACTTACCTCGATTACTCCGCTGTCTTCGCGCAGGACGACTGGCGCGTGACGCCCAAGCTTACGCTGAATCTCGGCCTGCGCTGGGAGTCCGAGACCGGCCTCAAAGAAGACCACAACCAGCTTGCCGTCGGCTTCGATCGCACGGCAACGGCGTTGCTTTCGGGCAGCACCTCCGTCACTGGCGGCGTACTCTTCGCCGGCGTGGATGGCCATCCTTCGGACATCGGTAACCTTTCGCGCCTCAAGTTCGCACCGCGCATCGGTGCTTCCTACCAGCTCACGCCGAAGACGGTAGTGCGCGGCGGCTACGGCATCCTGTATGCGCCCATCCGCTATGACCCCACCGCCTCTCTTGCGCCGGGATACACACAGGCCAACCAATACGTGGCCAGCAATGATAATGACCAGACACCCGCAGGCACGCTGAGCAATCCCTTCCCCAACGGTCTTACCAAACCCGCTGGCAATTCAGCCGGCCTGCTCACCGGCGTGGGCAACTCCGTCAGTTCCTATGACCAGGATTACAAAGCACCGCGCGTGCAACAGTTCTCGGTCGACGTGGAGCGTGAGCTGCCGCAGAATGTAGCCGTGGACGTTGCCTACATCGGTTCGCGCTCGGTCAACCTGTCGCCCTCGCCTACCAGCAGCACAGCGGTCAACATCAACCAGCTCAATCCGTCGAACTTCACGCAGGGCTCGGCCCTCAACAATCAAGTGTCCAACCCTCTCTATGTTGCGGGCGGCTCAGGCATCATCGGCGAAACCTCTGTTTCTCGCTCGCAGACGCTGCGTCCCTTCCCGCAGTTCACCTCGGTTAACCTCTTCCTCAGCTCCGCGCACGCCGACTACAACGCGTTGCTCGTCAAGGCCGAGAAACGCGCTTCGCACGGCGTCAACCTGCTTGCTTCGTTCACCTGGTCTCGCAACATGGATTCCTCCTTCGCTACCGCCAACAGCATCCAGTCGGTCGGCGCAAGTGCTCCGCAAAACGTCTACGACCTCGAAGCCGAGTACTCACACTCCGTTAGCGATACACCTTTCCGCTTCGTCGCTGGCGTGCTGTGGGATCTGCCCTTCGGCCAGGGACAACTGCGTACCGGCCATCACTGGCTCGATGAGACTGTCTCGCACTGGCAATTGAACGTACTGCCCACTTTCCGCTCCGGCTTCCCGGTCACAGTCACCCAGAGCAGCAATCCCAATAGCACCATTGCCGGTAATAGCGTGCAGCGGCCCAACATCCAGAAGGGTGTAAGCCTCGGCACCAAGGGCAGCCTCTATGACCGCTTGAACGGCTATATCAACAGCGCGGCCTTTACCGCCTCCTCCGCATACACCTTTGGCGATGCCCCTCGCACGCTCTCGCTGCGCGGCCCCGGCTACGAGAACTGGGATATCTCGCTCTTCAAAAACGTCGTGGTCCGCGAACGGCTCAACATCCAGTATCGTGCCGAAACATTTAACACGTTCAATACTCCGCTCTTCGGCGGCCCTAACACGGCCTACGGCAGCTCTACCTTTGGACAGATCACCTCCGAGGCCAACTTTCCCCGCTACCTGCAGATGGGTCTGCACATCACTTACTAGCAGCAACCGGTGCGGTGGACATGCCCCATCGCACTGCCCGGCCATCAGCAACCGCGAAAGGAAAAGATTATCGTGCGTACCGAATGGAGCCGCCGCGCTCTGCTAAAAGTTACCGGACTCACCGCCGCGGGGGCGGCCATCACCTCAGGCGCATCTCCACGCGCCTTCGCAGCCCTCGCAGACGCAGATACCGCGCCGTCTGCGCCTATCTACCTCAACCTAAACGAAAATGCCTTCGGGCCTTCAGAAGCGGTTGCTCCCGCGCTCACCCGTGAGTTCGGCAGGCTCTCACGCTACGCAAGCGATGCACTCGCGCAACCGTTTCTCGAGCAGGTTGCCACTTATGAGCATCTCCCCGTGGAGCAGGTCATCCCCGGCGAAATCCTTGGCGGCCTCGGTCTCTGGCTCGGCAGCCGCGGCGGCCACGGTGGCGAATTCCTCTACTCCGCACCCGGCTATACCGCGCTGGTCGATGCTGCCGCCCATGTCGGAGGCGAAGCCGTACCCATCCCGCTCAATGCGCGCTATGAAAATGATCTCGACGCCTTCCGCGAGAAACTTACGCCGAAGACTCGTGCCATCTATCTCATCAACCCTCACAACCCAACGGGGACTGTAACTGAGACGGATACATTTCTGCGCTTCCTGCGCGAAATCTCTCAGAAGGCTCCAGTCATTGTGGATGAGGCCTACCTCGAATACACGCCTGACTTCGAGCGCCGCTCTGCCGTGCAACTCGTACGCGAAGGAGCAAACGTGCTCGTCTTCCGCACTTTTGACAAGATTCACGGTCTCGCTGGCCTTCCCATCGGCTACACTCTCGCGCCCGCATCGGTGGTCAGCGCACTGCGCCAGCAGGGCTACGGGAACGCTGAATCTCTTGGCCGTCTGAACATCACCGCAGCCTCAGCAGCGCTAGGCGACACAGCGCATGGAGCGCGCGTACGCAACATCGTGAGCGAAGAGCGCGCCAAGTGGACAAGTTTCCTCGACCGGCAAGGGAGGAAAAGATCGGACACGGTTACAAACTTTGTCTTCTTCGACGCAGGACTGCCACAGGTTGAGCTGGCAGCTTATCTACGCAAGCAAGGCATCGAGATAGGACGAACCTTCCCTCCCTACACCAACTGGGCGAGAATTACGATTGGTCTACCCGAAGAAAACAGAAAAGCGCAGGGGGCTTTAGAGCGGCTTTGGAGGTGAGCCTTCTACCTTCCGAGCAATCTCCCATTTATCTGAAGCTAATCGAAATTCTTAAGAAAATCACATAGATACCTGGAATTGATAATGGATTTGCATCACGAGCACACTCGGGTCACACGACGGTCCTTCATGGCCTCTTCCTTTGCCGCATGTATTGCCAGCATTGCGCAGGCTAAGACGAGCAACAGGAAGAAGAGACCAAACATCGTCTTTATCCTTGCAGACGACATGGGCTACGCCGACACCAGCGTCTACGGCCAGAAAAAGTTCCGCACGCCGAATATAGATAAACTTGCCGCCGAAGGCCTGCGCTTCACCGATGCCTATGCCGGAGCACCTGTCTGCGCGCCCTCACGCAGCGCGTTGATGACTGGCCAGAATACCGGCCATACGCGCGTCCGCGATAACTTCGCACTCGCCGCAGGCCATGTTGGGCACAAGGGCAAGCAGGAGATTCGCCGCGCCAGTCTCACGGCCGAAGACAAGACCGTCGCCGATTATCTGAAGGCCGCTGACTATCGCACCGGTCTCGCCGGAAAATGGCACCTTGACGGTTACGATCCCGGAGCCGCGCCGAACCGCCACGGATTTGACTGGTTCCGCGGATGGCTTACGCAGACTGAGACCACACAGGGCTACTATCCCACGCAGTGGTACCACAACGAAGAACTCATAGACCTGCCCGAGAATGCGGACAACAAGCGTGGCCGCTATGAGACTTTTCTTGTCACCGACGATTCGCTCGACTTCCTTCGCGAAGGCGCGAAGGATGATAAGCCTTTCTTTCTCTATGTCGCGTATTCCGCACCGCACAGCCCCTACCAGGCGCCTGACTTCGGTTCCTATGCGAACGAACCGTGGGATGACGATGAAAAGACCTATGCCGCAATGATTGAGTATCTCGACCAGGGCGTGGGCAAGCTGGTGAGCGCGCTCAAGGAGCAGGGACTCGAAGAGGACACCGTCGTCTTCTTCGCCTCCGACAATGGCCCGCGCTCCGAGCCAACGCCGGAACAGACGAAGGTGGTGAACTTCTTCGATTCGCACGGCATCCTGCAGGGCTACAAGCGCGACATGTACGAAGGCGGCATCCGCGATCCGCTCATCGTTCGCTGGCCCGGAAACATTCGTGCTGGCAGCACAACCGTCAGCCCAACGTACTTCCCAGACTTCTTGCCCACTGCGCTTGAGCTTGCAGATGCGCCCCCTGAGGCCACCGATGGTCTGAGCATCCTGCCTATCCTGCGCAATCCAAAGAGCACCGCACTCGACGATCGCCTGATGTACTGGGAGTTTTATGAGCCGGTCTACCGGCAGGCCGCGCGCTGGGGTAAGTGGAAAGCCGTGCGCCTCAAGCGTGATGCGCCGCTCGAGTTGTATGACCTCTCCGTCGATCCGTCGGAAGAACATAACATCGCAAGCGAATATCCGGACATCGTGAAGCGCCTCGACGACTACACGCGTGCATCGCATCACGCCTCGCCGGAGTATCCCGGCACACTCGAGCCGACACCCTCCGGTCAACCGTAATGCCGCACATATGAATTTGCCAGAGGGTAGTAAAGGTGGCCTGCCAAGCTGATCTTGCTTGGGGCCACCTTGGACTTATGCTTTCTTCTAAGCCCCTGCTCTACTGCACCATGTGAAGACAAACAATGGTGCCAGCATAAGAAGCAAGCGGAAAGAGGAATCGAGCGCGGACGGAGGAGCATGGAGCAACACGCTCCCTTTCTCTATTTCAACCGGAAATCCGATGAAACATTGCGTCGACAGAGAACCGCTCATACTGCAAAAAGCATGCGCAATAAATCGCTTTCGCGATCTTTCGGTTATCATTTAGGAAATGCACGCTTACACAAATAGTGCGCGAATGAACGGGCCCCGAATCGATGAGGGAGCAACCGCTCCTACTCGCATGCCGGAGCTCCGCTCGCCGCTCGCCGCCGTGTGCATCGCCAGCTTCCGCCGGGAAGTGACGCGCCAGTGGAACGCATTTCAGCGGACTTGTTGTCGCTGTTATCGCACCGCGCTCCTGGCCTGTTGTCCGTCCGTAGCTTAGTTCCTGCCGACGCAACAATAAGAGCGTGAAATGATCCCGTTACGGTACCGCTCCGCGCCTTTTCGCACCCAGACTCTATCCAGTTCATCCCTGTGCATTCCGTGATGCATGCAGAGAGAGATATATATGTCGAAGCTTCGAAGCATTCTGCTGACGTTGTCAGCGCTACTGTTCCTTGCCAGTACGCCGCATGCACTGCACGCACAGCTCTCCACCACCGCAACCATCACCGGCCTCGTCACTGACACGAGCGGCAGTGTCGTACCCGGCGCGGATGTGAGCGCCACGAACGAAGCGACCCGCGTTGTCACGCATACACAGTCAAACAGCCAGGGCCAGTATGTTCTCCCCGGCCTGAGTGTGGCACGTTATTCAGTATCGGTTGCAAAAGATGGCTTCAACACCTATGACGTGCATGCCATCGATCTTCATCCCGCGGTGACCACGACCGTGAACGCGGCGCTCAAGGTCGGCTCATCCACGCAGACAGTCAACGTTACGTCGAGCGAAGCCGCAGTCGAAACTGCGACGCCAGAGACATCGGCTTCCGTGCCCAGCATGCAGGTAACCACGCTGCCGCTCAACGGCCGCAACTACCAGGGACTCGCCACGCTCATGCCGGGCGTGCAGAACACCTCAGCCGGCACGGCGCTCACTACCGGCGGCCGCGCTACCAGCAATGTGCTCTCAGTGAACGGTCTGCAGACCAACAAGACCTTCTACGCGCTCGACGGCATCTGGAATGAAAATACTGGCAACATGACGCAGACCACGGTTGTACCGAATCCCGATTCGCTCGAAGAAGTCCGCGTGCTTCAGAACAATTTCTCCGCCCGCTACTCGCTGATGGGATCGTCGGTCGTGCTTCTGCAGACCAAGAGCGGTACCTCGAGCTTTCACGGTGCGGCATGGGAATTTTTGCGCAATGACGATTTGAATGCAAAGAACTATTTTGCGACTTCGATCCTGCCGTACAAGCAGAACATCTTCGGCTACAACCTCGGTGGACCGATCTTTATTCCGCATCTCTATAACACCGATAAGCAGAAGACCTTCTTCTTCTTCTCCGAGCAGTTTGTGCGTCTCACGCAGACGCCTACGGGCACGCTCACCGGACTTACACCGACGCAGGATCAGCGTGACGGTCTATTCAGCTCGCCGATTAAGGACCCCTCGACCGGCGCAAACTTTGTTCAGAACGCATCGGGGCAGTATGTGCTGAGTGGTATTGATGCGAATGCCGCGGCCTATCTTGCCGCGCTCTATCCGCTGCCGAATTACTCCAATGGATCGGGCAATAACTACATTAATACCAAGCCGCAGAAGACCGCGCAGCGCGATGATGAAATCAAGATCGATCACAACTTCAGCCCGCGCCTGCACCTGCTCGGCGAGTATCTGGACGAGTACCAGGAGTACCAGCAGAACAATCTCTCCAGTGTGGAGAGCGGTGAAATCTACTCGACCAACAGTGAAACCGACTACACGCATAACAAGCTCGCGCAACTTTCGCTCACACAGGTACTCTCGCCCAGCATGGTGAACACCACCAGCATCGCAATGAATATCTTCGATCTTGACCTCGATCTCGAGGGCACCACGTATAACAGCCAGGTCTCGGGCTTCAACCAGACGCTGCCTTATGACGGCAACCTATCCGACCGTCTACCGCTGGTCACGATCTCCGGAGGCATCGCGCCGCAGGGCATCCCTGCGAACCTGCCGCAGCAGCACGCAGCCGACCTCGACAATACTGTGAGCGATGACTGGAGCTGGCTCAAGGGCAACCATTATCTGCAGGCCGGCGCTACTATCGTCTTCAACACCAAGCGGCAGGATCCGCCCAGCGCCTCGAATGGACAGTTCACCTTCACCGGCACATTTACGAAGCCCACAAGCGGTGCGGTCACCGAGGACGATGCTATCGCAGACTTCCTGCTCGGCGACGCCAGCACTTTCACGCAGACCAGCAACGAGATCCGTGTCGCCGTGCATGGCTTCACCTTCTCGCCGTATCTCGAAGACCGAGTGAAGCTCACGCGCAACCTCACCGCCACCGTAGGCCTGCGTGCCTACTTCATGCCACTGCCTTATGGCCCTCCGGGTACCGAGACGAACTTCGTGCCCTCGGCCTACTCGCCTGCGGAAGCGCCGATCGTGAATGCCAGCGGCACCATCACCACCACCTCAAACTACAATGCGTTAAATGGCCTGCTCTATAACAATGGCGAAAAGGGCCAGCTGCCGAAGAACTTCTCCAACGAGCACAACTGGTACCTTGGGCCTGAGATCGGCTTCGCCTGGGATGTCTTCGGCGACGGCAAGACGAGTTTCCGCGGGGGCTACGGACTCACCTACACACGCGTCTTTACCAACCAGGACTGCTCTTACCACTGCGCACTGAACCCGCCTGCGCTTTCGACATCGAATCTGCAGAATCCGGACTTCTCTGATCCCGCAGGCACGGGCACTACGAAGGCCGCAACCATCTCGAGCCTTAGCGCTGCCGATCAGGACATTCAGGCCACGCAGGTACACACCTACTCGGCGAGCCTCGAGCATGAGTTCCCTCGCAGCTGGACAGCTGGCGTAACCGGCGCTGCCAGCCAGGCGCGCCACGTCGTTGGCACCTGGAACCTCAACGCACCCGCGCATGACGGCGTGTATGACTTCAACCCCGTTATCAACGCCGGCACCGTCACGCCATATCTCTACGCACCCTATCAGGGCTACGCAGCTATCGGCGATTACCGCACGCACCTCGACCAGAACTGGAATGCCCTGGAGGTCAGCGTCAAACATCCGGTTAGCGATTCGCTATTTGCGACCGTGTCGTATACGTATTCCCACGACCTTACGAACTACACCTCGGTCGGCACGTACAACGTCATCGATCCCTACAACCCGCAGCGCTATTACGGCAACGCCGAAGGCCTGAACTACCCGCACTCGCTCGCGCTTACCGGCATCTACTCGGTGCCGTGGCTCAAGAGCGACCGCAGCTGGCGCCGCGCCGTGTTTGGCGGGTGGCAGTACTCGGATATCACCACCATTCGCAGTGGTACTTCGATCTCTCCCGGCCTCAGCGTCTCCGATCAAGGCAATGCTGTGCGTCCCAACCGCGCTGCCGGTGTGAGCACCAATGGAGACAAGACGGTAAAGGAGTGGTTCAACACTGCGGCCTTCAGCGCACCCGCAGCTGGATACTTGGGCAACGCGGGCATCGGTACCATCCGTGGTCCCGGCCTCGTTGACTTTGACATGAGCCTTTACAAGACCTTCCACGTCGCGCATGGCAATGACTTTGAGTTCCGTGCCGAGGCGTTCAATGTCTTCAACCACACGAACTTCTCCGGCGTTTCGAGCACCTACGGCAGCTCGACCTTCGGCGAAGTTACCTCAGCCTCCGATCCCCGTATTCTGGAGTTCGCTCTGAAGTACAAATTCTGATGCTCGAGAGTCTCAGAACTATGCAAAACAACAAGTCAGGGAAATTCCGCTTCTCGGCAGTAAATTAGCCAATTCCGCTATGCGCGTTTTCGGTACTTGGTTTGTCCATACTGCCTGAGCACTCGATGAGTTGGTGTGCCCAATTTTTGTACCAGTGAGGAGTGTGTAGCGCGTTTACTTCTAAGTTCAGATAGCCGTCGTCGGGGGCGGAGAAGTGGGGAGTCCATAGCGATTTCCACTTCTTCATGCCCCTTGTTCTTTGTCAGTCATGCCTCTGGTGCTGGAGGTTTATACCCAAGCGAAGAGTACGGCCTGAAGTTGTTGTAGTGGATACGCCGGCATTCGGCCAGTACACGCAGTTCTTTGATCGAGTGGAAGATCTTCGGGTTGAATAACTCATCTCTAAGCTTCGAGTTGAATGATCCGCAGTAGCCGTTTCCCATGGAGAACCGGGTTCGATGTACAGAGTCTTTGCCCCAGTATCGGCGAGCCATTCGCGCAGTTTTTGACGACGAACTCAGGGCAATTATCCGAGCTCATCTGTTGCGGAACACCCTTCAGCACCATGACATCGACATCGGCCGGAGCTCCGATGATCTTTGCGCTTGACCAGCGCCGCTCTGCGCGGATCAGAAGGCACTCACGGGGGAACTCGTCGATCAGGTTGAGGATGCGCACACTGCGCCCTTCGCGCATCCATTCGCTGACGAAGCCGTAACTCCAGACGTGGTTCACTGCTCTGCGCTGTCGCTCATGGCTTAGAAGTCCCCCGAGGCGATGTCCTTCAGCGCCAGGTCATACAGGCTCAGGTTCGCCACTAGACGTTTTGGCTTCGCGTTTCCCTGCCCCAACGCCTTCAATCGCTTCGCCCGGTCGACCTACAACCTTCCGTACTCCTTGCGCCACCGGAAGTACGTCTGCTCTACGATCTCCGCCTCCTTGCACGCCTGCGCTGTCGTCTTCCCGTCCGCGATCGCCACCTCGATCAGCCGAAGAAGGTTTACTACCTGCTTCGGCTGATACCGCTCTTACCTCGTGCCATCTTGCTCTCCTTGTCCAGTGTGTCTCTTAATCACTGGTACAAATCAAGCCGGGCATTCCAGAATGCAGAGCATCCTCAAACTGCGCCACGGCACAGTGGAAGTGCAACCCATTTAGAAATGGCAGCTAAACTATCGATTGCCCCAGGAAGCCATAAGCAAACATCCTAGGAGGCTTACAAGCCAGGTTAGCCTCAGTACCCAGATTCGTACCCGCAATGCTCACGGAAGTGCCCGAACTACGTAGTACACAAGCGAACGACCTCGGTTCTGGGGCAAATTTGCTCCGAGAATTCGGTGCAGCCGCCCATCAAAATCTTGTTTCTACCGCGCGGTAGTTCGATGAGCGGTAAGGCCTGAAGTCGACAGTTGAGCCTAGAGTGGGTAAACGGAAGGTGAATTATCGAGACCAATCTGGGCTCGATGAGTGCATTGGCGATTTATGCACTCATCGAGATCAGCTGATATCAGATGGCCGAGAAGCCGCCGTCGACGGACAACTCCACCCCATTCACGAAGCTCGAATCGCCGGAAGCAAGAAACAACGCGACCGTCGCGATTTCCTCCGGTTGCCCCATCGTTCCGCGCGGAATCAGGGATTCGAACATCTGCTTTGCCTCCTCGGTGAGAACCTGATCTTGCATCGGCGTGGCTATGGGCCCCGGGCTCAGTACGTTCACCCGGATATGCCTGCCCTTTAGTTCCTTGAGCCACGTGCGTGCGAAGGAGCGCAACGCCGCCTTGCTCGCCGCATACACGCCGTAACCGGGAAAACCCTTCACCGAAGCAACGGACCCGGTCATGAAGATCGATCCACCATCGTTAAACAGCGGTAGCGCCTTCTGAACCGTAAACAACGTGCCGCGCGTATTCAGGTCGAAGATCGCATCGAAGTGCTGCTCGGTAATCTCGCCCAGTGGGACGGATTCACCCCAGCCGGCACTCGCGTACAGGACGTCGATCTTGCCCTTTTCCCGCTTGACCGTGTCGAACAGGCGGTCGAGATCATCGAGATTGGCGGCGTCACCGCGCACGCCGGTCACATTCCGCCCAATCAGCTCCACGGCCTCATCGAGTACCTCCTGCCTGCGGCCCATGATGAAAACGTAGGCACCTTCTTCCACGAACAGCTTAGCGCTTGCCAACGCCATACCGCTTGATCCACCTGTGACGACTGCGACCTTACCCTCTAGCTTTCCCATAATTACTCCCTTCGCGATGTGCATCGAATCGATATGTAGCATTCACTACAGAGGAGTAGATTTCTTTTGTGTTGGACGAGAACTGCTTGTAAGTCCGAATGTTTTGTCTATTCGTCCAAATAAGGAGGCTGCTGTGGACCCGATAACGGACATCTTCAGAACGATGCAAGTAACCGCTTTCGGTCTGCACAGGCTTGAGGCCACAGCTCCATGGGGCATAAAACAGGAAAACCAGGCCGTAGAAAAGGTCACGCCTTCCCCTAAAATGCCACCCACAGATTTGGCGCACTTCGCCATGCTTTCGTGCGGTAACTGCTGGCTCAGTGTCGAAGGCATTCCAGAGCCGATTCCGCTTACCGGTGGTGATTGTTTTTTGCTGGCTAAGGGGACTTCGATTGTTTTGCGCGACAGCCCACGAACCCGTCCAAAAGGAACCTTCCGCGAGATCGGGGCTCGCGCCAACAACCATGTTGCGCATTACGGAGGTGGGGGCACACCGACGACCATCGTATGCGGGTCTCTCAGTTTCGATCGCGCGCGGCTGAAGCCTATCACCCAGCTATTGCCGCACTTCATTCTGATCAAGGCCGATCAGGCACGCACGCTTGCTCTTCACATCACACTGCAGGCACTGGCGTCAGAAATGGCACAACAGGCACCGGGAGCGGAAGTTGTGGCGACTCGGCTGGCCGAGGTTCTGTTTATCCAAATACTCCGTGCTCATATTGCGTGGGGACCAGAACGTAAGAAAGGGTGGCTTCGCGCCATCTTCGATCCTCAGGTAGGCGCTGCCCTGAGTGCTGTTCACGACAATGTGAGTAAACCCTGGACAGTCGAATCCCTGGCTGCCGCAGCAGGTATGTCTCGCTCTGCATTCGCAGTCCGTTTTAAAGAACTACTCGGACAAACACCACTGGAATATGTAATCGAGTGGCGGATGCAGAAGGCGATGCAGCTGCTCCAGCAGCGTGACAAGAAGCTCATCGACGTTGCACGGTCGGTCGGTTACGAATCCGACGCTGCGTTCAGTAAAGCGTTCAAGCGAGTTGTCGGGGCTAACCCTGGCGAATATCTCAAGCGTAGTTATCAAAACCGAAGCCGTGTGTGAATGGCGGCGATATTTGAAGTGTAGGATTCTGATTTTGGCGCGATCCATCATGGGTAAGGTTTTCTCGAATCCGCAGATCGAGGCCGCAAGTGGTGTCCCGGGCATTCGGACGACACCGCCGCTGTTGCCGGTGTGTGATCTTTCCCACACGGCTACATCGCTGATGCCCAAATAAGGCAGTAAAGCGCGCCGCCTGGTCTTCCGTATTGCTGAATCCACACTCGATGAAGCCCTGGAACATGGCGCGAAGATCATAGGCCAGCCAACCTGGACTACTTTTTCGCGCAACTGCAATTCAAACCCGTCGAAATCTGCGTGTCCCGGGTAGACGATTTGTTTGCCTAGCAACCTCGACCAGGCTGCTGCCGCACCCGGACCACGCACTATCTCTGACGAAACCAGATCGTACGTCTTTCCACTATGACCTTCCTCTGTAGCGATGAAGACTAAGACGAACGTTACGTGCTTTAGGCCAGACTTCTTTGCCAGGCCATAAACAGTGACAGCCTGCGTCAACTCGACAGGGATACCCTCTCTGCCAATGAACAGAAACACCTTGTCGACACCCTTCGTTGCTTCCGATACTGAGGCCGGATCTCCGCCTCATTGTGCGTTGGCTTAGCCTGATTGCTTTCTAAAATGGATTATGGCAGACTCCTGTTGCTTTCCAAAAGGTATATGTGGCATAGTTCTGTTGGAAACCAAGAGGTGTCTTCCCAATGCTCGAAAAGTCCGACGTCCCGCAGGGAACACTCGCGCTGATGGTCCTTAGGACACTCGATATCCTGGAGCCGCAGCACGGCTGGGGAATTGCCCGTCGCATTGAGCAGGTCAGTGGAGACCTGCTGGCAGTTAACCAAGGCACGCTTTATCCCTTGCTACTCAAGCTGGAGCATGAAGGCTCGATTGCCTCTGAGTGGGGCATATCAGAGAACAATTGCCGCGCACGCTTCTATCGACTTACCAGATTTGGCCGCAGGCAACTCCAGGTGGAGACATTCGAGTGGGAGCAAACCACGGCTATTATCGCGCGCTTTTTCAAAGTCAAGGCGGAGGATTTAACGTGAAATTCCTGCGACGATTCCTGATTCGTTTTTCTAATTTTGCAACTCGGCGGAGCGCCGACCAGCGTCTGCAGGAAGAGATCGCTGAACATCTCGCATTCCAGATGGAGGATAACCTGCGCGCTGGCATGACCCCTGCTGAAGCGCATCGACAGGCCATACTCAAGTTCGGCGCAGCACAAGCGATCAGGGAGAGCCATCACGCCGAACAAAGTTTGCCTTTCATTGAGAATCTGTACTTCGACCTGCGATACGCGGTCCGCATGCTTGTGAGAGCGCCTGGATTCTCTGTCGTTGCGATCGCCACGATAGCGCTGGGCGTCGGAGCCACCACCGCCATCTATAGCGTGATCGATGCGACGCTGTTGCACCCTCTGCCGTATTCAAGCCCTGCTCAATTAGTGCGCATTCAGGACGACCTTCCTGGGGTAGGAGCACATGACGTCGGCATCTCCGTTCCTGAGTGGAGAGACCTCGAGAGCTCCGGAATATTCCAGTCCGTATCTGTTTCCGGTCACGGCGCAGATGTGAACCTCATCGGCAGTGCGCAGCCCGAGCGTCTCAGTTATAAGCATGTCACACCGAATTATTTTGCGGTCTTTGGCGTAAACGCGCAGTTGGGCCACACCTTCGATCCGCACGATGCCACTCCCGGCTTCAACCTGGAGGCCGTGATCAGCGACGGGCTCTGGAGGAGGGAGTTCGGGGCCGACCCGCACATTATCGGCAAGGCCCTGCTCCTGGACAACGACGTTTATCACGTTGTGGGCATCATGCCGAGCGGTTTTCGCGACCTAGGCTCAACGAACGAGGAGCTGAATACAGAAGTGTGGTTGGCAGCTGGCATGTCCGGCTTGCCGTTTCCGCCCGCGATGCGCGGTACGCGTCTGGAGAGTCGGGTGGTCGCGCGTCTGAACCCAGGTCTCTCAATTGCGGCCGCACAAGAGCGCATCGATGCGCTGGTGGAATCGCTGCAAAAGCAATATCCGGCGGACTATCCCCCACAGACCAAATGGACCGTGCGTCTTACTCCGCTCAGTGAAAGTGTGGTCGGCAATGTTCGCCAATCTCTCATTCTACTGTTCGCCGCGGTAGGATCAGTCCTGCTGATCAGTTGCGTCAACGTCGCTAATCTCCTGCTCGCCAGAGCCAGTGGGCGAGGCCGTGAGATTGCAGTTCGCCAGGCCTTGGGAGCGCAAAGAACGCGCCTTATCCGCCAGCTTCTCACCGAGATACTATTGCTCTTCCTGCTTGGTGGAATCGCCGGCTTTGTCATTCTCTTCTGCACCCAGCATTTTCTGCTGCGGTTTGTTCCGGAGAGCCTGCCGCACCTCAGCAATATTGCGGTTGGATGGGGTGTGCTGTTTTTTGCTGTGCTCCTCTCCGCCGCAGCTGGAATTGTCTTCGGACTTGCTCCTGCGTGGCTTATGAGCCGTGTCGATTTGATCGGTACGCTTCGGCAGGAAGGACGCGGCTCCAAGGGTTCTCGGGGACGCTCGCGTGCCCGCCAGCTTCTGGTCATCAGTGAATTGGCGCTTTCCCTGGTGCTCATGGTCGCAGCGAGCCTGCTTCTGCGCAGTTTTTGGGGCTTGTACAAGGCGGAACCCGGTTTCAATCCTGACCGCGTCATGGCTGTTCAAACCTGGCTGCCGGGACCGAACAATCCCAGCGCGGATATCTACCAAACTGCCACCCAGGAGTCGGTCTTGCTGCGCGAGATTCTTCGCCGCAGCCGATCCTTACCGGGCGTAGAAGAAGCGGCCGTCGGAGACGTGGCCGCTCTTCCCCTCGGCCATAGCCATCCCGACCAGCTGCCATTGATCCGCGAAGGCGTCGAAACAATGGACAATCAGGCTCCAAGGATCGATAGTCCCATCATTTCTCCCGAATACTTCCACCTGCTGGGCATGCCCTTATTACGCGGACGCCTTTTCAATGATCAGGACCTTGAGAAGATGCCGCAGGTTGCGGTCATCAATCAGGCCGCCGCTCACGCCTACTGGCCAAACCAGGACCCGCTTGGTAAACGCGTCCGCTTGCACTTGGATCCCCGCGAACCGTTGAGCTCCGCCAAGCCAGCCTGGACTACGATCGTTGGAGTCATTGCGGATGCCCGCACGGAATCGTTGGCGGACACGGCGATTCCGCAGTTGTACCGCAGCGTGTACCAGCATCCCGCTAAAGATCTGGCCGTATTTCTCCGCGGACAGCTTGATCCCAGTGTCATATCCTCGCAGATGCGCACGCAGATCCAGTCCGTCGATCCACAACTTCCGGTCTTCCATGCTCAGACCCTGGATAACATACTCTCTACCTCGCTTTCCGTGAGGCGATTCTCAATGGAAATGGTTGCGCTGTTTGCAGCGACTGCGTTGCTGTTAGCCGGACTTGGCATCTACGGAACGATTTCCTATCTGGTCAATGAGCAAAGAGGCGAGATAGCCATTCGCCTGGCGCTGGGAGCTCAAAGAGGCGATGTACTCAGGATGGTTCTACGTCAGGGACTCAGTCTGGCAGCGGTTGGGGCCGGACTGGGTGTCGCGGGTGCGCTTATCGTCTCTCACCTCATGGCTGGGCTACTCTACGGCGTCTCGCCCACCGATCCATCCACCTTCGCTGGCGTCACAATTGTGCTTTCTGCCGTCGCACTTGCTGCCAGCTATATCCCGGCACTGCGCGCCATGCACCTCGATCCAATCACTACACTTCACTCCGAATGATTTACCCAAATACCAGGCGGCAGGGGATGTATCTCTCCAAACGGGCTTCGCTTTACTGAGATTTACTCTCAGCAGGAAATAAATTGCCAAGTCACTTATTCAGTCTCCGTCGATGGGTGACTTGGCCTAATAGCGTCATCTGAGATCTTCAAGCTTCGGTTTACAAAGCAAGCCGAATTTCCACGCATATGCCCTGTATCGAAAATTAGAACTTGTCTGCAACCACGAGCTGTCGCAGCTTTTCATTCTCGATAAGCAAATCACAGATGATGCACTGAAGAGACTCTATGCATCGCTGGAGATCCGTTTCCTCCAAGAGCGCCTGCTTAAATAGTTTGGGGGCTTTGGGCACACACGACGAGTCTGACTGATCGCTGTGCATTACATCTCCTGAAAAAGGCGTTGTCCGTGTGTCATTGGTTGTTCCCTGTCCACCAAACAGGAGGCAGCGGTATATGGGGTAGATGTATCTTCTTCAGGAATTGGCCGAGTTCTGGAGAAAATTCTTGCATTACATTCTGGGCCGCAATGCCGCCGAAAGCGATTGCGGATCTCTGGCCGGCATGGGTCAAGTTATCGAAGCCGGACGGAAGGTATGCGTTGCCAATAAATCCCCCAGCTGCGGCCCCGGTGAAGTTTGATATGGCAACTGTGGTATGGCCGCTGTCGGTTCTATCGATAAAGGTAAACGCTAAGGCGTGGCCCAGGCGCGACGGAAAGAAGGTGCTTTCAGAACGCCGATAACGAGGATCTTCATGTAGCAGAGCAGAAGCGGAGAAGCGTCCAAGGCTTTCTGCTCCGGTGCGAGCGAAGCTGTCTCCGTAGAGCCGCCCGAATGCCTCACCTCCAGCGCGCCATTCATGAGGGTATTGGCTGGGAGGATTTGCCATGCGTATCCCTGCACCGAAAGCGTTAGTAACGAAACTGCGTGGGCCAAACGCGGGCTCCACAAAGTATTTGAACTTACTTCCAAGATCCATCGGCTGGAGGGGCAGGCTAAATTGTGGCGGAAGGAATGGGATGTTCGGCTGGGAGTTTTTTTGAGGAGCTGGCAAAGGTGACGGAGCATCGGGCAAGTCCGGATCTACAGGCGCCGAGGAGGAAGCGGATGCAGAAGCCGTCTGAGCCTGCGCTTGCAAAGCCGATCCTGCCGCAAGAACGGACAATGGGATCAACAACATTACACCGAAAGCAAATGCCTTCTGCAAAAAGAGAAGCAGCATAAATACTGCATTGCAGGATCGGCTCCAATAAAATTTCGTCAAACTAACAGCAGCCTGTGCCATTCTGCCCTCGATTTATGAAGTGGTATTCCGCTTTCTGGTTTGACTCGCGCGGCAGCTAAATTTGCGTCAAGTTCGGTCAAGCGACCGTCAAGGATTGTCAAGACAAAGCACGACTGGTTTGACAATCCTTGACACCACTCGCAATCGCAGCGACCTACAATGAATCTTTGGCCAAGAAGTATCTGAGGTGGGCAGTTGGTGGACACGAGCGTTGGGATGGATCGCAAATTAGAGTCGGCCGCCGGACGTATCCTGGTCATCGACGACGATGCCGAGCTATGTAGGCTGGTATCGCGCTTTCTAGGAGCGGAGGGATATTCAGTACAGACTGTCCAAGCGAGCGGAGTAGGCATTGAACGTGCCGTATCAGGAGACTACGATCTGGTTGTCCTGGATGTGATGTTGCCGGAGATGGATGGCTTTGAAGTGCTCCGGCGAATCCGCACGAAATCCAGAACACCTGTCCTGATGCTCACGGCACGCGGCGACGATCTCGATCGGATCCTAGGTTTGGAGATGGGAGCCGACGATTACCTTCCCAAACCATTCAATACTCGTGAGCTTTCCGCTCGTGTCCGCGCTATCTTGCGCAGGGCAAACACTGCCAGCATTATTCTCCCAGAGGCTTCTTCAGTTCGGATCGGCGATCTGGAGTTGAACGTCGGATCCAGAACGATACGATGTGGAGACGAATTGCTGAATCTAACCACCGTTGAGTTCGATTTGCTTCAGAGATTGTTACGATCTGCTGGATCGGTTGTAGGACGCGAAGAGCTGACAAAAGATGTACTGGGGAGAGAGTTCTCGCCATTTGACCGAAGCATTGACACTCACGTCTGGAACCTTCGTAGAAAAGTAGGAAACGCTCCTGATGGCAGCGAAAGAATCAAGAGCATCCGCGGAGTGGGATACCTTTATGCGCTGCCCGATCGGTTCGGATTCGATCAGTCCGAGAGCGGCGAAGTGGAATGAAAAGTCTGTTTCTGAAAATATTCCTGTGGTTCTGGACGGCATTTGCGATCGTCGCGATGGCGCTTGTTGTCATCGTGACAATCACTCGCTCCAACACAAGAATGCAGGCTGCCGTGTCGATTTATCTGCCTTTTGAAGCTCGACAGGCCGTCGACATGTACGAGCGTGAAGGCAAACCTGCCCTGCAGCATCACTTCGACCATCTCGCGGAAGAAGGATTTGCCGAGCCTTATCTCTTGGACGAAGACTGGAAGGATGTGTTGGGCCGCCGGCTTCCGATGAAAGCTGTCGAATTCGGTAAGTCTGCAAGGAGAGATACACCGCTGGTCGACAAATTCCACGGATGGAAGGTCATTGCCGCTCAACAAATCGTTGGAGACAGCGGGCGCAAATACACCATCCTGGTAATCATTGAGCGCCCTCCTATTGTCGGCTTAGTCAGCGACCTGGACTATAGAACGTTGCTCGGACTGCTTGTGATTTATGCGGTTGGCACATTCTCCTGCTTTTGGTTCGCCCGTCATATCACCCAGCCAATCGTAAAATTGAGCGAGGCCGCTGGCCAAATTGCGGATGGTAGTCTTGACACGCGAAGCGGCCAAAGCATCCGGTTGCGGCGGGATGAGATTGGACGCTTGAGTGCAAGCTTCGATCGTATGGCTGAGCGTATTGAATCCCTGGTTCACGGACAGCAGCGCTTATTCGGAGATGTTTCTCATGAATTGCGCTCTCCTCTCGCCCGCCTGAGCGTCGCAGAGGGTCTGCTGCGGCAAGCCCCTCCCGAGGAGCAGGTGGAATATCTCGACCGCATCGCACTTGAAGTGGATCACATCGATCATTTGATCGGCCAACTCCTCACGTTGGCTCGAATCGACAGTGGTGCAGACTCAAGCCGTACCGAAACGCTTGAATTGAGCAGCCTGATCCAGGAAGTTGCCGTGGATGGAAACTTTGAGGCCCAGGCGAAACGTTGCTCTGTCAAAGTCGATTTCATGGACATATGCATGACCTCGTGCGTAAGGGAGCAACTCCGTCGAGCGATCGAGAACGTTGTGCGTAACGCCATCAGGCACACGCAGCCTGGCACGGACGTGCAAATCGCATTACATAAGCAAAGCGCTCTTTCCAAAGCCGAAATTCATGTACGCGATCACGGTCCAGGTGTATCCAGCGACCACCTTGAAAAGATATTTTTTCCTTTCTATCGGATCCCGGCGGGCAAGAACGATGCGACAGGAGGTGCGGGACTCGGCCTCGCAATTACCGAGCGTGTGATACGAATGCATGGCGGAAAAGTGAGCGCAGTGAATGCTCCGGCTGGGGGTCTCATTGTGAAGTTGGAATTGCCGCTTATTGAGGGTGAATAATCTCAGACCATGAATCTCCAGCCGTCTCATCGTGCATGCCAGTCCTGAATGCAGATGATCCTGGTCCTTCTATGGAGAAATGCCTACAAGTGCTAAAAGTGTGTTCACTCTAGCGGGGCGTCGGCAAAGTAGAGTTGGCAGCTCTTTGCTTCGTAGGCGATAAATCGCCAATACGCTTATCGGGAAAATTTGGATGAGTGCACTTGGCCTGCAATCGCCATTGCGGAGCCCTGCCCTCAATGTGCCAGGGCTATGTGCGTTCCGCATGAAATGCGCAGAAACACATAGCCCTGAAATACCTTTTGCTCTGCGAAGCAGAGATAGTCTGCCTCGCTATCTGAATTTCACTACCATCGCTCTCCTTGATGGGCGTCCGTGAACACCGCAACACATCCCGGCAAAGTTCCGCACAGCGAATTCGGATCTTCGATCGGCACAAAGATCTGGTTATTGAAGGGATTGACC
This sequence comes from Silvibacterium dinghuense, assembly GCF_004123295.1. Classification (NCBI taxonomy): domain Bacteria; kingdom Pseudomonadati; phylum Acidobacteriota; class Terriglobia; order Terriglobales; family Acidobacteriaceae; genus Silvibacterium; species Silvibacterium dinghuense. The sequence continues at coordinate 15,768 of NZ_SDMK01000006.1, read as the reverse complement.
GTCACAGAATGGGCGTCGGTTCCCGTAGGAAAGTTTTCGATCCATTCATTCGTATCGGCATCTATGACCCCCAACACCGGAGACGCGATCGTTGCGCTTGGGCTTGTGAAATAGTCGCGCGCGCCCAGGTAATACTTATGATCGGCAGGGTTATACGCTCCGTAGTCCACACCACCGACCTGCGTGAGATTGGCCAGAATTGCTCCTGTTCTTCCGTTAATCACATAGGTACGAGGTGCGAACTGCACCGGATCAGGCGCCGGGAACCCTGGGTCACAGGTGACCAAAACATTTTCGCCAGGCCCCTGCGCCATCCCCGACGGCATGCAGTTGTCCAGTCCCGAAAACACCTGCGTCACCTCTCCGGTTGTCGGCTCCATCACCGCGACCGCGCCGGCAGTCACATCCGATCCGACCTCCGGAATGCTGATAAAAAACTTGCGGGTGCGAGAGTTATACATGACACTCCCGATGCCGCCCTGCGACGTGTCGGGCGTGCCATTCGTGCCATCGAAGACCACCTGCTTCACGATCTTAAGCGTTGTGGTACTAATCAGAGTCACAAAGGCGGGAGTCGAATCGCCATTAGAAACGATAACGACTTGATGCTCCGGATCATAGTCCATCTCATCTGCTCGGTACGCTCCGCCTGTTGAGATTTCGGCGACCTCGGTCGGCGAAGAAACACTTACCCCAAGATCAAACACTCTTACTAGGCTGGGATAGTCCCCGGCAAAGAGGTAGCGACCGGCGACTACGTTCCCATCCGGACCAGAGTGGGGACTGTCAATGCCAACGCCCGCGAAAATAGCCGGCGTCTCTCCGACCTCCTTGTGCGTGAGTGCATCGATAATGGCGACGGCTTTCGACGAGCGGCTTGAAATGAAGAGCAGCTGCAAGCGAGGATCAACACGGGCCTGGTCGAAATTAACAAAAGGATTCGCTTCCGAAGTTCCGGGAACACCTATCGCCGCGATGGGCGCGATAGGTGAATTACGGTTGTGATTCCACTCCGACCCTCCCTGAAGCGGGATGTCCGTTTGACTAAGGGCTGGTTGGCAAAAAAAACAACTGGCGGCCACAGTACCCACGAGCGCGACGAGAAGCTTTCTCATGAATCCTCCTTCAGAATGTCTGTCTGGTTCGAGATAGCGCAAATCGAAGCCATCTTCCGGGCTGGCCGCATGTATACTCACGCCGGTTCAACGCTGGGTTAATACAGGTGGGCAGTGCTATGAATCTTCGCTAGATTGACGGCTGCATCGACCGCAACCCAATACGCCATGGACGCCAGTTACGCAAGGTATTGATCGAGTGCGGGTAAGCGCGAGCTCCCAGAATCTAATACTGAAAATGCTTATAGCGACAAGAGGCTGTTCTTACCTTTACTCAAAGGTAAGAACAGCCTCCATGCAAGCAAGGTTTGTGTATGGGGACAATACTGAACGGCGACGAAGGCCTTCAAAGCCAATGAGCTGCGTGATCGTTTAAGATTTCGTGAAAAACAACACGGCAAATCCTGTCGGGATCTAACACTTAGAACTCAAGCCGCATGGAGACCTGCCCGGTACGATTGCCGCCGAAATCCGACCCGCGTGACGAAGTGATCTTGCCAAAGTTGGCATTCGTGATATCCAGCTCCGGGTCGTTGAGGTTGGTGTGATTGAGCACGTTGGTGAAGGTGGTCTCCGCGCGCAGATGTACTCTCTCCGTGATCGCGATCCGCTTGCTGAGACCCGCCGACCAGTTCACCGAGCCAGGGCCTTCGATGTCGCCGACTGATTCATTGCCGAAGCGTCCGATGGGGTTTGAGTCCACGCCAACGCTGCACGCGTTGCCGGCATAAGATGTGGCCGTGTATCCCGTGATGCTCGGGCAGGCGAACGACTGCGGATTCACCCACTCGTTGCGGCTCCGGTGCACCGGGGTGATCTTGCCGATCACATCCGGATGCTGGTCGCGTCCATAAAGAATGCCGGATCCGGTGCCCGAAGGATCGGCATCGTTGCTCGGAATGTACGCCGTTAGATAAGGTCCGGTCTGCCACAGGAAGATGCTGCTCAGCTGCCATCCGCCGAGGACTGCATCCTCCGCCTTATTCATGCGCGCTCCGAACTGCTTGCCGCGTCCGAAGGGCAGCTCATACACTCCGGTCGTCACCCAGCGATGACGCCGCGTGCCGTAGACATTGCCCAAATCGAGCCCGCGGTCATACAGGTATGTGGAGACGCCACCGACATTGCTGCCGTTTTCCGCGGCAAAGCCCGTCGATACCGGGCCCTGGTTATCAGCAAGGTTCTTCGCCCACGTATACGTTGAGTCGAAAGTGAAGCCATGCACAAAACGATGGTTGGCCTCCATTTGCAGCGATTCATACGTCGCCTGCGCTCCGGTCTGCCTGTCGTTCACCTCGCCCCAGTTAGGAAAGGGACGATCGGTCAGCGGACGCTGCGCAGCAGGCGTCGTCTTCGAATACGACATGTCATTCAGATCCGGCGCCCACACTAGGTCATCGGTCTTCATCGCGATGTAGGAGATGCGCGTTCCGATATCGCCCTTGAACTCGTGATCGATCGAAAGGTTCCACTGCATCGAGTACGGATCCTTCCAGTTGATCTCGTTCGCCGTACCGAAGCTCGCCGTGCCGTAGTCCGGCGTGTTCGTCGCCGACACCGGGCTGGTCTGCGGCCACGCATAATCGAGCGCGCCGGTGCTGGAGTTGATGCCGTTCTGATACACCAGGGTCGCGGCCTGCAGCGTGTCCGTCATCGAGAAGAAGATGCTGCCAAGCAGCGTAGTGTTATATACACCGAAGCCGCCGCGTACCGCAGTCTTATCGTCGTTGAAGGGCCGCCACGCAAAGCCGAAGCGCGGCAGGAAGCGATCCTTCACCGACTTCCTCAGGCTGTTCGGCAGATGCGCCTGGCTGTTCGAAAGCACCGGCGTACAGGCGGCAAAGTCCGTCGTCGCGGGGCCATAACCACAGGCATCGAAGCTGGCCAGAAAGGTCGGATCGAGAAGGCTCTTGTAGCCGTCGGGATAAATCACCGCACCAGTCTGGGCATTCGCCGGATCGAAATTGCCGATCGCCCCATCCGCATCGTGATACGCCGGGTGAAATTCGTAGCGGATGCCATATGAGAAGGTCAAGGTCGGCAACGCTTTCCACTGATCCTGCACATAACCCGCGTAGTAAGTCGACCTGCCGTCATTCTGCGGAGTCAGTCCGTAATACTGTGTCTCCGCAGGGATACCGGCAAGAAAGTCCGCATACTGCGCATTCGGATAATCATTACCAATCAGCGCTCCTGTGAAGTTACCGGTGAAGATAAAGACAGAAACGTTATTGAGATCCGCCGTACCCAGCGTCGTCAGCGATTGCAGCGTGCGAATGTCGAATCCAAACTTCGCCGTGTGCGATCCCTTGTTCCACGTCAGGTTATCCGTGTACTGGAATAAATGGCTGCGAGATGTCTGGTTAATGTTGCCGGCTGCGAGCATGGTGAGATTGGGGAAATAGATCTCCGTCATGCCGTCAACCGGGTAATTCGATCCCACCGAATCAAAGCCGGCCGCATTCGTATACGGAGCTCCGTCCAACGCATTCTTCAGGCCGTTGCGCTCGTAGGTAAAGCCGAAGCGGAATTCATCCACCAGGCTCGGCGTAATGGTGTAGATAAATGAGCTGGCCAGAATGCGATAGTTATCGAAATCCGTCACGGAAGTGACATTCAGATCCTGCGGATCGAGCAGCGTGATGTCCTTATAGGTATAACGCGCGAAGGCCTGCAGCCTGTCGCCGAAGCGATGATCGATGCGTGCGTCTCCCTGGTTCGAGTTATAGCCGCTGTCTCGGTTCGCTGCGTAGTTGTAACCAGGACCAGCCTCCGCCGCCTCGACGGTCTGATAGTTCCCGACGTTCGGCAGCGGAAAGAACTTCAGGAACGGATTCGCCGAAGCATTAATCGGCGTAACGATGTTATTCGCGTAGACGCCGCCGGTGTAGGCATCGTAGAGCGAGCCGTTCGGAACCTCCTCGCTGAAGTTGCCTTCCTGCATCAGCTGCGTGGGCACGAGATCCTGAATCGTCGACTGCCGCGGAAAGCGGAAACCCTCGTACGTACCGAAGAAAAAGGTTTTGTCATGACCGTCGTACAGGCGGGGCAACACCAGCGGTCCGCCGACACTCGCGCCGAAGTCATTGCCGATCTTCTGCGGCTTCTCCGGCTGCCCCGCCGCATCCGTCGGCGTACCGTAAGCCACCGCGTCAAGAGCACGGTTCTGGTGGTACCAGAAGAACGAGCCGTGATACTGATTCGTGCCGCTCTTCGTCACCGTCGTGACCTCGCCCGCCTGGCCGAACTCCGCATTGTTATCCACGCCGTCGACACGAATTTCAGACACCGACTCCGCCGAAGGAAACGCATCGGAGAGCGGCGTGTTGTTCCGCATGCTCTGCGTCGAGATACCGTCGACCGAGGTCTCCGTCTGGAAAGGCTGACCGCCCTGCACCGAAAAGCTGACCGTCGGCGTTCCATTTGCCGTCGGGCTCGTGGTTCCAGTCGCCGTATCGGGCTGCACGCCCGGCAGCGCCTGGATCAGGTTGAGCGGACTGGTGCTGCCGCTGGCGCGGTAGTTCGCCGGCAGGCTCATCACGCTCTGCGTGCTGAGTGTCGCGGCAATGGATGGTGATTCAGTTTCGATTGCGCCTGCGGAGCTGGCGTCCACGATCACTTCCTGGTGCGCCGAACCAACCACCAGGTTCACATCCACGCGAAGCTGTTGGCGCGCAGTCAGCTGCAGATCTTCCACCAGCTTCGTTTCGAAGCCGTCCCTGCTCGCCTCCAGGGTGTACTTGCCCGGGAGAAGATTCTGTACCTGGAAAGCACCAGCGCGATTTGTGGCATAGCTCGCGCTTGTGCCCTGGTCCGTGTTGGTGATCCGAATCCGAACGCCCGGTACCACCGCGCCGCTCGGATCGGTGACCGTGCCAAGAATGGTGGACTGCGTAGACTGCGCAAAGAGAACCGGCGCGGCAAACAACAGGCACAGGGCTGCCACGCAGCCAAGGCTATGGCGCAAAAGCGAACGCATCATCTTCCTCCAGGAAACAAGCAGAACAGCAAAGCAAATATGAATCTGAACAATGCTCGCATTTTTACTTAAACGCGATGTGAATATCGAAACAACAAAAAGTTAGCCACCAATCGTTCCTCGCTACTCGAGAGCCTGTTACGTCTACCGAGGCGCTTCCATCTGCGCATCCACGCAATGCGCCGGCGCATTTACTGGATTGCAACGCGCAGCAGCATCCCCGGGAAGAGCCACGGAATACTTGGTCCAGCGCGAGGGCTCGGCAGCTGGATAGTCGGTGCTGATCATCTGCGCGCCGCTGCGCATGACCTCGTCGCGCCGGCGCGTGTCGTTCGTGCGCGCCTGCACGGTGTCCTCGTCCGCGCGCGCGCGAACCAGATATCCCTGGCGCACCAGCGCATTGATCTGCTTCGCGCTGTCGTCATTCTGCTCGACAAACGCAGCATCCGGATCGCCCGGGGTTGCATTTGTGAAGAGTACGCGGCCGCGCAGTCCAGGATGCCCCTGCAGATAAATGGGCCCAACCGGCTTCTGATCCATGAGGAAGATCACCTTGCCGCGCGCCTGCTTGAGCGTCGGCCAGCCGTGATGCAAAATGGACGCATTGAGCGTGGCAGAGCGCCCGCGTACCTGGTCAGGCGTAATCATTTCGCTGTCGTGGAAGACAGAGCGGATCTCCGCATCCAACGCATCGAAGAGCGCCGGCGTGAAAGCCTCGGGCTTCGTCCATGGCAGCTTGTCGTCGGGGACCTCCTGCACCGTCTCCACCAAGATGAAGATCGGCACATGCGCGGGATGTGCTTCAGACCACTGTTTAACGATGCGCAGGCAGGTAATGAACGGCTGGCAGTTGCTGGCGTAATCGATATCCTGCACGTGCATGACCTTGAAGCCCGGCTGCAGCATCTCACCATGCGGATATGGATCGGGATCAGCCGGCAGACCAGCTTCTGCAACCAGCTTCGGCCCGAATGGATGCGCGTACAGGCCGCCCTTGCTGTCGGCATAAATATCCAGCTCGATCTGCCGGATGCCGTGATCGAGCTGTACTTCGAGCGGTGGATGCGAGTAATCGAGTGTACGAAATACCTCGGGATTCTTCGCCTCGAGCAGCTTCGCAATCCCCGGCAGCAGCCCCGCATGATAGCTGTTGTGCGAACCGATGACCTGAATTTGGTTGATACGCACTGGAGTGTCGCCAGCCTGAGCCATCACAGCCTGCGCAGACAGAGCTGCGAAAACAGCAGCCAGCATCATCGATGGAACACGCGTGGACAAGCTCTTCATGTCACCAGGCTCATTTCCACAACAACATGAGCAACACTCGGATTATTCTAGACGCGCACCGGTTTCATACTTTCTCCTCAGGATGAATTCTTCTTGAATCCTCCCGCCTACCACGGTTATGCGCCAGATGTTGTGGGCGCCAAAGATACGAGGGAGCCCCCGTTCATGGATACTGAATCGAGACTATGACCACCACAGTGAAGCCGAGGAGGCTGCCCTCGCAGGATCGCAGCAAAGCGACCGTCAACCAGATTCTCCTCGCCGCCGAAGCCCTGATCGCCAGAAATGGCACCGGCGCGCTCAAGATGCGCGAGATCGCCGAGCAGGCTGAAGTGCCTATCGGCTCGCTCTACATGTATTTTCCTAATCGCGAAGCCATCATCCGCACCATCGTGGAACGCTACTCCACGCTGATCGAAACAGATCTCTCCGCACGTGTGGCGCAGGTGAAGAGCACACGGGAGCTGATCGCCTTAATCGGCAGCATTGTGAACGATTACTACAAATTTCTCCGCAGCTCCCCCTCGCTGATCAACCTGTGGACGGGATCGCTCTACAACAAATCCCTGACCGAGCTCAGCATCGCCGACAGCCGCCGCACCGCCGAGATTCTTTATCACGCTTCCAAGCCGTTTCTGACTCCGCGGCAGAGGCAGCGTGCGCTCCCCTGCTTCCTCGTCTGCGTCGACACCATCGGCAGCATCGCAAATCTCGCCGTGTCTCTGAAGCCCGCGGAAGGCGATGCTGTCATCGAGGAGCTGCAGAAGATGCTCGTCGCACACGTCACGGCGTTGTTCGATAAGGATATGGAAGTCTCTGCGAAAAAACAGGCCGTGCCTGCACGCAGAAAAAGCCCTGACGCTTGATTCATCGTATTTTGCATGGCAGCAGCTACACTGAGAGCGTCTCCATCCATCCGCAGTGAAAGATATGCCTGCAGCCAGGACATTTCGCTCGACAGGCCGCGGACCGGCGATGGCAGGCTATCTGTTGGCGATTGCGCTTACGCAGTTCCTCAGTTATTTCTTCGCACCGCTGCTACCTGTTCTCGCGCAGCGATACCATGTCACGCTGAATACCGCAGCCTGGACGGTTCTCATCTTCCCATTGTCCAGCGCGCTCATCTCCGGAGCCGCAGGCGCGATTGCCGACCGCATCGGTTTTGCTCGCAGCATTCGATCCGGGCTCACATCCATTGCATTTTTCTCGCTGCTGCGCGTCTTTCACGACAACTTCGCGCTGCTGATCACCTGCCAGTTCAGCATCGGCCTCAGCATTCCGTTCGTCCTCGCACCCATGTCCAGCTTTCTAGCTGCGCACTGCGCCGAAGAGGACAGGAAGCGGCTCACCGATCTGTGCACCGTCTTTCTCTTCGCAGGAATCGGCCTTTCCTTCTTCGCCGCGCCGTGGCTCATGCAGAACGTGGGCTATCGCGGAACGATGCCCATGCTCGCAGTCACGGCGATTCTCCTCTGCATACTCTTTTCCTTCTCTGTCTCCGGCGCATCTCCAACTGTACAGATCGCCACGCCTCGCCCATCTTCGACCATTCACCTTCTGCGCAACCGCAACCTGGTGCTTCTCTGCGTCGGAGGCTTCCTCGGGCAAGGCTGCTTCAACGCCATCCTCACGTGGATCGCGGCTCTCTGGCAGGGGCGCGGCTTCCCTGCACAGGCGGCAGGGTTGGCCAGCAGTCTGACTATCTTTGCCGGGATCGCAGGTTCTCTGCTGCTGCCGCCCATACTTGACCGGCTCCTCGGCATGCGCAGCGCATTCTTCGCCTGCATTCTCCCCGCCACATGCCTGATCTATCCCTGTCTCTTTGCGGATAGCCCATTGCACGGATATATCGCGGGAAGCCTCATCGGCTTCTTCCAGTTTCCCACCCTGGCCATGACGTTCTATGTGCTGGATCAATCCGTATCCGAGGAGCACATGAGCTTCGCCATCGGGATTTACTGGATGATGAGCAACCTCGGGATCTTCCTCGTGAGCTATCTGGCCGGCATCCTACACAGCTTCGCAGGCTGGCGCGCGGCATCGCTTTTTATCATCATGCTGATGATTGGCTTATTCAGCATTATCTGCTTCCTGCATGACCCCGCAGAGCCTGAAATTTGCGGCTAGCCTGTACCTTTACGCGGGCTAAGGATAACGTGCTGCGATTGGCGAAATGCGCGCGAGTAACAGTACCAACAATCTCATCTTGGCGCAGCTCGCTTGCAAAAGTGCTTGGATCAATTCCAGCCGTCGAGAATCATAATGCTGCTGTTTGTAGTGGAGCGACGGGCAAAGAGGAGCTGATGCTCATCCGGCGACACAGAAATGCTGTCATTAATAGCCTGTGGGAGAACATCGATGATCTGCGATTTATGCGAGCCTAGTTCCATGCGAACGAGTGTGGTTCCGTTCGAAAAAGGAGCACGCTTCACGTAATAAAGATAATCCCGGGTAATCGTCCAGGGATGCCATAAGCCAGGCCCCAGTGAAGCGATCTCTACATCCCTTCCTGCGGACGATAAGGAAAGACGATGCAAGATATTCTGGTTCATATCTCCGACGTAAATGAGCGCGCACCCATCTCCCGTCTCCATTGCGTCGAAGCCGCCATGCATCGTTATCTGGGACTCAGCTCCGCTTCTCAGGTTGTGACGCCAGACCTGCCATGCGCCAGAGCGATTTGAGCTGAAGTAGAGAGTTCTTCCATCGTGAGACCAGGCGGGCACCACGTTGTCAGAACCCGTGGCACTTGAATCTGTGAGGCGAGTAGGCTGACCGCCACTTACACTGATTACGAAGATATCCGAGCGACCTCGCGCGCGGGAATCGAAGGCTATGGAGCGGCCGTCCGGTGACCAGCGCGGCGAACCTGTCATCGGTCCATCGAAGTGCGTGATTTCCTGCGGTTGACTGCCATCGCTATTGCATACCCATAACTCGTTGGCACCAGAACGATCGCTGCGAAAAGCGATACGCTTGCCGTCTGGCGAATACACCGCACTGGCGTCAAAAAAAGTTGAACTAATAAAAGGCTCGAGATCATGCTGCGCATTCAGGCTGAGGCGCCAGACTGAAGCGTTGTTGGGCGAATCGACATAAGCCATGAGACGACCGACTGGAGAGACTGCGGGCGAAGAGGTGTGAGTGAGAGGAGTAGTCACAGCAGTGGGCGAACCGCCGCCAACAGGAAGGCTCCAAATACTGCCGAGGCTGGTGGCGCGACCGGATGAGAAAAAAATACGAGTCCCATCGGGCGACCATGCAAGGCCGTCAATGGGATTGGAATCCGAGGTAAGCCGGCGCTCCTGCCCACCAGTTGAAGCAATCAGATAGATAGCATCGGAAGAGTCGCCTTGCGAGCGCCGAAAGGCTATCCATCGGCCATCGGGAGAGAACTCAGCCTGGTCATCGACGGTGCGTGGAGGCGCGTGAGTAAGTTCCTGCTTTTTTCCGGTAGCTACAGAGATCCGTGCAAGCGATGGACCGCCGGCAGCATTGTCGCAGTCAGTGGTAACGAGCATAGCAGCATCTGGCGACCACGATAATGCTGGAGGATAGCGGAAAGCATCATTGGCTCCGCAGATCGTACCGATGATTCGGCGCAGGGCGGGGTTCTTCGCATCCACTGCGAGGATTTGGAGCGGTAGATTATCCCCAAGCGAGTGAAGGAAGGCTATCTCTGAGCCGCGCGGTGACCATGCAGGCGAATAATCATCCTGGCCAGTATCGGCCAACAGGCGACGATCACCACTGGAGACACGCTGCACATAAACACTCTGATGAGAATCCCGGTTGGAGCGCCAGGTGTAGGCCAGTTGCTGTCCGTCAGGAGAAAACGCGGGCTGAAGAAAGAGGCCAGGAGGACCGATCAACGGCCTTGTGGTGGTATTCGTTTCGGCCACCTTCTTTTCCCGCTTAGCCCAATGCAGCATAACCAGACAGGCAAGAGCCAGCATTGCAATGAGGACAAGTGCGGTCGAGGTCCAATGTCCATGAGACTGGACTGCCATCCATAACTGTGGAAGTCTGGGGTACTCCGCCACGGCATGCTCTGACGATGCAGGCGCTGGCGCAAGCGCCCTGTGAGCATCGCATGCACTCGACACCGGAGCAACAAACCGGTAACCAACCTTAGGAATGGTCTCTATGAACTGGGCGGTAGCAGAGGTGCTACCAAGCGCCTTGCGTATGCTGGCAATATGCACACTTAGATTGGCATCCTGCACATAACTATCCGGCCATACCGTCCGAATCAGATAGTCCTTCTCCAGCAGTCTGCCGGCAGACTGGAGCATGACTACAAGCAGGTCAAAAGCCTTCGGTGAGAGCGGAACAGGTACATCTCCCTGCCACAGCCGCCGCTCTTTCACCTCAAGGCGATGTCCTCCGAAAAAGTAGATTTCTCTTTTCGTCGCCTCAGGCGATCGAGCCTCTACGGTCTGATTCGACATTGCAACTACCCGAAGCCCGAAGTGGCCTTTCTGTGAGCATAAGAATTCCCGGTGAAAGCGTTGTTAACAAGAAGACAGCACCTGTCACGCTCGCTCACAGCAAAGCACTTTCGCGTCCACAAACAAACATTTGGATTTTATTTGGAGGTTTTTTAGAGCTCCTTTATGCGCAGGGAGGAGCACCAACTTTACAGTCGGCATCGTGAAGAGCCGGATGACAGCACTCGCAAACTGTGTGCTGACGCTCCCTTTCACGACCCTGTAACACTCAGAGGCCCCTCCATGCTTCGACGTAATTTTCTGCAGAGCGCATTCGCACTCTCATTGGCACCAGCGGGCAAGCTCATTGGTGTTCCCTATCTGCAACAGGACATCCTGCCCAAAACAGATACGACGCGCGATTTCGATTTCGTCTATTTCACTGATACTCACCTGCAGCCTGAGCTTGGCGCAGCTCAAGGCTGCGCCAAGTGTTTCCACCAGATTAACGAAGCTCACCCAGAGTTCTGCATCGCAGGTGGAGACCAGGTCTTCGATGTCTGTGAGCAGGGCCTGGACCGCGCTCACAGGCTCTTCAAGCTTTATAAGCAGACCGAATCGGAGCTGAACGGCAAGGTTTACCACGTGGTCGGCAATCATGACGTGGTGGGCATCAATCAACGGAGCCCGGTCGAACCCGGAGATCTGGAGTACGGCAAGAAGCTGTACGAGGACAATTTCGGCAAGCGGTACTACTCGTTCGATTACAAGGGCTGGCACTTCATTGTGCTCGACTCAATCGGTATCGAGTACTACAAGATCTTCCATCCACATTTCGATGGCGCACAGTTGGGTTGGCTCAAGGATGATCTCGCCACCACGCCTGCCACCACACCTGTGATCGTGGTGACGCATGTGCCCATCGCCAGCGTGCTCGGATCGCTGTCCTCGGAGGACGGACCAGGTCCAATCGTCTCCAATGCCTATGAAGTGCATCGACTGCTGGCTGGTCACAACGTGAAGCTGGTGCTGCAGGGCCATCTCCACGTCTGGGAACGGTCGCATTATGCCGGGACAGACTACATCATTGGCGGAGCTGTTTGCGGCGAATGGTGGAAGGGCAAGATGGAGGATGGCAGCTCCGAGGGCTACACCCTGTGCCAGGTACGCGGGGGTGAAGTGTTCACTTCCTATGTGACCTATCCATGGCGGGCGGCCGACCACACCAGCTAGCGAGATATTTCAGGACATCGGGCTACTTGCGGCGGCATTCCTGGCACGGAAGAGCTGCGGCTATGACCTCAAACAAACAGGTACACAACGCACCGAAAGGTAAATCCATGCTTCCCTTGAAGCTCAACCGACGCGAACCATCAAGGTGGTTTATTCCCAAAGGCTGCCACGCATTGCTGGCATTCTGTTTTCTATTTTTTCTTGCCATTCCTGCGGGAGCGCAGACCATAGGCAGCGTGACGGGCACGGTGATCGATCCTTCGGGAGCTGTAGTTCCGGGTGCCCAGGTGACGGTGGAAAATGAAGCCACTCATGTGATTGCCCACACAGTAAGCAACAGTGCCGGTTCTTATATCGTTGCCGACCTCGGCCCCGGCATTTATGCCGTCACCGTGGAAAAGAACGGCTTCGAAAAGCGCGTCATCGCACCGGTGCATGTCGATAACAGCCAAGCCACTCGTGCTGATGCGCATCTTATTCCGGGCTCGGTTACATCTACCGTCGAGGTAATGCCGCCGGCGATTGCCATGGACACGACGCAGCCTCAGTTAGCGACGACGCTCGAAAGTAAGATCACCCAGGAGATTCCGATTCTGATCGGCGGTGGCCCGGGGAATGAAGGACCCCACGATCGCCAGATCGACGATTACCTGTTTCTCGCGCCGGGTGTCGTCGGCGGCGAGTGGAGCCACCGCATCGATGGCGGTACCGACTATGAAGACACGGTGATGTTCAACGGAGTAGTTGCCGTGCAGTCCGAAACCCAAGGTTACCAATCAAACATCAACCCGCCTTTTGAGATGGTGAACGAGATTCGTGTGCTGACCAGCAGCTTCAGCGCGCAATATGGATTGGGACAGGGCGTTGCGTCGTACCAGTTCGCTTCCGGTACAGATACCCTGCACGGCGACGGCTTCGAGGTGCTCCGCAATACTATCTTCAACGCTCCAGGTGCGAATCCCGGATTCAATGCTGAAGGCGTGAAGAAACCGACACCAACGCTCAACGAAGATAACTATGGCTTCTCACTGGGCGGTCCAGTGTTCCTTCCCAGGCTCTATGACGGACACAAGAAGACCTTCTTCCACTTCAGTGCCGATTGGTTTCGCCTGAACCAGGAAGACACGGGCACGATGACCGTCCCATCCACGGCTGAGGTTGGTGGCGACTTTAGCTCGCTGCTCGGGCTTTCCACGCCGGAGCCGATCTACGTGCCTCAAGGATTCGTAGCGCCGAGCGGATGTACGGCGCCGGCGCCAGGGCAGCAATGGCCTGGCAACGTGATTCCGAAAGCCTGCTTTAGCGCCGCGTCAACCAGCCTGCTTTCGCTGATACCGGCGCCGAGCGTGCCCGGGCTCTCCAATAACGTCAGCTCGTCGGTGGGATCGCTACCGACACGCCAATCGAACTGGGGATTTTCGATCGACCACAATCTCAACGACACGCAGAAGCTGCATCTGAGCTTTTGGCGCGATAAGTACAACTACACCTTCTGCTGCAGCAATAACGCGCACTTCAATAATGCGCTTGGCGGCCAGACCACAGAACCACGCCTGGGCACCGGTCTTTTCATCACCTACTCGAAGGTTTTCACTCCGAATCTCGTCATGACTGCGGGCTTCGGAGGTATGGGCGAAATCAACAATGGCTTTAACAAGTTCATGGGTGTAAACCTGTCCTCAGTAGTCGATAGCACTGTACTGCCGACAATCGAGTTTAACCAGAATGGACTACCCTACGCTCCGACAAACTGGGGCAACAGCACAGCCGGAAGCACCATCGCTGTAAACCGAAAGCTGGGTCTTAGCTTCGATAACAACTGGCTTCTGACGGCGGGACGCCACACCCTCAACATTGGCTGGGAGTTACGTCGTGCTTCGCAGGATGACGACGAGTGCCCAACCTGCGGCGGTCAATTCGTCTTCAGCAATCGCACCACCGCCGACCCGAATAACATCGCTACCACGGGTAATGCATTTGCCAGCTTCCTGCTCGGCGATGCCGACTCCGACTACCGTCGCCTAACTTCGGAAAACCGGCTGCGTAACTTCTATGTAGGCTCATATATCCAGGACGACTTTAAGGTCACACCGCGCTTGACAATAAACGCCGGCCTGCGCTGGGACGTGATGGTTCCTTTCATCGAAGAACGCAATAACGTCGTCTACTTCGACCCAACCGTCTCGAATGCTGATGCTGTAACAGCAAGCGGTTCTCAGCTGATGGGTGCAGCCAACAAGTTCGGCGTCTCCGGCTATAACCGGGCCCCGATCTCCTTTAAGCATGTGGACCCGCGCTTTGGCATGGCCTACAGCTTGAACCCGAAGACGGTGATCTCAGCAGGCTTTTCGATCAACCATCTGAACGGCGGTCCATACGATTTCGGCAATAACAAGCTGAGCCTGCAATACGGCACGCTGCTCGATGGTATCCACACTACCAACTCGAACGGCTCAAATATCCCCGGCGTGGGCAGTTGGGATGCCAACCCCCTCCCTATGCCTGGCGCAACGCCTTTTTCGCCGACCGAATTCAATGGAACGGGCGCTCTGCACCAGTTCACAAAGAACCCTGGTGAGTATCCGTATGGCGAATATTGGAACATCGGCGTGCAGCGTGAGCTGCCCTACGACATGATGATGTCGATCGCCTATGTGGGCAACCACGGCCTCCACCTGGGGTCGATGGTGAACCCGATTAACCAGACTTACCCGAAGTATCTTGCCCAGTTCTGCCCTAGCGCGGGAGTGAATGATGCGAACTGCGTCATGTCTCCAGCCTCACCGAACTACGCATGGACTACTGCCGTGGCACAGGCCGATTTGAGAACTGCCGGCATGCAAGTGTGCCCGGGCGGCACCTCGACTGCGGGCTACTATGCTCCCTATTGCAACTTCATGCAGGACTATGGCGCCAATGCCGGCATCGCACAGGCACTGCTGCCATATCCACAATACAACCCTTCAGAATCCTGCGGAGGCATCTGTAATCCCTTCGATATGAACGGGGCTTCAGAGTACAACGGAATGCAGACGCAATTACTCAAGCGCTTCAAGGACGGCCTCTCAGTCCTATTCAACTACACGCTCTCACGCAGTATGTCGAATACCGATAGCGGCTTTGCCTATGCAAACTACGGATCGCTGAACAAGTTCAACCAGAAATCGGAATGGACGGTGGCAACCTCGGACCAAACTCACATGATCAACCTGGCGACAGTCTATGAACTGCCTTTCGGCCCAAGTAAACCGTGGCTGCACTCGGGAGGCTACCTCGGCAAGAACCTGTGGGGAGGCTGGCAGATCAGCGGCGCCTTCCAATACGGCACCGGCAACCCGATGACGGTCTATAGCGGAAGTGCTGATCCAATGCTGAACGGCTTCAACCGTGCAAATTTTAACTCCTCCGTAGCGCTGCATGTGAACTACAAGAACTATTACAAGGGTAAGCCAGTCTTTACTACGACAGCTTTCTCTGATCCCGGTTTTGCTCCCGGCAATTCGCCGCGTAACGTCGAACAACTGCGCGACCCCTTCAGCTCCAACGAAAATCTTGCTCTGGCTAAGAAATTCTATGCAGGCACCAAGATCAACATGGAGTTGCGCATGGAGTTCTTCAATGTCCTGAATCGCATGCAAGTCTGCGGACCAGACACCACAGTCACCGATGGGGCCGCGAACTTCGGCTACGTAGAACCTAACGGAAGCGGAGGAAGCAGTCCCTG
>NZ_SDMK01000004.1:300000-428543 GCF_004123295.1 Silvibacterium dinghuense | reverse complement strand
GACGTGACCGGCACGGCGAAGCTGCCTGAGGGCACGGAGATGGTGATGCCGGGCGACAACATCCAGCTGGAGATTGAGCTGCACACTCCGGTGGCCATGGAAAAGGGCCTGCGCTTCGCCATCCGCGAAGGCGGCCGCACCGTCGGCGCCGGCACCATCAGCGAGATCCTCGCGTAAGCAAGCAAGTCAGCACGCCTTCGGGCGTGAGCAAGTCAGCGAGTCGGCCGGAAAGGGGGTTAAAGCCCTTCCGGCTGATCCGCAGCAGTAAAGGCCGTAGATTTCAGAAGTGGGAAGCGCGAAAACCGGGCTTCCTCCATAGATTGCCGGGGTAAATCGCCCGGGGATCGGTTAGGATAAAAAGATGCGCGAAATC
Organism: Silvibacterium dinghuense; assembly: GCF_004123295.1. Classification (NCBI taxonomy): domain Bacteria; kingdom Pseudomonadati; phylum Acidobacteriota; class Terriglobia; order Terriglobales; family Acidobacteriaceae; genus Silvibacterium; species Silvibacterium dinghuense. The sequence continues at coordinate 428,170 of NZ_SDMK01000004.1, read as the reverse complement.
GTCACTCTCCAGTGCCCCGTGTGCAAGGAGCGGAACTACACGACGACGAAGAACAAGAAGACGACCACCGGCCGTCTGGAGTTCTCGAAGTTCTGCAACCGCTGCCGCAAGCATACTGACCACAAAGAAACGAAGTAACCCGCACCTCGCCCAGCCAGGCGAAAAGTCATGCGAAACCGTACGGCAAATGTCGTGCGAGAATAAGTAGGACGGCAGTTGGTCCCGCCTCCTCTTTGCAAAGGCCTCAGGGCCGCAGGCTGGAAGATGTGCCGTACACAGGGGCGTAAGCTCAACGGTTAAACTGTCGGTCTCCAAAACCGAACTTCTCGGTTCGAATCCGAGCGCCCCTGCCAGATATTTTGTAAGAGACAGCAAGAGATAGAAGGAAGCGTAGCGTCAGGCGTCGTCCCAGTGGTCTTCCGCTGATCGGCATCGCCGGGCCGCCAAAAGGTTCATATGGCTAAGGCAATCACCGCACCCGAACAGAAGGAAAGCAACGGGGCTTCGCAGGGCATCCAGCAGGTTGGTGGTTTTCTGACCCGCACCCGCAACTTCCTGGAAGATGTTCGCAATGAAATGCGCAAGGTCGTTACCCCCTCGGCTGCCGAGGTGCGGGCCACGACCACTGTCGTCATCGTGACCGTCTTTGCCTTCGCCGGCTTCTTTTACGTCGTGGACTCGGTCCTCGACCATGCCCTGAAAGCGCTCCTGCACTCCCTGGGCAGCACGCAATAAGCGCCGAATCGAGGAATTTCATGGCAGACGAACTCCAACACGATAGCTCCGCCGAACCGACATTCGATCCGTCGGCCGAAGCCGTGTCTGCGGAAGCAGCCGTGGAAGCTGCGCCGGAAGGCCAGGCTGCCGAGCAGCTCGAGCCGCCCGCACACGAGAGCTTCAAGTGGTACATCATTCACGCCTACTCGGGTTTCGAGCGCAAGGTGCGCGAGTCGCTCGAGAGCCGCGTGCAGGCCTTCGGCCTGCAGAACAAGATCGGCCGCGTGATGATCCCCACCGAGCCGGTGACCGAGATCATCAACGGCAAGAAGCGCACGGTCGAGCGCGTCTTCCTGCCCGGCTATGTGCTGGTCGAGATGGATCTCGACAACGATCTCTGGCACGTCATCAAGAACACCCCGCGCGTGACCGGTTTCCTCGGCACCGGCGACAAGCCGGTGGCTCTCAGCGAGCAGGAAGTCAGCTCCATCCTCTTCCGCAATGAGACCTCGAAGGATAAGCCGCGCCTCAAGATCAAGTTCGAGAAGAACGAGTCGGTGCGCATCACCGAAGGCCCGTTCGCGAACTTCAACGGCATCGTCGACGAGATCAACGAAGACCGCGAGACCCTCAAGGTCATGGTCACGATCTTCGGACGCTCCACCCCGGTCGAGCTCGAGTTCGGCAAGGTCGAGAAGGTCGTCTAAAGCAGCTGCGGGCTCTTAGCTTCTCGCTACTAGCCAAAGACAACTGCGATAAGGTTTTGCCGCCAGATTCCCTATGGAAGAGGCGGAAAAGAAGTACCGGAGTGCACTTCTACCGCTCCGCGGGATCAGCGAAAAGCTAGTAGCGAAAAGCTACTAGCTGCAGTAATGCAGTACCGGGGCGAGGCTTCTACCGTCCCGACAAAGCGGCTTCGAGCCGCTTGGAGGCGCCGAGCGGAAACCGGTATCTCCGAAAGAATTTAGCGAGCAGCTGATAGCTAGAAGCTAGAAGCTGCCCTTAAGAGGAAAACACCATGGCAGCACCTACCAAGAAGGTTACGACCTACGTTAAGCTCCAGATCGAAGCCGGCAAGGCGACCCCGGCACCCCCGGTCGGCCCCGCGCTCGGCCAGGCCCAGGTCAACATCATGGAGTTCTGCAAGCAGTTCAACGCCCGCACGCAGAACAAGGAGATGGCCGGACTCATCATCCCCGTCGTCATCACCGTCTACGTCGACCGCAGCTTCACCTTTGTCACCAAGACGCCGCCCGCGGCCGTCCTGCTGAAGAAGGCTGCTGGCCTGGCGAAGGGTTCGGGCACGCCGAACAAGACCAAGGTCGGCACCGTGACCGAGGCCCAGGTGAAGGAAATCGCCACCCAGAAGATGCCCGATCTGAACGCCGCCTCGATCGAGACCGCGATCAAGAGCATCAAGGGCACGGCCCGCTCGATGGGCATCGACGTCGTCGCCTAGTTCCAGTCTGGAGTGAAATCCCCATCGGGGCGCGGATTCTTCCGCGCCCCGATGCTTTTGCTGTGCGTGATGAGTTTGGTTCTCGAGGAGTGCTTAGGCGATTTATCACTAATCCGGAAGAACTTAACTTTGGTTGGCGAGCTGGCAGTTCTGGTGGGTTCAATCAGCTCGCAACATGGTGACCGGATCGATTCGAATCGCACGCAGAACTACGGGCAGGGCAGCAAGTGCAGTAGCCAAAAGAAGCGCAATCGCCGGCAGCAACAGCATGGAAGGCGCACCGGCCCGCACGCCATACAGAAGTGTCTGCACATACTTTCCCGATGCCTCGCCGAGCCCAAGCCCGATAAGAGTTCCTGCGGCGGCGATTGCGAATATTTGTGCGGTGACAATGCGGGTAATGTTCACCGCGGTCGCTCCAAGTGCAATGCGGATGCCAATCTCCCGTTCGCGCTGCTGCACGGAATAGTTGAGCACCCCATAAAGTCCGATCATGGCCAGCAAGAGCGCAACGATCGCAAAGAACCCTCCCAGAGCCGTCAGCATACGCTCGCGAATGAGCTGGTCGCGCACCAGATCTTCCTGGGTTGTGATGTTGCTAATACGAATGGAAGGCTCTTCGCTTTGGATCACGCGCTGCAAAGCTGAAGCCTGCGCCAGCGGGTTTGCGCTTTTCATACGCACAGAGAAGATCCCTTCTCCAGCGGGCTGAATCTGGTTCTTTTCATCCACGCGGCGCATGGGCATGAAGACGACGGGCAGCATCGAGTCATGGGCATCTTTATAAGTGACATCGTCGGTCAGTCCGATAATTTCGATCCTGTCTCTCTTCTGGTTGACGACGGCTGCGAGCTCGAAAAACTTTCCCACGGGATTGGCTCCGTTGAAATATTGTTTGGCAAACTGCCGGCTCACGATCGCAACCTTCGGCGATGCATCCTGGATACGGAAGTCTCTTCCGCCTTGCAGAGTGACTTTCATTGTGTTTAGCCAGCCGGGACCAACCCAGACAAATCGAGCTGGAACCTTATCGAGAGGGTTGCCATTGGTTGAGACCAGGTCGTTCTCGGTGCGCCCGCTGAGAAGAGGCCACGATGACAACGATGCTGACTCTACATCGGGCTCCGACTGCAGCCGTTCGACTATCTGATTCCAAACCGAAGGAGGCTGTGGGTGTTGTGTGGTGCCTGTAAGTAGCAGAAGACGATCCGGGGCATATCCCAAGGACTTGCCGGTCAGCCGCTCGAGCGTCGAGGTAAACAACCCTGCCAGGAAAAGCACAACAAAACAGAGCGCGGTCTGCGCGGCTATGGAGAGATGCATCCGCAAGCGCCCTGTGTGTACATTTTCGCTTCCTTTCAAAGCGCTCAACGGTTTTAAGGAAGAGACTGACAATGCTGACGGCAAGCCGAAGATCAGCGTTACAAAGAGCGTGAGCACCAAGCCGAATCCGATAGTTCGCCAGTCGGCTGTCATGATCAGCTGTACGGGTTGGTCCCGGGTACCGATCTCGCGTATCACAAATGGCGCTGCCCACGCCGCGAAGGCTGTGCCCAGCACAGCGGAGGCGATAGCAAGCATTGCGCTCTCGACGGCCACCATTCTCGCCAGCCGCCATCTCCCAGCTCCAAGCGAGATGCGGAGTGCGAACTCTTTTGCGCGCGATACGGCCTGTGCGCTCATCAGATTGCCTACGTTCGCACAGGCAATGAGTAATACCAGCACTATCAACGCGGATAAAGCGATGAGCGCGGTGCGGTATTCGCTCTGAAGCTCGGATACACCCGAGCCAGCAGACTGCATTACGATCTTCTCTCTTGGATATCCGGCCAAAAACTCCTTGGGAAGATTGGTCCAGTGTTTGGCGCGCTCCTGTTCTACCGTGCGGTAAACGGCATACATCCTGTCACGGACTGCATCGATGTTTGCACCGGGTTTGAGCTGGACGAGTATTCGCAGCCAGCCGTTGCCGACATCATCCAGATTGCCTTGCGCTGTCACGGGCAGGTAAACGTCGGGAATCATCCCGGGCTCTGTTCCCGTGAATTTCTCTTCGCAAACACCGATGATCTGGAACAAATCGTTGTTGATCCGGAACGAGCGGCCTAGCACATTGGGATCCCGCCCGAAGCGGTTTTTCCAGTACTGGTAGGAGATGACTGCGTAGGGTTTTGAGCTCTTGTATCTGTCGTCATCTTCCGTGAAGAGGCGGCCTAGCGCGGGCTTTACGCCGAACGACGGAAAAAGCCAGCCGGAGATGTGTTGTAGCGTCGCTCTTTCCATCGCCTGGTCTGAGCCATAGGTTAGGTCATAGCGCTGAGCGTACTCGACCCCCATCACCTCAGCTTGCCCTTTCACCGCGGCACGCATGTTGATCATGTGCACATACGATGTGCTGTCCCAATGCGCCGGCTCTCCCTGAAAGGTGACGCCGTCAAAGCGTGCAACGAATAGTTGCGATGGATTGGTGATCGGCAGAGGCCGGATAAAGAGTGCGTTGACCAGGCGAAATGCAGCTCCGCAGGCACCCATGGCGAGAGCCAATGAAAGGATGGCGGCCGAGGTGACGACCTTGTGCTTCAGCAGATGGCGCCAAGCGAAGAGGATGTCGGCGCGCAACAGGTCCAGCCATACCAGGACGCGGGCATCGTGGCCTGTCTCCTGGTGCTGCCGTTGCTGGAAGGCGTTGCCGAGCGCGCGACGGGCCTCTTGCGGATCGCGTCCAGCTTCGACTGCTTCGTGGAGGTGCGACTCAAGTTCTTCCGCAATCTCGCGGTTGAGACGCTCACCGCGAAAGACATTGACCAAGCGCGAGAGGAATGACATATCAAACCGTCCTCAAAACCTGATTGATCACGGAGGTTGTCGTCTGCCATCGCGACTCTTCAGCCTCCAGTTGCTTCTTGCCCGCCGGCGTAAGTTGGTAGATGCGTGCCCGGCGTCCTGAGTCTTTCTTTATCCACTCGGCACAGACCCAGCCAGCCTCTTCCATTCGGTACAGGGCTGGATACAGAGAGCCTTCCTCAATACTGAGCAGATCATCCGAAGCCTCCCGAACAGCCGCCATGATTCCGTAACCGTGAATCTTGGGGCGTCGGGACAATATCTTCAGCACAAGCAGATCGAGCGAGCCTTGGAGAGCGTCGGGCCTTCTCATATATAGACAACTATATATAGACATCTTTACATAAGATCAAGTCCAAACGTACTTCTACCTGCAATTCCTGCGATGCCTGCAAATTGACAGGACAACTCAGGCATCGCCTTTACTCAACTGATGCCAACAAGCCAATGCACGGATCGATAGTGCCAGGACGCCTCGCGCAGGCGCGTGTTTCGCAAGAGTGAGGTGTGGATACATCCCAGCCCTCTACAATGAAATCCGGGCGATAGCCTCGCCGCACCAGAAGTGCCGTCCGTGCTTCGCAACCCTCGGCCTGAAGGAGAAGTTCCTGTTGCCCCCAGCGCGTCTGCGTTTCTGGCTCCCCAACTGGCCTGTCCTTCTTGCGGCAATCCTCTTTCTGGCCGCTGCCGCAGCGAATCTTGCCCTGATCCTGCGGGCTACGCACGGCGATCAGCTCTTCATCCTCGACGACGCCTACATCCACGCCGCCATTGCGAAGAACCTTCTGCTGCGCCATCTCTATGCGCCTTCGCCGGGGCCGTTCGCTACCGCCTCTTCGTCCATTCTGTGGCCGTACCTGCTGGCGCTGGTCTTCGCCGTCTTCGGCATGCACATGTGGCTGCTGCTGGCGATGAACCTGCTGCTCGGGCTTGCCGTGCTCTGGCTGTGCCATCGCATCTGGCGCGCGTGGGCTCCCGACGGCACTGCGGCCTATGAACTGCTGGCGCTGCTGGCTGCCGCGCTCGCAGAAGAACTGCAGGTTTCTCCGCTGCGCAGGCCGATGAAACGGTCCTGCTCCGGCCGAAATGACGACCCTTTCTCGTGGCTCTATGTGGATACGGCCTGGGTCGGATTGCCTCCATCCGTGGGGAAATATGCAGATTTCTCCCCGGGAATGGCTTGCATGGCGAAAGAAATCTGTGGATAATCAAAAGACGTGCCCGTATCTCTGCGGGTGCTTATACACCACGGCCGGCATGCAGCAGCGTCCGCGCGGTGGGAGACAGAGGAAGTATGTCGAGAAAAGTAAGCAAGAACGTCGCCAAGGCGCGCGCGGCCGTTGAGCCCCGCCCTTATACGCTTCAGGACGCAGTGCCGCTCCTGCAGCAGGTCAAGTTTGCCAAGTTCGATGAGACCGTCGATCTCACCCTTCGCCTGGGTGTCGACCCCCGCCACGCCGACCAGATGGTCCGCGGCACGGTGGTTCTGCCCCACGGCCTCGGTAAGACCAAGCGCGTGGCCGTGATCACCTCCGGCGACCGCCTGAAGGAAGCCGAAGCAGCCGGTGCGGAGTTCGTCGGCGGCGAAGATCTGGTCGAGAAGATCCAGAAGGAAAGCTGGACCGATTTCGACGCCCTGATCGCGACCCCGGACATGATGCGTTCGGTCGGCCGTCTCGGTAAGGTGCTCGGCCCCCGCGGCCTGATGCCGAACCCGAAGACCGGTACGGTGACCGCCGATGTGGCTGCCGCCGTCAAGGAAATCAAGGCCGGTAAGATCGAGTTCCGTACGGACAAGACTGCTCTCGTGCACGTTCCGGTGGGCAAGCTTTCGTTCCCCGTGGAGAAGCTGATCGACAACGCCATGACCGTCATCACCAGCGTCGTGCGCGCCAAGCCTTCGGCTGCCAAGGGCAAGTACATCAAGGGCATCACGCTCAGCTCGACGATGGGCCCCGGCATCCAGCTCGACGGCGCCGTAGCCGATACCGCCGCCAAGGCATAAAGACAGCCTCTAGCTTCTAGCTCCTAGCCGCTAGCAAGCCATCATGAGGCGCATGATATTGATTTTCAAATACTTAGCTAAAGGCTAGAAGCTAAGAGCTAGAGGCTATTATGGCATTGACTAAGGCAAAGAAGGCGGAGAAGGTCGCAGCGCTGACGGCGGAGCTTGAGAGCTCCACCAGCGCCATCGTTGGCACCTTCGCCAAGCTCACCGTGGCGCAGGATTTCGAGCTGCGCAAGACCGTTCGCGAGGCCGGCGGCCGTTATCGCGTACTCAAGAACAAGCTTGCGGCTCGCGCCTCGAAGGGCAGCCAGATCGAAGACGCGCTCCAGGGTCTGAAGGGCGTTTCGTCCGTGGCCTACACCAGCGGCGACCCGGTCGCGCTGGCCAAGGCGCTCGCCAAGTTCGTCGAAGACAACGCGCAGTTCACCTTCAAGCTCGGCATCGTTGACGGCAAGGTCATCAACGTGGACGAGGTCAAGTCCCTGGCCACCATGCCGGGCAAGGAAGAGATCTTCGCCAAGCTGCTCTACCTCATCAACGCTCCGGCCCAGCGCCTGGCCACGGTCATCAACGCGACCGGCCGCGATCTGGCCGTCGTCCTCGGACAGGGCGTCGAGAAGGAAAAGTTCGCAAGCTAGAAGTTCAGCTTTTAGCTGCTAGCTCCTAGCTTTTAGCTCCGATACGGCCGCCGCTCACTGCGGTGCCAGAGAACTAGCTAGCAGCTAGAGGCTAAAAGCTAAGAGCTGCTTTACAAGATTCGCCGCAGTGCTTCTTCGAGGTGTGTCGGTCTGGGCACATCGGAAACCTCGGGGCGGGGCGAGCGGCAACCGGCGGGCAAGACCCTCCGGCGCAGTACAAAATTCGATTCAAAAGTGGAGAAACTATCATGGCCGATTTACAGCAGTTGGAAGATCAGATTGTCAGCCTGAGCCTGCTCGACGCAGCCGCTCTGGTCAAGAAGCTTGAAGAGCGCCTCGGCGTCTCGGCCGCGGCTGCTGCCCCGGTTGTCGTGGCTGGCGGCGGCGCTGCCGCGGCTGCTCCGGCTGCCGCCGAGCAGACCGAGTTCACCGTCATCCTGAAGGATGCCGGCGCGAACAAGATCAACACCATCAAGGCCGTTCGCGAAGTCACCGCCCTGGGTCTGAAGGAAGCCAAGGACCTGGTCGACGGTGCTCCGAAGCCTCTGAAGGAGAACGTCAGCAAGGAAGACGCCGAAGCCATCAAGAAGAAGTTCGACGGCGTCGCCACCATCGAGATCAAGTAAGTGATCGGGGCGCAGGGCTCAGTCCTTCGGGCTTTTGCCTGACTGGAAACTGAGCCCTGAGCTCTGACGGCTGTTCTCGAGCAAGTTGCATGCCAAAGCGGAACGCGCTATGCTAGACAAGGTGCGTTCCGCTTGGCTGTCTTTGTATGTTGGGGGCTTGCGGCGGCGGGGGAACGCGGTTTTCGCTCTTCTTCAGCAATCCGGCGGGTAAAACTACGGACTTGGCAGCATAGGGAGTCCGGTTGACCGTGCGCGCGGGAGAACGGCGCTCAATTTATTCCGATGGAATCGTCCATCGGCCATCCATAGGATACTCGGCGACCCTGTGGAATGGAATCGGAATCGGAAGTCAGGCGGCGAGCACGCAGTATCGGCAACAAAGCGGGAAACGATAATTCTGTCAGGTTTGAGTGAACAAGTCGGTTGTTACGCTCGTGGGACGTGCTGTCCCTACGAGCCTATTTCCGTTTTGTCGGCAGAATCCTGTTCTTCCGCCAGTGCCTCGCGCCTTCTGACTTCTCTTCCCGTTCAGCCTTAGCAGTTTCTGACTACCTCCGTGGGACGATTCTTCGTGCCCGCAGGTTGTCCGCAGCAAAACGGAAGGTTACGCCCACCGTACCTCCCGTGCAAGCACACCGGCTTTGCCCGCTCCCCGCAGGGCACGCCGGATAAGAAAGAAACGCGGCGTCTCCTCCGGACGGGGCGGAGAAGGCAGATTTCGCGTGCAGTGGCAATACAGGTCTCACCGCATGACTCGAGCGGTGCCGGCCTTTCCGGAACATCGGAACCTCGTGTCGACGAGTCTTGAGGAGTGAAGCATGTCCAACGAGAATCGCGCCCTACGCAGCCGTCTCGACTTTTCCAAGATTCCTACAGCGATCCAGATTCCTAACCTGATTGAAGTGCAGCGCCGCTCCTATGAGCGCTTCCTGCAGATGGACAAGCTGCCCTCGGAGCGCGAAGACAACGGATTGCAGTCCGTCTTCACCTCCGTGTTTCCGATCACCGACTTCCGCAACATCTCGCAGCTTGATTTCGTCGACTACTCCATCGGCAACTGGGAGTGCAAGTGCGGACACCTCAAGGGACTCCATCACCTGCGTACGGCCTGCGTCCATTGCGGCAACATGGTCATCACCGACCCGTTCCATCCCGGCGACGTGCTCTGCTCGAAGTGCGGCACCTACAACAAGAACACGCCCGACTTCTGCAACAAGTGCGGTGACCCTGTCGGTCTGCAGCTGAAGTACGACCAGGCGGAGTGCGAAGAGCGCGGCATGACCTACTCCGCGCCGCTGAAGGTGACGGTCCGCCTCACCATCTACGACAAGGATGCCGAAACCGGCGCCAAGACCATCCGCGACATCAAGGAGCAGGAAGTCTTCTTCGGCGACATCCCGCTGATGACGCAGAACGGCACCTTCATCGTCAACGGCACCGAGCGCGTCATCGTTTCGCAGCTCCACCGTTCGCCCGGCGTCTTCTTCGAGACCGCGAACAACCGCACCTACTTCCTGGGCAAGATCATCCCCTACCGCGGTTCGTGGGTGGAGTTCGAGTACGACCAGAAGAACACGCTTTACGTTCGCATCGACCGCAAGCGTAAGTTCCTGGGCACCATCTTCCTGCGCGCCCTCGGCCTCAAGGCCGACGACGAGATCCTCAAGACCTTCTACACGGTCGACAAGGTCAACGTGAAGGACGGCAAGCTCTTCTGGGCCGTCGAACAGGATGCCGAGAAGGCCACGCACCTGCTCGGTGTGAAGCCGGCGCACGCCATCGTACACAAGGGCGAAGAGATCGCCCATGCCGGCCGCAAGGTCAGCCCCTCGGTGCTGCGCGCGCTGCGCAACAATCAGATCGCCGAAGTCGAAGTCGACACGCCTGAGCTCGACGGCGCCGTCACCGCGGCCGACGTCATCGACACCACCACCGGCGAGGTCTTCCTCGAGGCCAACCAGGAGCTCACCGCCGACAAGCTGCACAAGATCATCGAGAGCGGCGTTTCGCAGATCGAGATCTTCTTCCCCGAGCGCGATGACGTGGGCAACATCATCACCAACACGCTCCGCCGTGACTCGGTGCGCAAGCCGGAAGAGGCGCTCATCGAGATCTACCGCAAGCTGCGTCCGGGCGACCCGCCGACCCTCGACACCGCGACTGCCCTGTTCGAAGGCATGTTCTTCGATCCGCGCAAGTACGACTTCTCGCGCGTGGGCCGTCTCAAGTTCAACATCAAGCTCTACGAGAATGGCGAGCACACGCCTCTTGACCGTCGCACCCTGACGCCCGAGGACTTCTACTCGACCATCAAGTACCTGCTCAAGCTGCGCAAGAACATCGGCGTGGTGGATGACATCGATCACCTTGGCAACCGTCGCGTCCGCGCGGTCGGTGAGCTCATGGAGAACCAGTTCCGCATCGGTCTGGTCCGCATGGAGCGCGCCATCAAGGAAAAGATGAGCGTCTACCAGGAGATGTCGACGGCCATGCCGCACGACCTCATCAACGCCAAGCCGGTCATGGCCGCCATCCGCGAGTTCTTCGGCTCCTCGCAGCTCTCGCAGTTCATGGACCAGACCAACCCGCTGTCGGAGATCACGCACAAGCGGCGTCTCTCCGCCCTTGGGCCTGGCGGTCTGTCGCGTGAGCGCGCCGGTTTCGAAGTCCGCGACGTGCACCCGACGCACTACGGCCGTATCTGCCCGATCGAGACGCCGGAAGGCCCGAACATCGGTCTGATCAGCTCGCTGTCGTGCTTCGCGCGCATCAACGAGTACGGCTTCATCGAGTCGCCCTACCGCCGCGTCGCCAGCGGCCGCGTGCTGGACTTCGTCCAGATCACCAACGCCGGCGAGAGCGGTCTGCGCGTGGGTGACCACATCGAGAAGTCCGAAGCCCTCAAGCTGAACCAGAAGCTGAAGGCGGAGAAGAAGCGTCACATCGAGTACGATCCCTTCTCCTTCTACCTCTCGGCGTGGGAAGAAGACCGTCACACCATCGCCCAGGCGAACATCGCCCTGGACGATGAGGGCAACATCACCGAAGAGCTGGTCAACGCTCGTCGTCAGGGCAACTTTGTCCTCGTCGATCGCAGCGAAGTCGATTATGTCGACGTCAGCCCCAAGCAGCTGGTCTCCGTCGCCGCTTCGCTCGTGCCCTTCCTCGAGCACGACGACGCGAACCGCGCGCTGATGGGTGCGAACATGCAGCGCCAGTCGGTGCCGCTGCTCGTCTCCGAGGCTCCGCTGGTCGGTACCGGTATGGAAGGCGTCACCGCCCGCGACTCGGGCGCCGTCATCCTTGCCCGCCGTAACGGCGTGGTCGATTCGGTCGACTCCGAGCGCATCATCATCCGCGTCGAGGGCGAGCATCACCCCACGCAGATGTCGCGTGAGGTCGGTTCGGACATCTATACGCTGATCAAGTTCAAGCGCTCCAACCAGAACACCTGCATCAACCAGAAGCCGATCGTGCGTCACGGCGACCGGGTGGTGAAGGGGCAGGTCATCGCCGACGGTCCCTGCACCGAGCAGGGCGAGCTCGGCCTCGGCCGCAACGTGCTGGTGGCCTTCATGCCCTGGCGCGGTTACAACTTCGAGGACGCGATCCTGATCTCCGAGAAGCTGGTGCGCGAGGATTACTACACCTCCGTCCACATCGAGGAGTACGAGATCGAAGCCCGCGACACCAAGCTGGGCCCGGAAGAAATCACCCGCGACATCCCCAATGTCAGCGAGCATGCGCTGCGCGATCTCGACGAGAGCGGCATCATCCGCATCGGTGCCAAGATCAAGCACAACGACATCCTCGTGGGCAAGGTGACGCCCAAGGGCGAGACCCAGCTGACGCCGGAAGAGAAGCTGCTCCGCGCCATCTTCGGCGAAAAGGCCGGCGACGTGCGCGATGCTTCGCTCACGTGCCCCCCGGGCATCGAAGGCACCATCGTCGACGTCCGCATCTTCTCCCGCAAGGGCCAGGAGAAGGACGAGCGCGCCAAGCAGATCGAAGCCGAGCAGGTTGCAGACCTCGAGAAGAACCTGGCCGACGAAATCCGCATTCTCACCGACGAGCGCCTCAAGCGTCTCGAAGCCATCCTCGGCGGCAAGGTCGTTCTGGCTGACCTGCACGATGAGCGCACCAACAAGCGCCTCCTCGTGAAGGACGCCGTGCTCGACCGCGACACCATCGAGCGGCTCTCGACCAAGAACCTCAAGCGCATCCGTTACAACGACAAGGATCCGCGCGTGAACGAGCAGATCGACGAGATCGAAGAAATGACCTCGCGCCAGATCGACGTTCTCCGCAAGATCACCAACGAGAAGATCAGCAAGCTGCAGAAGGGCGACGAGCTCTCCCCCGGCGTCATCAAGCTGGTGAAGGTCTACATCGCCATGAAGCGCAAGCTCTCGGTGGGCGACAAGATGGCCGGCCGCCACGGGAACAAGGGTGTGATCGCGCGTATCCTCCCCGAGGAAGATATGCCGTATCTGCCCGACGGTACCCCGGTCGAGATCGTTCTGAATCCGCTCGGCGTGCCTTCGCGTATGAACGTCGGTCAGATCCTCGAGACCCACCTCGGATGGGCGGCTCATGAGCTCGGCGCGCAGGTGGCCGAGATCGTGAAGCAGCATCAGGACGCCAATGCCATCCGCGAGGTCTTCAAGGAGCGCTTCGCCGGCACCGCTGCTCTGCGCCAGCTGCTCGAGCTCGACGACGAGCAGGTGCGTCGCGTGGGCCTCGGCATGCAGCGCGGCATCTGGTTCGGCACCGCGGTCTTCGACGGCGCGCAGGAAACCGAGATCAAGGCGCTGCTCACGGCTGCGGGTCTGCCCACCTCCGGCAAGACGCATCTCTTCGACGGCATGACGGGTGACCAGTTCGAGCAGCCGGTAACGGTCGGCTACATCTACATGCTCAAGCTGTCGCACCTGGTCGACGACAAGATCCACGCGCGCTCCATCGGGCCGTACTCGCTCATCACCCAGCAGCCGCTGGGCGGCAAGGCGCAGTTCGGTGGCCAGCGCTTCGGAGAAATGGAAGTGTGGGCGCTCGAAGCATACGGCGCCGCCTACATCCTCCAGGAGCTGCTCACTGCCAAGTCCGACGACGTCTATGGCCGTACCAAGATCTACGAGGCCATCGTCAAGGGCGAGGCGGCGATCGAGCCGGGCGTGCCCGAGTCGTTCAACGTGCTCATCCGCGAGCTGCAGTCGCTCTGCCTGGACGTGGAGCTGATCAAGATGACCGGCACCGGCGAAGCCAAGAAGCTTCCCCTGCCGACTCTCGCGGCCGCCGACTAAGAAAGGCAGCTTTTAGCTCCTAGCTCCTAGCTTTTAGCTAAAAGCCCGCCAGCCAGGATGAACGGGGCTTACCGCGTAAGTAAGCCCCGATGCAAAGAACCAAGAGAAACAGGCTAGAAGCTAGTAGCTAGAAGCTAGAAGCTGGCCAAGGAGGAACACCTTGTACCGTTCCAGCCCATTTGAACTGTCAGGACCGATCACGGACTTCGACGCGATCCGCATTCAGCTTGCATCGCCGGAAAAGATCCGCAGCTGGTCGCACGGCGAAGTCACCAAGCCGGAAACCATCAACTACCGTACCTTCAAGCCGGAGCGCGACGGTCTCTTCTGCGCCCGCATCTTTGGCCCCGTCACCGACTGGGAGTGCCTCTGCGGCAAATACAAGCGCATGAAGCACCGCGGCGTCATCTGCGACAAGTGCGGCGTCGAAGTCACTGTCTCCAAGGTTCGCCGTGAGCGCCTCGGCCACATCGAGCTGGCTTCGCCCTGCTCGCACGTCTGGTTCTTCAAGGGCCTGCCGTCGCGTATCGGCCACCTGCTCGACATCTCGCTGCGTGACCTCGAGAGCGTGCTCTACTTCGAGTCCTACGTTGTCGTCGATCCGGGCGACTCGCCCACGCGCGAGCGCGAAATCATCAAGGACGAGACCCGCTTCCGCGAGCTCGATGCCCAGTACCGCCCCACCGGCTTCAAGGGCATGATGGGCGCCGAGGCCATCAAGGAGCTGCTCAAGCGCGTCGCCGTCGACGAGCTCTCGATCGAGCTGCGCGAGCGCATGAAGCAGGAAACCTCCCTGCAGAAGCGCCTCAAGTACGCCAAGCGCCTCAAGGTCGTCGAGGCCTTCCGCAAGTCAGGCAACAAGCCGCAGTGGATGATCCTCGACGTGATCCCGGTCATTCCCCCCGAGCTGCGTCCGCTGGTGCCGCTCGATGGCGGCCGCTTCGCCACTTCGGACCTGAACGACCTGTATCGCCGCGTCATCAACCGTAACAACCGCCTCAAGAAGCTCATGGACCTCCATGCGCCTGAGGTCATCGTGCGCAATGAAAAGCGCATGCTGCAGGAGGCCGTCGACGCGCTGTTCGACAACGGCCGCCGTGGCCGTGTGCTGCGTGGCGCCAACAACCGTCCGCTCAAGTCGCTCTCCGATACGCTCAAGGGCAAGCAGGGCCGCTTCCGTCAGAACCTGCTCGGCAAGCGCGTCGACTACTCCGGCCGTTCGGTCATCGTGGTCGGCCCCGAGCTCAAGCTGCACCAGTGCGGTTTGCCCAAGAAGATGGCGCTCGAGCTCTTCAAGCCCTTCATCTATCACCGCCTCGAGCAGACCGGCCACTGCACCACCATCAAGCAGGCCAAGGAAATGGTGGAGCTGCAGGAGCCCGTGGTCTGGGACATCCTCGAAGAGGTCATCAAGGATCACCCGGTCCTGCTGAACCGCGCCCCCACCCTGCACCGCCTCGGCATCCAGGCCTTTGAGCCCGTGCTCGTCGAAGGCAAGGCCATCAAGATCCATCCGCTGGTCTGCACCGCGTTCAACGCGGACTTCGACGGCGACCAGATGGCCGTGCACATCCCGCTCTCGCCCGAAGCGCAGGTGGAAGCCAGCGTGCTCATGCTCGCGGCGCACAACATCCTGTCGCCGGCCTCCGGTCAGCCGATCACCGTGCCTACCCAGGACATGGTGCTCGGTCTCTACTACCTGACCAAGGCCAAGAAGGGCACCAAGGGTGAAGGCCGCGTCTTCGCGAACATCGAGGAAGTGCTCATGGCCCTCGATGCCAAGGAGCTCGAAACCCTCACCCCGATCCGTCTGCGCTACACCGGTCCTGTCCTCGACATGACCACTGCGTACGACGATCAGGACATCACGCACACCGAAGCCGTGCAGTACGAGAAGCAGTACATCTCGACCACGGTCGGCCGCGCCATCCTCAACGATGCGCTGCCGGAAGGTATGCCCTACGTCAATGGCCTGCTCAAGAAGAAGGGCATTGGCCAGCTGGTGAACTACTGCTACCTGAATCTCGGTCTCGAGATCACGGTGAAGATGCTCGACCGCATCAAGGAGCTGGGTTTCCAGTTCGCGACGCGCTCGGGTCTCTCTGTCGGCCTCGACGACATGGTCATCCCGGACACCAAGTACCCGGTCGTCCGCGACGCCGAGAAGCAGCGTTTCGCCGTGCAGCAGCAGTACCTCGATGGTGCGATCACCAACGGTGAGCGCAACAACAAGGTCATTCAGCTCTGGTCGACCGTGACCGAGCGCGTTGCCGACGAAATGTTCAACAACATGAAGAACGCGGACAAGGAAGGAGCCATGAACCCGATCTACATCATGGCCGACTCCGGCGCCCGTGGTTCGAAGCAGCAGATTCGTCAGCTCTCCGGTATGCGCGGCCTGATGGCCAAGCCCTCCGGTGAAATCATCGAAACGCCGATCACCGCGAACTTCCGCGAAGGCCTCACCGTGCTCGAGTACTTCATCTCGACCCACGGCGCGCGTAAGGGTCTGGCCGATACGGCGCTCAAGACCGCTGACTCGGGCTACCTCACCCGTCGTCTCGTCGACGTGGCGCAGGACGTCATCGTCAGCGAGCTCGATTGCGGCACGGTCGAAGGCATCTACGTGACCCCGATCATCGAATCCGGCGAGATCATCGAGCCGCTGCGCGACCGCATCATCGGCCGCGTCACGCTCGAGCGTCTCAAGGACTTCGAGGGCAACGTCATCGTCGACGTGAACCAGGAGATCAATGAAGACTCCGCCTCGGCCATCCAGGCTGCGGGTATCGAGCGCGTCAAGATCCGCTCGGTCCTCACCTGCGAATCCAAGCGCGGCGTCTGCATCCTGTGCTACGGCCGTAACCTCGGTTCGGGCCGCCTGGTCGAGCTCGGCGAAGCGGTCGGCGTCATCGCCGCGCAGTCCATCGGCGAGCCCGGCACGCAGCTCACCATGCGTACCTTCCATATCGGTGGTACGGCATCGCGCGTCTCCGATCAGTCGCGCCTCGACGCCAAGAACAACGGCACCGTGCGCTTCATCAACCTCGTCACCGTCCGCTCCAAGCAGGGTGACCTGGTCGCGATGACCCGTTCCGGTTCGATCGCTGTGATTGACGACCGTGGCCGTGAGAAGGAGCGCTACCAGATCGTCTACGGCGCCAAGCTCAAGGTCGAGGACGGCGCTGCCGTCGAGCTCGGTCAGGTGCTTGCCGAGTGGGATCCCTACACCTTCGCCATCCTCACCGAGATCGGTGGCACGGTGCAGTTCAAGGATCTGCAGGAAGGCATCACGCTCAACGAAGAAGTCGACGAAGTCACCGGCCTGTCGCGTCTGGTGGTCGCCGAGGCTCCCGATGAAAAGCGCCAGCCGGCGATCATCATCAAGGGTGCCAAGGGCAACAAGCGTTACCTGATGCCCTCGCGCGCTCACCTCATGATCCAGGACGGAGACGAGGTCTTCCCCGGCGATATCCTGGCCAAGATCCCGCGTGAAACCACGCGTACCAAGGACATCACCGGTGGTCTGCCCCGCGTCGTCGAGCTCTTCGAAGCCCGTAAGCCGCGCGAAACCGCCATCATCAGCGAGATCGATGGTGTGGTGAAGTTCGGTGAAGTCACCAAGGGTCAGCGCAAGATCTACGTCACCGCGGATAACGGCGAGGAGAAGGAATACTCCGTGCCGCGCGGTATCCACGTCAACGTCCAGGAAGGCGAGCGCCTGCGTGCCGGCGATCCGCTGATGGATGGTCCGCTCAACCCGCACGACATTCTCGCCGTCCTCGGTGAGAAGGAACTGCAGGGCTACCTGGTGAACGAAATCCAGGAAGTCTACCGGTTGCAGGGCGTGGCCATCTCGGACAAGCACATCGAGACGATCGTTCGTCAGATGCTGCGCTGGGTGAAGATCGAGGAAGTCGGCGACACCAACTTCCTGCTCGAACAGCAGGTCGACAAGTTCCGCTTCCGCAACGAGAACGAGCGTGCGATCGCGGAAGGTGGCCGTCCGGCCATCGGTCGTCCGCTGCTGCTGGGCATCACCAAGGCCTCGCTCTCGACCGACAGCTTCATCTCCGCGGCGTCGTTCCAGGAGACCACGCGCGTACTGACGGAGGCGTCCATCAACGGCGCCATCGACAACCTGCGCGGTCTCAAGGAGAACGTCATCGTCGGCCGTCTCATCCCCGCCGGCACCGGCATGGAGTACTACCGCAACATCCAGCTCTCCCCCGAGCTCGAAGAAGCGGCCGTACGCGTCCAGGCCGAAGTCCAGACTGCCTTCGAAGAGGCCGAGCGCGAGCTCGAACTCATGCGGCAGGAAGGCGAAGCCGAGGAAATGGCCGCGTCGGAGTAGTTCGTCGCAGTTACGGTTACAAACAACAAAGCCCGGCCTTTTGGCCGGGCTTTGTTGTTTCTGGAAAGCTTCGCTTTCCAATAAAAAACCTGTCATCCCGACCGAAGCGAGCCGCAGGCGAGCGCAGCGGAGGGACCTGCTGTTTCCTCGCAGCGGCAAGAAGCCGGGTGGGGTGCCACAACAATCGTTTCAGGCTAAACATAAAGAGAGGGCCGCTTGCGCGGCCCTCTCTTGTGTCCAGCAGTAAGGCGCAGGCTTAGCCCAGGTGAGCGGCCACCGCTTCTTCATATGGCTGCAGGAAGCTTTCGCGGTTGGTCTCGGGATTGCGCAGCGCGGCGGTGCCGCCGGCGGTGATGAACTTCACATCGGTCACGCCCAGGAAGGCGAAGACGGTGCGGACATACGGCTCGACGAAGTTGAACGACTCATATGCGGTGCCCGGATCGTACTTGCCGCCGGTGGCCACTAGGAAGGTGATCTTCTTGTTCTTGAGCAGACCCTTGGGGCCTTCGGCGCCGTAGGAGAAGGTCTTGCCTACGCGGGCGATCAGGTCGATCCACAGCTTGGTCACGCCGGCGATGCTGAAGTTGTGCATGGGCAGGCCAATCACCAGCTCATCGGCCTTTTCGATCTCGGCGACCAGCTCATCGGAAAGCGCCAGCAGCTGCTTCTGTTCCGGCGTGCGGGCTTCTTCCGGCGTGTAGGCTGCGGCCACCCACTCGGCGGTCAGAGGCTTCAGCTCGGTCTTGTTCAGGTCGCGGGTGACCACCTGGCCACCGTGGTGCTTGGCCGACCACTTCTCGACAAACTGGTCGGTGAGATGACGGGAGACGGAAGCCGCGAACATCGGGCTCGAATCGACACGAAGCAGGACAGACATGGATATTTCCTCCGGCATATGCAATCACATCACATACGCCTGAGTGCATTCCACCACGACGCATGTTGTCTATTCAACAGATGACGGTTAAATGTGCAAGGATGCGGGAATTTTTCGATTCTGCAGATTTCTTCTGCAAATACGGTATCAGGCAGAGAGGGGCGCTTGTTCCCCTACTCAAGTTAAAACCGGCTTGAATGGGCCACTGCTGATATTCCCACCGGTGCACGCTCGCGACCAGAGGGAGCGGGAGCCGAAGGCGCAACGCCCGGACGGCCAGTCCCCCTGCGCGCAGCAGCTTCTCCCCACTCAAGCCAACAGCGGGCTTGAATGGGCCACCGTCGATATTCCCACCGGTGCACGCTCGCGACCAGAGGGAGCGGGAGCCGAAGGCGGTATCGCCCTGCGCGCAGCAGGATTTTTCGTGGGGATGCAATAAAAGCTTCATCCCACGGGGTGTTTTGGATATAAACACTGCACGCGTCTGTAAGAACGCTTCCCCGCAGATCAGTTTTCTTTTTGAGAGGCCTCCATGCGTTTCAGAAAGCATTTCTACGTTCTCGTGATCGGTGTATTCCTTCTTACTGCCTGTCGCTACGCCATGGCGCAGGCAACGACCTCTCTGGGCGGCCGTGTGACCGACAGCAGCGGTGCCATCATCCCCGGCGCGACCGTCAAGCTCACGCTGGAATCCACCAGCGCCACGCGTGTGAACACGACCAACAGCAGCGGCGAATTCCAGTTCTCGCAGCTCAAGCCCGGCCGATATGACCTCACTGTCTCCATGGGTGGCTTCCAGACCGCGGAGAAGACCGGCATGGACCTGCTGGTGAGCCAGCCGGCGACGTTCAACGTCACGCTGGGCGTGGCCGCCGTGACCCAGCAGGTGGAGGTGACGAGCAACGTGCAGCCGGTGCTGAACACCACCGACGCGACCATGGGCAATGCCTTCCAGGGCAAGCAGGTGGAGTCGCTGCCGATCGAAGGCCGCAACGTGCCCGATCTGCTCAGCCTCCAGCCCGGCGTCACGTACATGGGCCGCACCGACGATCAGAACGGCACCAACGCCGTCGGCAACAACGCGAGCGACTCGCGCAGCGGCGCGGTGAACGGCGGACGCAGCGACCAGTCGAACATCACCCTCGACGGCGTCGACGTGAACGATGTCAACAACGGTTACGCCTTTACCAGCGTGCTGCGCGTCACGCAGGATTCGGTGGCCGAGTTCCGCGTGACGACGAGCAATCCCGATGCCGATGCCGGCCGCTCCTCCGGCGCGCAGGTGGCGCTGGTCACGCGCAGCGGCGGCAACCAGCTGCACGGCGCGCTCTACGAATACAACCGCAGCAATCTTTTCGAAGCGAACGACTTCTTCAACAAGCAGCAGCAGCTTGCCGCCGGCGAGCCGAACACGCCGCCCAAGCTCATCCGCAACGTCTTCGGCGGAGCTGTGAGCGGGCCCATCCTGAAGAACAAGGCCTTCTACTTTCTGAACTACGAAGGCCAGCGCGACACCGAGGGCGAGAGCGTGAACGCGGGCGCAGTGCCTACCAGCTCCTATCGTGCCGGCAATCTGCAGTACGAATATCTGAATGCCTCCGGCGCCGATCAGACCTACCTGCTCACTCCCGCCGACATCCAGTCGATGGACCCGCAGAACATCGGTGTGAACCAGGCGATTCTCAAGATCTTCAACGCCTATCCCGCAGGCAACGACACGACGCAGGGCGACGGCCTGAATACCATCGGCTATCGCTTCCCCTACACCATCAAGCGCAGCTACAACACCTACATCGCCCGCCTGGACTGGAACATCACCTCGAACGGCAGGCACACCGCCTTCTGGCGCGGCAACCTGCAGAATGACGATGAGCCCTCTGCGCCGGCCTTTCCCGGCCAGCCCGCATCCACCAGCACGCTCACCAACAACAAAGGCTTCGCCGCGGGTTATACGTTCCTGATCACTCCGAACCTGGTGAACAACTTCCGCTACGGCCTCACGCGCCAGGGCGTCGATAACGCCGGCATCTCGAATGAGCCGGAGGTCTATCTCGCCGCGGTGGCCGAGCCGGAATCCTTCAGCCGCTCGCTCTCCTACATCATTCCGGTGCAGAACATCGTCGACGATCTCTCCTGGACCCGGCACACGCACAACCTGCAGTTCGGCGGCAATATCCGCCTCATCGACGATCGCCGCAACAGCACGGAGGACTCCTTCCCCGACGCGCAGATGAACCAGGGCTGGCTCTCGAACGGCTCGACCGTGGCTAACAGCGGCGGCCCCTTCGATCCGCCGGTCTATGGCTTCCCGGCCGTCGATTTCTCCAACTACGGCAATGAGTACAACAGTGCGCTGCTCGGCATCACCGGCATCCTCACCGAGGGCGACGCGATCTACAACTACGACAAGCAAGGCACGGCGCTGGCCATCGGCGCGCCGGTCAAGCGCGACTACGGCTGGAAGGAGTTCGAGTTCTACGCGCAGGACTCATGGAAGGCGCTCAAGAACCTGACCCTGACCTACGGCCTGCGCTACTCCTATTTGCAGACCCCGGCGGAGAAGACCGGCACGCAGGTCGGCTCCTGCATGATGAGCAACGGTGTCTGCCAGCCCTTCTCGCTCAGCAGGTATTACGACGAGAGCGCGGCATATGCGGCTGCGGGTGAGGCGGCAAACAATGTCGGCGAAATTTCCTTCGACCTGAACGGCCGCTACAACCACAAGCCCGATTTCTGGACGCCGGAGAAGGGCGACTTCGCTCCGCGCTTCGCCTTCGCCTTCAGCCCCATGCCGGAGTCGGGCTTCTTTCATCGCATCTTCGGCAACGGCAAGACCAGCATCCGCGGCGGCTACTCGCTGGTCTTCGATCACTTCGGCGCGGCCACGGTGAACACCTTCGACACCAGCGGCTCCTACGGTCTCTCGTCCGATCTCTCCAACTCGCCGGGCTCGGTCTACATCGGCACGGCGCCGCGCTTCACCACGCTCTATGACATCCCGTCGAGCATTCTGCCCGCCGCGCCCGCCGGTGGTTTTCCCGCTACGCCCGCGAGCACGGACTTCGCCATCAGCTGGGGGCTCGACTCGGCGATCAAGACGCCGTATTCGCACCTGGTCGATTTCTCCATCGGCCGCGAGCTGGGCAATGGCTCGTCGCTGGAGCTCTCGTATGTCGGCCGCTTCGCGCATCGCCTGCTGACGCAGGAGGACGTGGCCATGCCGACCAACATGGCCGCGGCCGGCAGCACGTATTTCGCCGCCGCGCGCCAGCTCGCGCTGCTCTCCCGCTCCGGCACCCCGGTGAGCGCGGTGGGAGAGATTCCTTACTTCCAGCAGGTCTTTTCTGCGCTGAACGGTGTCGATCTCGGCTATGGAGCGGGCGCCGTCACCGCGACGCAGAACGTCTACCAGATCTTTCAGCAGAACATCTACAACGAGACCTACGCGCTCTATGAGCTGGACGTGCCGGACTCGCTCAGCGGCGCGGGTGTCAACCCGAATCAGACGTATCCGTCCTATCGCTTCTATCACGATCAGTACTCGGCGCTGTATGCGTGGCGTTCCATCGGCTACTCGAATTACAACGCGCTCGAAGCCGTCTATCGCCAGCGCTTCGGCGCGGGGCTCGAGGCCGACTTCAACTACACGCTCTCGAAATCGATGGATCTCACCTCGCAGTCCGAGCGCCTGGCTACCTCCGGCGCGACCAACTACGCGCAGATCATCAACAGCTGGATGCCCAACCAGCTCTACGGCGTCTCCGACTTCGACGTGCGGCACCAGATCAACTCCAACTACATCTGGGATATTCCCGTCGGCCGCGGCAAGAAGTTCTTCGCCTCGGCCAACCGGCTCACGGATGAGTTCGTAGGCGGCTGGACGACCACCGGCATTCTTCGCTGGACGAGCGGCTTCCCCTTCATGATGGACAACGGAGCCTACTATCCGACGAACTGGGACATCGAAGGATGGGCGGAGCAGATCGCGAAGATTTCGGGCAAGGCTGCCGCGCGCGGTCATCTCACGCAGCGTTTTGCCGATCCGGCTGCGGTCTTCGCGGCCTTCGATCATGCGCTGCCGGGCGAGTCCGGCACACGCAATCCCATGCGCGGTGACGGCTACTTCTCCTGGGATACCGGTCTCGACAAGACCTTCCCTATCACGAAGAAGACCAATCTCCAGTTCCGCTGGGAGATGTTTAACATCACAAACAGCGTGCGCTTCGATTCGCACTCCATCAGCTCCACGCTCGACAACCCGCAGAACTTTGGACAGGCCACCACCCTGCTCACCAACAAGCGCCTCGCACAGTTCTCCGCAAGAGTGGAGTTTTAACGTCTTTTCTCACGTTGTCATCCCGACCGAAGCGAGACGTTTTTGTCTCGCGAAGTGGAGGGACCTGCGGCACCGGGTGCCCCCACATCTCGTTCTGTTCGAGATGTGGGTCATGCACCGCGAAGGTTCGTGCTTCCCCACACAAGCCAACAGAAGGCTTGTACGGGCCACCCGGGGAAGTTCGTACTTCCCGCCCAAGCGGAGCTTGGACGGGGCACCCGATTCCGTCTCCACTCGGTACATTCCAAATCGCGACCAAAGGGAGCGGGGGCCGAAGGCGAAAGGCCGCACGGCCAGTGCCGCGACCAAAGGGAGCGGAGGCCGAAGGCAAAAAGCCGCGCGGTTAGTGCCGCGACCAAAGGGAGTGGAGGCCGAAGGCGAAAGGCCGCACGGCCAGCGCCGCGACCAAAGGGAGGGGGGGCCGAAGGCGCAACGCCCGGACGGCAGTCCCGCCCTGCGCGCAGCAGCCGTTGACGCCTGTCGCGCCGGGATAGTAAAAGCGAAGCATGTCCTGTTGTCGGAAATCCTGTTGTTGTCGCGCCTCCAGGCGTGCGGGCAGCCGAGGAGTCTCTTTCTCCGCGAGTTTGTAGATGGACATGGCTCGAATTTCGAGCACGATCTCTCCGCCCGCCTTTCGCTGATCGCGAGGCGGGTTTTCTCTTGTCTGCAGCCGGAGTTTTTTTGCGCTCCGCTTCGAAACCCTTAGAGGTACGCAGCATGAATCGTCGTCACTTCCTGGGCATGGCCTCATCCGCTGTTGCCGCCGGCACGCTCGCAAACGCTCCTCTCGCCGCCGCGCAGAAGTCCAGTGCGCGGAATGCCGACCATCGTCCGAACTTCCTCTTCTTCATTGCCGACGATCTCATGTTTCGCACCATCGGCAGCCTCACCAACCCTGAGGTGCACACGCCGAACATCGATCGCCTGGCGGCGCGCGGCTGCGCCTTCACGCACTGCTTCCACCAGGGCTCGTGGACGGGCGCGGTCTGCGTGGCCAGCCGCACCATGCTGAATACCGGCCTCACCACCTTCAAGGCGCATGCCATCAGCAATGAGAATCAGGCCGGCGACGTTGCCACCTGGGGACAGACGCTGCGCGCCGCCGGCTACGACACCTACATCACCGGCAAGTGGCATCTCGATGCCGTCTTCCTGCAGCGCTCCTTCGCGGAGCAGGGGCCGGTCGGCCCCGGCTATCTGCCTTCCACCAGCGATATGTACAACCGCCCCGCGCCGGGCAATCACTGGGACCCCGCGAACGAGCAGCTCAAGGGCCACTGGCTCATGACCAGCCTGGTTGAAAACGAGAAGCCGGGCAGGATCGAGCACTCCAGCTCGCTCTATGCCGATGCCGCCGTCGAGCACCTCACCACGCAGGTCGCGCATCGCCAGACACCCTTCTTCATGTATGTCGGCTTCAACGCGCCGCACGATCCGCGCCAGGCTCCGCAGGAATTCCTTGATATGTATCCGGTGGATAAGATTGCCATTCCGCCGAACTTCCTGCCTGAGCATCCCTTCGACCAGGGCGAGCACAAGACGCGCGACGAGCTGCTCGCGCCCTTTCCGCGCACCGAGCTCGATGTGCAGACGCATCGCCGCGAGTACTACGCCATCATCACCCACATGGATCGCCAGATCGGCCGCATCCTCGACGCGCTCGAAGCCTCGGGCAAGGCCGGCAACACCTACGTCATCCTCACCGCCGATCACGGCCTCGCCGTCGGCGAGCACGGCCTGATGGGCAAGCAGAACCAGTACGAGTGCAGCATGCGCATGCCGCTGATCCTCGCCGGGCCGACCATCCCCAGGGGCAAGCGCGTGGACGAGATGGTCTACCAGCACTCGATGTTCGCCACCACCTGCGAGCTGGCCGGCGTCTCCGTGCCCGAAACCGTCGGCTTCCCCAGCCTCGTGCCCATGCTGCATGGCGAGCCCCAGCCTATGTATGACGCGATGTTCGGCTGGCTCGAGGCGGTGCAGCGCAGCGTCCGTACCAAAACGCACAAGCTCATCTACTACCCCAAGATCGAGCGCTATCAGCTCTTCGATCTCGCTCAGGACCCATGGGAGATGCACGATCTCAGCGACGATCCGCAGCATGACGAGCTCAAGCTGCAGCTCGTTGCGCGCCTGCGCGCCATGCAGCAGGAGCTGGGCGACACCATCACCGTGCCCGATCCGCCCCGGCGGTCCGCATCCGTTGTCCCTGCGCCGGAGAGCTGTTGTAGCCAGGCCTGAGCGCATTCCCGCAAACCGGGCGGGACGCCTGCCCGGTTGCCCTTCCACCCGATTCACCTTTTGTGAGGCTTTATGTCTACCCCATTTCGCGGCCGCATCGCCGCCTTCGCGCTTGCAGTGCTTGTTGCTCCTTCTCTGCATTTCGTCTTCGCTCAGACCTCCACCGGCAGCCTGAGCATCGTCGTTACCGACTCCACCGGAGCCACGGTCAACCATGCACAGGTCACCATCGTCGGTACGGATACCGGCGCCGTCGTCCGCACGCTCGAGACCAACGATCACGGCATCGCCGAGGTGCCTTCGCTGCAGCCCGGCCGCTATAACGCGGATGTCACCGCGCCCGGCTTCGAGTCCATCCATCGCGATGCCGTGAATGTCTCCACCGGCGAAGCCGTAAGCCTCAACCTCGCGCTCTCCGTCGGCCGCTCGGAGCAGGTCGTCACCGTCACCGGCGACGCACCGCTGCTCGAGACCAGGTCCGACACCATCGCGCAGGTGGTCTCCTCGCGCACGCTCACCGAGCTGCCGCTGCAGGGACGCAACTATCTCGATGCGGCCAGGACCATCCCCGGCACCACGCCCGAGGCCGCGGGACGCGACCTCACCTTCGTCGCCTACGGCAACTCCGGCCTGCAGAATGCCTTCCTGCTCGACGGCGCGCGCAACGTGAACTACCTCCGCGGTCTCGACAACGATGCCCGCGACATGGTGCGTCCGCCCATCGATGCGCTGCAGGAGTTCACCGTGCAGACCAGCAACTTCTCCGCCGAGTTCGGAGCCTCGGCCGGCGCGGTCGTCAACGCCATTACAAAATCCGGCACCAATGAGATTCACGGCTCGGCCTATGAGTTCATCCAGAACAACGAGCTGAACGCGACCAACTACTTCGCCACCTCGAATCCGCTGCTGGTGCTCAACCAGTACGGCGGCTCGCTCGGCGGCCCTATCCGCAAGGATCACGCATGGCTCTTCGGCGCCTACGAGGGCTATCACGATCGCGTGGAGTCGACCTCCAGCACCACCGTGCCGACGGCGCTGCAGCGCGCCGGCGACTTCGGCACCACGGCCATCTACGATCCCAGCACCACCGAGGGCACCGGCACCACCGCCACGCGCACGCAGTTCGCGCAGAACAACATCCCCAATGAGCGCATCAACGCCATCGGCCAGCAGCTGGTGGACTGGTACCCGCTGCCCAATGACGGCGGCGACCTCTATCGCCGCAATGTTCCCGAGCGCATCGACAAGCGCAACGGCGTGGTGCGCGGCGACGTGCAGCTGGGTGCGAATGACAGCGCCTTTGCCCGCTACTCGCGCGTCAATGCCGTGACCTCGCAGGATGCGACGCTGCCCGCTCCCGCGCAGGACCCCGGCCAGCAGAACATCGACTCTTCGGGGGTCGGCGTCGGCTACACGCGCATCTTCGGCCCTACGCTCATCAACGACTTCCGTTTCTCATGGACGTCCATCTCCATCGACTCCGACAGCACCGTCGCCCGCGACCCGATCATCACCGGCAGCCTCGACTCCCAGATCGACAGCGGCACGCCCTTCTTCAGCGTCTCCAATTACGCCCAGCTCGGCGCCATGGCCGGCTGCTGCGGCAACGCGCCGCTGCGCAAGTCCTCCGGCGTATGGGACTGGTCGGATAACATCTCGAAGTCCATCGGACGCCACGTGCTCAAGACCGGCGGCGAGTTTATGCTCATCCGCCCGACCACCTTCGCAGCCTCGAACGGCCGCAGCACCTTCGGCTTCGACGGCGTCTTCACCCAGAACCCCGGCGCGCGCAGCAGCACCGGCAACGCCGTCGCCGATCTGCTCCTTGGCGACGCGGATACTCTCACCACCGGCACCGTGGCCGAGGCCATCGAGCGCGGCTGGTTCCTCGGCGGCTACGTCACCGATCAGTGGACCGTCACGCCCTCGCTCACGCTGAATCTCGGCCTGCGTTACGAGTACGCCGCGCCTTACATCGAAACCCAGAATCACATGGGCAACTTCATCCTCGACCAGGACAGCCCGCTCTACGGCCAGCTCATCTTCTCCGGGGACAGCCGCCTGCCGCGCGGCCTGCTCTACGGCGACACGAACAACATCGCTCCGCGCATCGGCCTCGCCTATCGCGTGCCCGGCGTGAAGGACATGACCGTGCGCCCCTCCTACGGCATCTTCTATGCGCAGGACGAGGGCACCGGCGTCACCAATCGTCTCACCGACAACCCGCCCTTTTACGGCTATGGATCGGAGACCATCAGCAGCGATCAGCTCAATCCCTCCACCGGCTTCGTGCTCAGCTCCACGGCCTCCATCCCGCGTCCCACGGCAATTTCAGCCTCTGACTTTACGCTCGTGCCCAGCGCGACTTCCACGCTGGTCAGCTGGCCGCTGCACTTCCAGATGCCCTACGTCGAGGAGTGGAGCCTGAGCGTGCAGAAGCTCCTGCCGGGAGGCCTGCTCTTCGAGGCCAACTACGTCGGCAACCACGGCGTGCAGCTCGTCGGCCTCGGCCAGGGCAACCAGCCCACCGTGCTCAACTCCACCACCGTGGCCTCGCGCCGTCCGCTGGCCAAGTACACGGATGCGCCGGTGAAGACCGTCGGCAACTGGAACGCGAGCAACTACAACGGCCTTTCCGCCAAGCTCGAAAAGCGCTTCGCGCACGGCATCGGATTCCTGAACTCGTTCACTTATGGCCACGCCTTCGACATCATCAACCCGGCCATGGATCTCTGCGATACCTGCGGCGCGGGTGACACCATCCAGAACAACTACGACAAGAACGCCAACTACGCCTCATCGGACAACGACGTGCGCCTGCGCTACGTGCTCAGCGGCGTGTGGGAGCTGCCCTTCGGCCGCGGCCGCGCATATCTGAACAACGCGCGCCTGCTCTCCACCGTGGTTGGCGGATGGGCGCTCTCGCCGATCTACAGCTATCAGACCGGCCTGCCCTTTACGCCCAGCATGAGCTACGACGCAGCCAATGCCGGCACACTCACGCGGCCCACGCAGCTCTGCAACGGCAACAGGAACGCGCCGCACACCACCACCGAGTGGTTCAACACCGCGTGCTATGTCGATACCGCTTCGTACACCTTCGGCAACGCCAGCCGCAACGGCCTGCGCGCGCCCGGCACCGACCAGCTCAACCTCAGCCTGCAGCGCAATTTCCCCATCACGCGCTGGCACCAGTCGAACCTGAACATCCGCCTCGATGCCTTCGACGCGCTGAACCATCCCATCCTCAGCGCGCCGACCGCCGTCGTCGGCAACAGCCTCAACGGCCAGATCACCTCGGCCTCCAACCCGCGCCAGCTGCAGGTCGCGGCCCGATACACGTTTTAGGACTGTCCGGCCAGGCCTTTCGCCTTCGGCCTCCGCTCCCGCTGGTCGCAATCCGGGAGTGTTGCCGGGTGCCCCACGTCTCGATTTTGAGACGTGGGATCGTGCTATCCACCAGATACACTCCGTCATCCCGGCCGAAGTGGAGGGACCGCGGTTGTTTTCACCGCGAACAGGACTGCAGGGAGCTTGTATCAGGACACGGCTTCAGCCGTGCCATAAAAAAGATCTTGGAAATGGGGCTTTAGCCCCTGAGATCTGGCTCGTGCAGGGGCTGAAGCCCCTGCATTCAGGCACCCTGCGGCACGACTGAAGTCGTGCCCTGATACACCCACTGCCTCGGGTGCCCCACCTATGCCAGCTTCGGGCATGGGTGGGGCACCCGGCATATCATCCAAAGAAGACACATGAGCCCCAAAGCATGAGCGAAGACAAACCCAGCTGCTGCACCCCCGGCCGAGCCTCCAACTTCGTCACGCTCATCCCTGCGCTCGCTCCTGCGGCACAGGCGTCGGAAACCGGCGCCATGATTCCCCTCCCCGGCGGACGTTTCCTCATGGGCACCGACTACCCCCACGGCTTTCCTGCTGACGGCGAAGGTCCGATCCGTCCCGTCGAGCTCTCGCCCTTCGCCATCGATATCACGCCGGTGACCAACGCGCAGTTCGCACGCTTTGTGGAGGCCACCGGCTACCTCACCGAGGCCGAGCGCTATCAATGGTCCTTCGTCTTCTGGCTGCATCTGCCCCGCGAGCGCTTTGCGGAGCTGGTCGCCGACACTGCTGCCGCCGCGCCCTGGTGGTGCCAGGTCTTCGGCGCATCCTGGCGCGCGCCCGAAGGTCCGGGTTCGAACATCGACAGCCGCGCCGATCATCCCGTGGTGCACGTCTCCTGGAGCGACGCGCAGGCCTTTGCCGCGTGGGCAGGGAAGCGGCTGCCCACCGAAGCCGAGTGGGAGTTCGCCGCGCGCGGCGGTCTCGAGCAGAAGCTCTATCCCTGGGGAGACGAGCTCACGCCCGACGGCAAACATCTCTGCAACATCTGGCAGGGGCAGTTTCCGAATCACAACACCGAAGAGGACGGCTACAGCGGTACCAGCCCGGTCGATGCCTTCCCGCCTAACGGCTACGGCCTCTCTTCGCCGGTCGGCAACGTGTGGGAGTGGTGCGCGGACTGGTTCAGCCCCGCGACCGCATCGGAGCAGGCTGCGAACCCGCAGCCCAATCCCACCGGCCCTGCGAACGGTGAAGCCAAAGTGATGAAGGGTGGATCGTTCCTCTGCCACGCCTCCTACTGCAACCGCTATCGCGTCGCCGCCCGCACCTCGAATACCCCGGACAGCTCCACGTCGAACATCGGCTTCCGCTGCGCGCGGTGAGCGAGGGTGTAGGGAATAGGGTATAGGGAATAGGGTGTAGAACCCCGGGTGCCCCACGTCTCGATTCTGAGACGTGGGAGAGCACGACCCCTGTCAAACAAAAACAGTGGACGGGTAGCCCATTCAAGCCCGGTTTTGGCTTGAGTGGGGCAGCACGATTCCCTGACAAACAAAAAACTGTCATCCCGAGCGAGCGCAGCGAGTCTAGGGACCTGCGGTTTCTCCTGTCCGTGCGGACACGGAGCGCGACCAGCGCGCAGCAGGCCGAAGGCGTAAGGCCTGGACAGCCAATCCCCGAAGGCGGGTCGCCCTGCGCGCAGCAGTCCACCCTTGCGTCACAATAGAGTGCATGGCTATCGATCCCGCAGTTCCGGCGGATGTACCGTCCGGCGAAGCCGATCGCAATATCCGCATCCTTCGCTATGAAGATGGCCGCTTCACCGCGCAGACCGACGCGGTCGCTCTCGAGGAGCCGCTCGAAATCCGTCTCGAATACGGTTCTGCCGATCAGCGCCGGAGCAAGTCCATCGCCATCACCATGCGCACGCCGGGCGACGACTTCGCGCTCGCCGCCGGCTTCCTCATGACCGAGGGCATCCTCGCCGATTCTCTTGATATCGAGGAAATTCTCTATCTCGCGCAGTCGCGTGCCGCCTTGCAAAGCGCGTCCGCCCCGGCGGACGGTGATTTCGACGAAGCCTCGGCGCGCAATGTCGTGCTCGTGCGCCTCACCGCCGAAGCGCAGCCGCGCCTGCCCTCGGTCGAGCGCAACTTCTACGTCACCTCGAGCTGCGGTGTCTGCGGCAAGGCCTCGCTGCTTGCGTTGCGTTCGGTCTGCCCCGCGCCTGTCCGCAGCAGCGTTCGCGTGCCTGTCTCCATGCTCCTCACCCTGCCGGAGAAGATGCGCGCCGCGCAGACCGGCTTCGCGCACAGCGGCGGCATCCACGCCTCGGGGCTCTTCGATGCCGAAGGGCAGCTGCTCCTCTGTCGTGAAGATGTCGGCCGTCACAATGCGCTCGACAAGCTCATCGGCCGCATGTTCCTCGACGACCTCACGCCGCTGCGCGACAAGGTTCTGCTGCTCTCCGGCCGCGCCAGCTATGAGCTGCTGCAGAAGAGCGTCATGGCCGGCATCCCTATCGTCGTCGCCATCGGCGCGCCGTCATCGCTCGCCGTGCGCGTCGCCCGCATGTTCGACATCACCCTGCTCGCCTTCCTGCGCCACGATCGCTGCAACATCTACCATGGAGCAGAAAGGCTCATCGCCTGATCGAGAGCAGGCGAAAGGACTCGTATGAAACTCCGCATCAAGGGCAACAGCATCCGCCTCCGCATCGCCGTCTCCGAGGCGGCAAAGCTCCGCGCCGGTGAGCCGGTCCGCGAGATCGTCCGCTTCGCGCCGCAGCCCGAGGCCTTCCTCGCCTATGCGCTCATTCCCGACGCGTCGGCGCCGGAGATGGCCGTGCGCTACACCGCGGGACAGGTCACCGTGCATGTGCCGCAGCCGGTCATCGAGCGCTGGACCGGCGGCCGGGAGGTCGGCATCTACGCCACGCTCGACATCGCGCCCCAGGGCACGCTCGACGTGATCCTCGAAAAGGACTTCGCCTGCCTCGACCTCAGCGACGCCGAGAACGTCGATACCTTTCCCAACCCCAACGCCGGAGCCGCCTGCTGAGCCGGGAAACAGGGTGCAGGGAATAGGTGCAGATGTAGAACCCCGGGTGCCCCCACATCTCGTTTTGTTCGAGATGTGGGACCTGCGCGGTGAAAACGAAAATGGGTGCCCCATCCAAGCTCCGCTTGGGTGGGAAGGTACGCGGCTTCGCGCCGAGCGAATCGCCTTCGGCCTCCGCTTCCTCTGGTCGCGATTGAGATTTTGTTCTCTTGAAAGAGGGAAGAACTCCGGGTGCCCCACGTCTCGCCGTTGAGACGTGGGATTTTTATCTGAGCCCTGAGCCCTGATTGCACGCGCCTTCGCAGTCATCTATTCTGGAAGGTCATCAAGAGTTGAGCCGGTGCGCTCAACGCCAACCTGCTCCCGGGCAAGGTGGCGTCCTCGCTGAGGGATGTGGCCGTTCCGGCAACCATCGGGTTCCTCACCGCACCATGCTTGCGCTCCTGATGGAATGACGCTTGAGAGGTGTATTCCCCGGCATGGCCGACCACGTTCAGCAATTCGCCAGCGACAACTACGCAGGAATCTGTCCCGAGGCCTGGCAGGCCATGCAGGAGGCCAATCACGGTCACGAGCCCGCCTACGGCGGCGATATCTGGACCGCCCGCGCCGCCGATGCCTTCCGGGCCCTTTTCGAAACCGAGTGTGAGGTCTTCTTCGCCTTCAACGGTACCGCCGCCAACTCGCTGGCGCTGGCCTCGCTCTGCCAGAGCTATCACTCGGTGATCTGCTCCGACGCCGCCCACGTCGAGACCGACGAATGCGGCGCGCCCGAGTTCTTCTCCAACGGCTCGAAGCTGCTGGCCGTGCCCTCGTCCGACGGCAAGCTGACGCCCGAGGATATCCGCTCGCTGGCCACGCGCCGCAACGACATCCACTTCCCCAAGCCGCGCGTCGTCACCATCACCCAGCCTACCGAGACTGGTCAGGTCTACACCGTCGAAGAGGTCAAAGCCATCTCCGAGGTCTGCCGCGAGCTGAACCTGCGCCTGCACATGGACGGCGCCCGCTTCGCCAACGCCTGCGCCAGCCTGGGCTGCAGCCCTGCCGACATCACCTGGAAGGCCGGCGTCGATGTGCTCTGCTTCGGCGGCACCAAGAACGGCATGGCCGTCGGCGAGGCCATCATCTTCTTCGATCCCAAACTCGCCGAAGACTTCGACTACCGCTGCAAGCAGGCCGGCCAGCTGGCCTCGAAGATGCGCTATCTCTCCGCGCCCTGGGTGCGCCTGCTCTCCGACGGCACCTGGCTGCGCAACGGCGCGCACGCCAACGCCTGCGCCCGCCGCCTCGCCGAGCAGATCACCGGCGTCCCCGGCCTCGAGCTCTACTTCAAGGTCGAAGCCAATGCCGTCTTCATCAAGCTCTCCGCGGCCGCCGAGAAGGCGCTCCGCGAGCGCGGCTGGCGCTTCTACACCTTCATCGGCGGCTCGGCCCGCTTCATGTTCTCGTGGGACTCCTCGCTCGAGCGCGTCGACGAGCTCGCCGCCGATCTCCGCGCCGTCGCCGCCGAATCCGCCGCGCTCACAGCTGTAGCGCGCTAAGCAGCCCGGCTAAGCGGAGACAAGCACTCTTCTGATTTGTCATCCCGACCGGAGCGAGCCAGAGGCGAGCGAAGTGGAGGGACCTGCGGTTTGTTTGCACAGGCACGAACCCGACGGTGGCCCACTCAAGCTTCGCCGGGGCGGGATGGCTCGGTGCTCGCTCGGGATGACCAATCGCGTCACGGCTTAGGTGGACACATCTAGGCCGTATCCCCCTATATCCAGACAGAAAATGAGCGACATATGTATCGCAATGTCATTCCGACCGGAGAGAGCCGTAAGGCGAGCGAAGTGGATGAACCTGCAGTTTTCTCCGGCCCAGGTGAACTGCAGGTTTCTCCGCTGCGCAGGACGATAAAGCTGTCCTGCTCCGGTCGAAATGACAATCCTTTCTTATGGCTCTATGTCGATACGACCTAGCGCGGACGCCCCATGCAGTACGCGATGATCCCCACCGGCACTGCCAGCAGCAGCCACGACAGGGCATCCCACACCCCGTCGCCGAGCAGGGCCGAAAGCAGTCCCACGGCAGTGATGGCGGCCAGTACCGCCGGTATGCGATACACCTCTGTCAGCTTCGCAGCCGGTTTCATGCGACGTGTACCTCCTGCAGTTCTTTGCGGGTTTCCCGCTCCACCAGCCGGTTCAGATCGCGCTCCAGAGGAGTCTTCCGCTTCGAGAGCCACAGGTACACGCCGCTCACCAGCACTACGATCAGCACCGCATCGAAAAGCCCCCACAGGATCTTGAGCGGCAGCCCGCCGTAGTCGCCGAAGTGCAGCGGCCGCGAGAGCTCGAGCCCGCGCAGATACCAGGGCAGGCCGCCGGTGTGGATCAGCGCGCCTGTCTCCACGTCCACCAGCGTCGGCGTCTCCATGCGCGAGGTCAGCGGCGTCTTGCCCTTTGCCCACACCACAAAGTGCCGCGGACTGCCGAAGACCTTGTTCGGAAACAGCACCGCTGCGACTTCCATCTGCGGCAATGAAGCCGCAACCGCGTCGACCGAGGCCTGCACCGGGCGGAAGTGCGACGGCACCGGCCTGCCGTGATACGGCTTCAGAATCTGCGGCAGTGTCTGCGCGCGCCACAGGCCGAACAGCGGCGCCGAGAGTGCGTTCATCACGCCCGTCGCTCCCACCACGAAGGCCCACGTCAGCGTCACGATGCCCAGCAGGTTATGCAGATCGAACCACCGCGTCCGCCGCGCTCCCTCCCGCCGATAGGTGCCGAAGTCCAGCCGCCGCATGAACGGCCCATAGACCAGCGCACCCGACACCAGCGAGATCACGAAGGTCAGCGACATCAGCCCCATCGTCAGCTCGCCCGGCAGCCCCAGAAAGATTTCGCTGTGCAGTTGCAGCAGAAAGCTCGTCAGGTCGAAGCGATCCTGCGGCACCTCGAGCAGACTGCCGGTGTGCGCATCGAAGATCATCGATTTGACCTCGCCGTCCTTCGGCTGGTCCACCGGACTCATGTTCACGAAGACGCGCGGCTCATCGTCGTCCCACGCAATCGAGAACGGATGCAGAGCAGGAAAGCGCGCCTCGGCCGCGGCCAGCATCGGGTCCACGCTCGCCCGCGGTGTTCCCTCGGGCACCGATGCCGCTCTGGCATGCGGCTCCAGCAGCGTATCCAGCTCATCGTGGAAGACCAGCGGCAGCCCCGTCACGCAGGCCACCAGCAGCAGCGCCGTGCAGATCAGGCTCGTCCACTTATGCACCCGGTACCAGAGCCGTACCGTCTTCGCCTGCAGGTGGGCCATCGCTTCTTCGCCTCGTCTCCCGCATCCGCGCCCGCAGCCGGGGCGCAATATGCGACCAATTAAGTCCGATTAGAATAGCGAAGCTGTTCCTGCCATGCGCCGCGTATCGAGACACCCACTACGCCCATCCGGCCAGCGAAGGATGTTGGACGCCGGACTCGAGATGTGGAGACCCTGTTCTTACTTTTGGATCGGTGTGAGACCCACCCATGACCGACTGCCTGTCATGGGTGGGGCACCCGGCCACTATGCCGGATCGCGGCCAGCGGGAGCGCCACGCGAAGCGAAAGGCCTGGACGGCCAGTCCCGGCCTAGTCTGTCTTGCTGTGCGTGCCGTAGAGCGACTGGCTCTGTGCGAACTCCGCCCGTGCCTTTTCTTTTTCGCCTGCGCTCCAGTAGGCCCGGCCCAGTTCGAAGTGGATCTGCGGATTCTTCGGGTCCAGCGTCTGCGCCATTTCCAGCTCTTTCGTCCCCTCGGCCCGTTTCCCCGCGCCGATCCATGCCTCTCCCAGCTTTTCGTGCGGGGCGGCCATCTGCGGCGCGATGGTGATTGCCTTTTGCAGAAACGGCATCGCCTCGCCATAGCGCTGCTGGTCGATGAGAAAGCTGCCCAGATTCAGGTATGGCCATGGATCCGAAGCCGCTCGGTCCGGGGCTGAGCTATCCGCGGGACTGGATGCGGCCGCATCCCCAGCCAGCTTGACTGCTGTGCGCATCGCCGCTTCGGCCTCGGGCAGCCGATGCAGGGCATACCAGGTCAACCCGAGGTTCTCTTCTGCCTTGCGGTGCGCTGGTTCCAGCTTGAGCACGGCAAGGAAGGCGGCCGCTGCTTCTTCGAAATGGTTCTGCGTATAGAGGCATCGTCCCAGGCTGTAGAGCACCGCGACATTGTGCGGCTCGATCCCCAGCGCGATCTTCAACCAGTGCACCGCATCGTCATAATCGCCCAGCTGCACATAGTCGAGCGCCACCGAGCGCAGCTGTTCGGCGGTTGGCTTCTGCCGCTGCGCCGCCTGGGTATAGACGGTGAGCGACTCGCGCGGCTTCTGTTCTTCGCGCAGTACCTGCGCCAGCCGATAGAGCAGCTCCGGCGAGTCCGGCGCTTTGCCCAGTTCGACGCGCAGCCCGGCCTCGGCGGCAGGCAGCTGGGCCGAGGGCGCTGCCTCATCCGGCGAAAGAGCCGGATGGGGCAGCGAGGCCATGGTGGCATTCTGCCGCGCGGCCGCGGCACCGGGAAAGGCGGTGAGCGGAATCAAAAGCAGATACCGGCAGGCCCGCTTCCATGCCATCATCCATTTCCTGTCCCGTTGCATCGATCGGAGGCCATTCCTGGCTCGCGGCACTATGGCCGGGAGCCAGGCGTGCACTGGTAGCAGCCGCGGCATCATCCTCGCAGGCAGGAAGGAGGCAAGTCCAGCCGGAAAGGGATTTCCGGGAAAAATCAAAGCCAGAATGAAAGCGCTGCCATTTGCCTTAAAGAAAACGATTTACCGAGTCCGGGAAATTTGCCCGCGACAGGGCAAGCGAAAGCATGGGAAAGCCGGACAAAAAGCAGCGGAAATCGGGCGTGGAGCACGCTGAAACACCTGCTATTTCTATTGTCTACGATTTTGTATTTTTTGCTGCGGAAGACGAAATAAAAACAGCTATTGACAGCGATCGTTCCCCTCCCTTACCTTGCTTTTCGCTCCCTTGAAGACGATTTTCCCGTGATAGATGGGAAAACGATTACCGATGTCCCCGCCTGAGTGGCAGCCCCCAAGACTACCCAAGGCATGCAACACCTTTTTTTGAGGAGGAAGCTTCGCATGAAGCTCTTTACGCAACGATTCTGCTCTCTGCTGGTCCTGCTGGTGGCCGCCTGTGCTCTGGCCTCTACCGCATGGGCCCAGTCCACGCAGGGTGACCTTTCCGGTCTCATCAAGGACTCCTCTGGCGCCGTGATCCCCGGCGCCAAGGTTGTCGCCACCGGCGCCGATACCGGCGTCTCCAGCAGCACTGTCTCCACCAGCGCGGGTACCTATCACATTCCCGCCCTGCCCATCGGACGGTATAACGTCACGGTTTCCTCGCCCGGCTTTGCCACTGCGAAGGACGAGGGCGTGGTCATCACCATCAACGCCTCGGCCACGCTCAATGTCACGCTGAACCCCGGCGGCGCCAATGAGACGGTGACCGTCGACGCCAGCGCGCCGACCATCGAAACCGAGACCTCGGACATCAGCGGCACCATCTCCCAGCAGCAGATCACCGATCTCCCGCTAGCGGTGGCTGCCGGCGTCGGCGGTCTGCGCTCGCCGGAAGCCTTTGCCTTCCTCGTTCCCGGCGTCACCGGCGTGGGTACCGGCACGGATGGCAATACCGCCAACGGCGTCTGGTACATGCGCGTGGCCGGCGGCCAGGCCTACGGCGCGGAGACGCTGCTCGACGGCGCCTCGATCGAACGCAGCGAAAACGGCTCGTCCTTCGACGAGACCTCGCCCTCCATCGAAGCCCTGCAGGAGTTCAAGGTCACCACCTCGATCCCCAAGGCCGAGTTCGGCCGCAGCACCATCGGTATCGAGAGCTTCGCCACCAAGTCCGGCTCCAATAGCCTTCACGGTACGGCCTTCACCATCATCAAGAACGGCGCTCTCGACGCGAACAACTGGTTCAACAACGGCTACAAGCAGACCCTCTGCGGCGGCGTGGATGCCGGTTGCGCCTATGACCGTCCAGCCGACAGCAAGTTCGACTTCGGCGGCACCATCGGCGGCCCGGTCCGCATTCTGAACCCGTTCCATCCCAAGCGCGATCTTTACAACGGCAAGGACAAGACCTTCTTCTTCTTCGCCTGGGAGCAGTACCGCCTCAAGCAGGGCGGCGTTGCCGTCTCGACCGTGCCGACTCAGGCCGAGCGCACCGGCGACTTCTCTGCGCTTCTGGGTGCAGAGACCAGCGGTGTCAATCCCTGTAATGGCGATACCGTGATTCAGAACCAGATCTTCGATCCTGCTACTGCTACAACCGGTACCTATGGGGTTCCAAGTGCGACACCCTGTCGTCAGGCCTTTGCCGGCAACATCATCCCTTCCAGCCGCTTCAGTTCCGTCGCCCAGAAAATGATGTCCACGTTACCTGAGCCGAACCGTCCCTATGAGTCCACTACTCCGCAGGGCGGCACTGGCAACTACGCGGCCAACTACACCAACCCCATCCAGAACACCACCTACAGCATCCGCATTGACGAAGCGGTGAACGAGAAGAACAAGGTCTTCGGCTCCTACAGCTCGCGCGACAACTGGCGCATCAACGGCGCGCCGAATATGCCGCTGCCCTACCAGAACTCCGGCTACCTGCAGGACTTCGAGACCCACTACATCCGCCTGGGCTGGGATCACGCCTTTACGCCGTCGCTGCTCAACAGCCTGGCCATCGGCTACAACCGCACCAACAGCATCAACTATGCGCCCCAGCTCGGCGCGGGCAACACGCTGACGGATGACGGTGCGCCCAACTTTTACTCGACAGCCTTCCCCTTCGTCTACTTCGACGGCTGGGATGGGTACTCCACCTGGGGCATCACCAACAACGGCGACAATATCGACAACGGCCTCCGCTTCAACGACAGTGTGAGCTGGCAGAAGGGCCGCCACAGCTTCAAGTTCGGCTTCGATTACCGCCATCAGCAGTACTCGACCATCCTCAAGAGCATTCCGCAGCTGAACTTCATGCGCTACGAGACGACCTACACGCAGACCGCCTCCACCAGCCCCAGCGAAGTGAGCGGCAACTCCTTCGCCAGCTTCCTGCTCGGTGACGTGGACTGGTCCTATCAGACGGTCTACAACCACGCTTCGCGCTGGAACTCGCACTACCTCGCCGGCTTCGTGCAGGACGACTTCAAGGTCAGCTCGAACCTGACCCTGAACCTCGGCCTGCGCTATGACATCGACACGCCGCGCAAGGAAGCCGACAACTATACCTCCAACTTCAACTTCACCGCTCCCGACTCCGAGGCCGGCGGGCTGCCGGGCGCGCTCGAGTTTGGCCGCAACTGCAACTGCAATACTGCATGGGCCGACACCTGGTACAAGGACATCGCTCCCCGCGTGGGCTTTGCCTATGTGCTGCCCAACACCGACGGCAAGACCGTGATTCGCGGCGGCGGCGGCATCATCTATGCTCCACTGCTCTACGGTGACTTCGGTTCGGCCATGGCCGAGGGCTACACGGTGACCCGCTATGCCACCTCTATCGCCACTGCCGGCAACCCGGCGACGGCGGCCAACTACACGCCGGCCTTCCAGCTCGATTCGGGCTACAGTGGCTATGCGGCTGCCAACT
Organism: Silvibacterium dinghuense; assembly: GCF_004123295.1. Lineage (NCBI taxonomy): Bacteria > Pseudomonadati > Acidobacteriota > Terriglobia > Terriglobales > Acidobacteriaceae > Silvibacterium > Silvibacterium dinghuense. Next base: position 388,731 of record NZ_SDMK01000004.1, on the reverse strand, counting down.
TCACGCCCAACACCAGCCCCACGCAGCTTGATGGCGGTCCCAACGATCCGCTGGCCGTCGCCGGCGAGGTCATCAAGCCGCAGTTCGGCCGCCCAGGCATGACCAGCACCTGGAGCCTCCAACTGCAACAGGAGCTGGCCACCGACCTCATCTTCACCCTCGGTTACATGGGCCAGACCGGTCAGAATCTCCGCTCCGGCTACCTGAGCAACGCCAACAACATCTCGCCGAAGTACTTTGCCCTCGGTGATCACCTCAACAACCAGAGCAATCAAATCACCACCAGCGGTGGGTCCACCACGGTGAACGGCACTACCTACAACTCGCCGTACTCGACCTTCCTCGGCTACCTTGGCCAGGCGCTGCGCCCCTATCCGCAGTACGACTATATTGCCGACGACTGCTGCCTCGAGAACCTGGGCCACTCCTCGTATCAAGCCATGGTTGCCTCGCTCAACCGCCGCTTCCGCAACGGCATCAACCTGCAGCTCTCCTATACATGGTCGAAGAACGAGAACAATGCAGACTCGGCCATCGCCTGGGATTACGACGGCTATCGCTCGCAGTCGCAGAATTCCGGCGACCTGAAGCTGGAGAAGGCGGTCAGTTTGCAGAACACGCCGCAGCAGCTCTCCATCAGCTATCTCTATCAGCTGCCCTTCGGCAAAGGTCGCCAGTTCCTCAATCACAACAAGCTGCTGGACTACGTGATTGGCGGATGGGAAGTCGGCGGCATCCAGCGTTACCAGACCGGCCAGCCGATCGACTTCGGCTGTGCCACCGGCGTCCCGTACTACCAGAACTGCTTCCGCTTCACCCGCGGACCGGCCGCAGCCAGCAACGATTTCGCCAGCGCGGCCTACAAGAAGAACAAGAACAAGCCCAGCTACTTCAACGGGCAGTCCTGGTTCAAACCTGCCTATCGTCCGGCCCAGCAGAACAGCGCGACGGACCCCGGCGTCTCCATGTCCGATGCGGCCTTTGTCGACATGAATCGTGAGGGCTATTCGGCAAATAATTGCAAAGGCTGCGACAACCAGTGGCTGCGTAAGGTCTCTGCGGACTGCGCCACAGGCTGCTCCTATGATCCCTTCGTCTTCGGTAGCGGCATTCCGCGGGTGACCGAGGCCATCACCGGTCCGATGTTCAAGTCGGAAGACTTCAGCCTGCTGAAGAACTTCAACATCACCGAGAAGGTCATCTTCGTCTTCAAGGCTGAGGCCATCGATGCCTTCAACCGTCACCGAATGGCGTTGCCCGATACCGAGCCCGGCGACTCCACCGGTTCCACCGGCTTCGGTATCCCCACTGCCGTCGACTACGGCCCGCGTAACCTGCAGGTCACCGGCCGTATCAACTTCTAAACCAAGCTCGTCTTTGCTAGACGGCCCGTTTCGCCAACCAGCGAAACGGGCCGCTTCTTTTTTTGAAAAGAAGCGGCCCTGCAGAGCAGAAAAATTGTCATCCCGACCGAAGCGTAGCGCAGTGGAGGGACCTGCGATTTGTCCCCCTCTGCAAAGCTCCAGTTCGCGACCAGCGGGAGCGGAGGCCGAAGGCTAAAGGCCCGCACGGCCAGTGCCGCGACCAGCGGGAGCGCCACGCGAAGCGAAGGGCCTGGACGGCCAGTCCCGCTCTGCGCGCAGCAGTTATAGCGTCACTTTGCACGGCGCATCGGGATTGCACGCGGCTTTCTGTCCCACGTAGATTTCGCTCACCCGCTCCCAGTTCACCGCGTTGAAAAAGGCGGCCACATACTCCGGGCGGCGGTTCTGGTACTTCAGGTAATAGGCGTGCTCCCACACGTCGATGCCCACCACCGGCGTCCGTCCCTGGGTCAGGGGGCAATCCTGGTTCGCTGTGGTCTCCACGTGCAGCTTGGCCGACTTGTCCAGCGTCAGCCATGCCCATCCGCTGCCGAAGACACTCGCGGCGGCCTTCGCAAACTGGTCGTGAAAGCCCTGGAAGCCGCCAAGCTGCGCGGTGATGTCCTGCGCCAGCACGCCGGTCGGCGCCGAGCCGCCTTTGGTCGAAAGAATCTGCCAGAAGAACGAGTGATTCCAGTGCCCGCCGCCCTGGTTGCGCACCGCCGTGCGAATCTCCTCCGGCACCGCGTCGAGATTCTTCATCAGCTCGTCCACCGGCTTCGCCGCCACATCGGGATGACCGGCGACTGCGGCATTCAGCTTCTCCACGTAGCTCGCGTGATGCTTGTCGTGGTGCAGGTGCATGGTTTCGGCGTCGATGTACGGCTCGAGTGCGTCATACGCATACGGCAGCGGAGGCAGTTTGTACGGCCCCGCCGCCGCTGGAGTTGCCGCCGTCTGTGCGGATGCCTGCCCTGAAACCTCCGCCTCGGCCACACCCCACCGGGTGCCCAGCTTGTTTCCCGTCACCGTCACCCCGGCCGTCAGGCCGAGCACCTTCAGCAGCATGCGTCGATTCATCGGTCTTCTCCTCACCCTTGTAGAGCGTACCCCGACGAATGCGGTCGGAGCACCCTTCTACCGCTAGCAGTGTATCTGTCCGATTTGTTTCGTGAGGAGCAAGGGTGAGAGAAGCAGTTGCTGGACGGCTTTGGCGATCTGGCCTCGCCTCATGCCGATCCGTAGTGCGGAGCGCGTCTGCCGGGATCGAGAATCCATCTCATATTGCCATCTCGATCCTGTCGTTGCCATGCTATGGTTGCTCACGCATCGACATCTCAATGAGAGGGCGATCCTATGGCCTCGACCTTTTTCCGTCTGCTTACGCTTGCAGTTCTGACCCTTCCTCCCACCTCTTTCGCCATTGCCCAGGTCGTGCTCGCACCCACCACGCCAGAGGTTGGTTCATCCAGCCCGGCCACAGCGGAGCCGCTAGTGCCGCGGCCCACGACCAAGCCCTGCACCGTGCAGTTGTTCACGAACATGGAGTTCGATAACTACGACAACCACAGCTTTACTTATGCGCCTCCGGCCGATTGCCCCGGTCCCTGGGCCAAGGTAGTGTTTACTGCCGACTTCACCGTCACCGCAGGCACGCAGTTCGACCGCACCGGTGCGTTTTACCTCGGCGGTACGAATATCTATTACGGCACGACCTCCGAGCCCTCGAGCGACTATAGCCCCGACTGGCATGTGGAGCGGGACGTGACCGATCTCTCCTCTATCTTCAAGTCCGAACAGGCAGGCACGGCAGTGCTGGGCAACTATGTCGGCGAATACAATGGCACCGACTACGATGGCCTGATTTATGCCAACGCGGCTCTCGAGTTCTACCCGGCCAATCCTGTCAATCCCGCTCCGGCCGTTCCCGATCTGGTGGTTGCGGTAACCGGCTCCGGCGGTACGGCCGGCACGCTGAACACGACCTCGGACACCATCTCGCAGACGCTTAGCCTGCCCGAGAATGTCGAAAGCGTCTATCTCGACGTGATTGCCCAGCCGCAGAGCGATGACGAGTTTTACTACTTCAATGTGCCGGACGCGGATGAGTCCGCGTTGCTCAGCGATGGCGGTACAGCCTTCCGCGAGGTCGAGGTCTGGATCGACGGCAGCCCGGCCGGTGCTGCCCCCGTGTACCCCTTCCTGAACACCGGCGGCATCGATCCCAACCTGTGGATGCCGATTGCCGGCAACCAGACGCATAACTTCAAGCCCTTCCGCGTGAACCTGACGCCCTTTGCCGGCCTGCTCGGCAACGGCAGCACGCATACCGTTGCGGTGAGCGTCTACAACGCCGACTCCTATTTCCTGGCCACGGCCAACCTGCTGGTGTACGAGGATCATGGAAGCAGGAAAGTGACCGGTGGCGTGCTGGAAAATACCCTGACCGAACCCTCCCCCACGGTAACCCAGAACCTCGCTTATAACGCGTCCACCGGCGCGTACACGGGCACGATCGGCGATGAGTCCTCGCGCTCTTATGTCATCCGGGGCTACGTGAATACCTCGCATGGCCGCGTTGAAACCACCTTGCAGCAGAGCATCGGCTTTACCAACACCCAGACCTTCGACGTGGACCCGGCAACCTACCTGCCCGACATTCAGAACGCCGTGCAGAACGCCACGCTGGACTCGGTGGTGACCACGGCCTCGGGTCGCAACGTGTCCACCAGCGAGCAGCACTTCGCTTATCCGATCACCGTCGACTTTGCCTACGGCGAGCCCTCGGGCGGAGGCCTGTATGAGAACGTAAGCGTGGATCAAGTCTACAAATTTACCGCCAAGACCAACGGTTCCCAGGAGGTCAAGACCTACGAGGAAACCAAATCCGTCGACGACCAGCTCGAAGATGCGGACGGTAACTACACCGACAGCTCGAGCTCCTCGCAAACCTATCGCACGAACGCCTATCCGGGCGGCTGCTACGACGTAACGTTGACGGCGGCATCCAACGTGTTGACCGACGTAACGGACAACTGCAAGAACCAGACTCGACACTCCGGCAATGCTTACGGGAATCCATCGGCCCGGCATTTCCGGGTCCACCCCTTCCAGACTCACTTCTAAAGAAAATCCACTGCGCGCCCTTGAAGGGAGCGGAGAAACCTGCGGTATCGCCGGCTTACAGGCAGAAACCGCAGGTTCCTCCACCGCATTACGCCCTCTTCTTCACCGCGAACAGCAGTGCGAAGGGTGCTGCTGCCAGCGAAATCCCCATCAGCAGATGGAAGCAGTCCACGTAGCACAGCATTTCCGCCTGGCGTCCCAGCTCGTGGTACATCGCGCCCAGTGCGCGCATCCCTGCCTGCGCCGGAGCGTCTCCACCGAGCGTGGTCAGGTGAGCACTCGTGCTCTGGACGGCATCGAGCGCGGGCAGAGACGTTGCCGTCACCTGCGCCGAGAGATAGCTGGCGTGCACCTGCGCGCGCCGCACCAGCATGGTGTTCACCACGGAAATGCCGATGGCCGAGCCGAGATTGCGCGAGAGCCCGTAGAGCGAGGCGGCCGCGTCGTTCTTGCCCGAGGCCAGCCGCGAAAACGCCAGCACGCTCAGCGGGGTGAGAAACAGTCCCACCGCCACGCTCTCCAGAATGCGCAGCCGCACGATCGTCGCGTAGTCGATGCCCAGCTCGATCCCGCTCAGCCGCCAGAAGGCGTAGCCCGTCAGCATCAGGCCGCCGAAGATCAGCGCCCGCGCATCCACGCGCTTCATCAGCCACGTCGTCAGCGGCAGAAAGAGCAGCAGCGAGAGCGATCCCGGCGAGAGCACCAGCCCGCTGTCTGTTGCCGTGTAGCCCAGCATGTCGTGCGTGAACTCCGGCAACAGCGCCGTGCTCGCGTAGCGCGCAAAGTAGGTCGAGAAGACGATCCCGTTGGCCAGCGCGAAGTTGCGATTCCTTAACATGTGCAGTTGCAGTACCGGAGCTTTGGCGCGGAACAGCTCGTGATACACGAGCCACGCCAGCGCCACAGCCGAGACGATGGCCGCTACCGTGATGGCCCGCGAGCCGAACCAGTCGAGCCGCTCGCCGCGATCGAGGACAAACTCCAGGCACCCGAGCCCGAGGGCAATGCCTGCAAGCCCGCTCCAGTCGGTATTTCGAGCTTGAGATTCGCAGTGTTCCGCGTGAGCCTGTGCTGCATGCGGCAGGTTCGCCTCCGGCTGCAAGGCGCGGTTGAGCAGGTACGCCGCAGCGCCGCAGGGCACATTCAGAAAGAAGATCCATCGCCAGCCCCAGTGATCGCTGAGCCAGCCACCTAGCACCGGTCCCAGCGTGGGAGCCAGCACGATCACCACCGAGTACAGCGTGAAGGCCGCGGCCAGCCGCTCCTTCGGAAACGTGTCGGCGAGGATGGCCTGCGTTGACGGCTGCAGTCCGCCGCCACCCAGGCCTTGAATGATGCGGAAGAGAATCAGCAGTCCCAGCGTCGGCGCCATGCCGCACAGCAGCGAGCTGGCCGTGAACATCGCCACCGACAGCAGGTAGAACCGCTTGCGTCCCAGCCGCCCGCTGAGCCATCCGCTCATCGGCAGCACCACGGCATTCGCAACCAGGTACGAGGTCAGCACCCAGATCGCTTCATCTTCGGATGCCGACAGGCTCCCCGCCATGTAGGGCAGCGCCACGTTCGCAATCGAGGTGTCCAGCACTTCCATGAATGGCGCCAGGATCACCGCTCCCGCAATCAGCCATAGCCGGTTTCCGCTCTCGACCGCCGCGCTCATATACTCAGCGTGAAGCGGCGGGATCACGCTATGAAGACAGAAGCTATCGATTTACGGACAGACGCCGATCTTGCCGCATGCCTGCGTGTGCGCCGTCCTGTCGCCGCGCTGGCCTTCGACTACGCTGCCGGCGAGCGCATTCCGGCGCACCAGCACACCAAGGCGCAGCTCATCTACGCCGTCGAAGGCTCCTTGATCGTCACCACCGCGGAAGGCCACTGGGCCCTGCTGCCCACGCGCGCCATCTGGGTTCCCGCGCACACCCGCCACATCACGCGCATGCGCGGCCCCGCCGGCACAAAGGTTCGCATGCGCACGGTCTTCTTCGACGATTCGGTGCGTCCGCCCGCCTCCACCTGCGCGGTCGTGCGCGTCTCGCCGCTGCTGCGCGAGCTCATCGTCGCGCTGTGCGATATCCAGCGGCAGGAGCCGCGCCTCTACCGCCCGCAGAGCCGCGCCGCACTCATCGCGCCGCTGCTCATCGCCGAGCTGCGCCTCTGGCAGGTGCTGCCGCTGCATCTGCCCTGGCCGCGCGAGCCGCGTCTTCGACGCATCTGCCACGCGCTGCAGCAGAGTCCATCGCTCCATGGCTCGATGGATCACTGGGCCGCGGGCGAATCCATCAGCAGCCGCACGCTCGCGCGCCTCTTCCGCGCCGAGCTGGGCATGAGCTTCGACGACTGGCGTTCGCAGCTCCTGCTGCTCGAAGCCCAGATCCGTCTCGCCCAGGGGCAGTCCTCGCAGCGCGTCGCCCGCGCTCTCGGCTACGCCAGCCCCGCGGCCTTCTCCGCCATGTTCCGCCGCGCGACCGGCCACTCGCCGGTCGAACATAAGAAGTCTCTCCATAGGGTGTAGGGGATAGGGTGTAGGGTGTAGGGTGTAGAAAAGCCTGGGTATCGGGTGCCCCACGTCTCGCGTTTGAGACGTGGGAAGAATGTCATTCATGGGGAAAAGGTACGCATGCCGATGCATTGGGGTATCCTGCAGCACGTGGAGTTCGAAGGCCCGGGCCTTCTGCTCGCCGAAATCGAGCGCCGGGGCTTTACCGCGCGCATGGTCCGTCTCGATCTCGAGCAGTCTCTCCCTGTCGTCGAAGACCTCGACGGCCTCATCGTCATGGGTGGCCCCATGGGCGTTTACGAGCAGGATCGCTACACGCACATCGCGCCAGAGATTGCCCTGCTCAAAGCGGTCATCGCCGCAGGCAAGCCTGTCCTCGGTGTCTGTCTCGGATCGCAGCTGCTCGCCGCCGCGCTTGGCGCCCGCGTCTATCCCGGCATCGACTCCGGCCTGCCGCAGGAGATCGGCTTCGGCTCCGTTGCGCTCACCGCCGAGGCTGCGCACGATCCTGTCTTTGCCGCTGCGTCCTCGCCATGGCCCGTCTTCCACTGGCATGGCGATACCTTCGACCTGCCTGCCGGAGCCACGCTGCTTGCCTCGTCGTCCGTCTATCCGCACCAGGCTTTCCGCTATGCGGCGAATGTCTACGGTCTGCAGTTCCACGTCGAGCCTTCGGCTGCAACGTGGGCAGACTGGCAGCCGCATCTCGCCGCGGAGCGCTATCCTTCCGCTGAGCAGCAGCAACTCCTCGAGAACACCGGCAAAGTCCTTATCCGCCGCCTCTTCGATGTCTTCAGCGCGACTTCGGGCAGCGCCCGGCCCGCAGCGCAGCCTGTCACACAGGAGTCTCTCGCATGATCCAGATCAAGCGCGCCTACCTGCCCGCCGAACCAGCTGACGGAGCCCGTTTCCTTGTCGACCGCCTCTGGCCACGCGGCATCAAAAAGGAAGACCTTCCTCTGCAGGAATGGCTCAAGGACGTGGCTCCCAGCAACGAGCTGCGCCACTGGTTCCACCATGATCCCGAGCGCTGGCCCGAGTTCCGCACCCGCTATCGCGCCGAGCTGGCAGAGCATCCCGAAACCTGGCAGCCGCTCCTAGAACTCGCCCGTCATCATACGGTCACGCTCGTCTATGCCGGGAAGGACCCGCTGCACAACAACGCCCTTGTGTTGCAGGAGTTCCTCGAGCACAAAATCTCCCCGCGCAAATCCTGATCCTGCCGATCGGCGGGTGTCCCACCTCTCATGCATCTCGAGATATGGGTTCGCAGGATCGACGGTAGCCCATGTTCTCTTCTCTTTGAGGGAGAGCAGAACCAGCCCTCGTCCCGCAGGATCAAGGATCGCGACCAACGGGAGCGGAGGCCGAAGGCGGGTCGCCCTGCGCGTAGCAGAGATTTGCATCCGGGAGGCTGTTCTGCGAATCTCCACGCTATGCACGGCATTCGAACCACACTCGTGAGCCTGTTTGTCCTGCTTCTGGCGATTGCGCTCCTGCGCCTGCTCCGCACCCAGCGGGAGCGTCGCGATCTCGACGCCCATTGCATTGAGCCGAAAGACCTTCACGCCCTGGTCGCGAGCGGCGCTTCCGTCTATCTCTACGACCTGCGCCAGCCCCTCGATCTTTTCATCGACGCTGAAACTATTCCCGGCTCGCGCCGCATCGCGCCGCACGAGATCCTCGCCGATCCGCAGCTCATCCCTGCCGATCAGGACGCCGTCGTCTACTGCACCTGCCCGGGTGAAGAGACCAGCCGCAAGATTGTTCAGCGCGCTCTTTCGATGGGCTTTACCCGTGTCCGTCTCCTGCGCGGAGGTCTCGCCGCCTGGAAGGCCGCCGGCTACCCCGTCGAGCCCTATCGCGGCCAGATCAGCCTCGAACCCGCAGAGCCCGCCAGCTAGAGCCTGCGGCCTCCGCTCCCGCCAGTCCGCCCTACGCCCGGCAGCGGGCTCGTATGATCAGAGCCAGCGGTACGATGCGCGTGTCGGCCACTACCGGATGCTGCGCGGCGACCTCTTCGCTGGCACTTGGCTCGATCATGGCTTCCAGCACCAATCCGGCTGAGACAACCATCTCCACCCACGCACCCAGCGTGTGATGAAAGACCGGCGTCTGGAAGGCCGCATCTTTCTGCCGCAGCTCCGCGGGCAGCGTCGAGAACCACCAGCGCTCCACCTCGCCGTCCGGATTGCGGAAGTAGTCGGCCACTTGCACGGCAAAGGCCTGCCCCTGTTCGTCGCGCAGCACCCTGCGTGAAGGTGGCACAAAGCACGGGTGCAGGATCGTGCATTGCAGAAAGCCTCCCGGCCGCAGCACGCGCCGCGCCTCCGCAAGCGCCCGCCCCGGTTCCGGCATATCCATCAGAGACATGAAGGCGGTGGCAAAGTCGAAGCTCCGGTCGGCGAAGGGCAGGGCCATGCCGTCGCCCTGGCGGTACTGGATGCCCAGCGGCTCAGCCCGCTCTGCCTCTTCGGCGTAGCGCACGAAGGTCGGAGCAATATCCACGCCCTGCATGCGGGCACCCAGCCGGGCCAGCGCCCGGGTGTTCGCGCCTTCGCCGCAGCCGATGTCCAGCCCCTGCAGCCCCGCCACCGGAGGCAGCGCCGCGAGGAATGCCGGCGTGTGCAGCGCATCGCGATAGACGTCGTATCCCGATCGCGTATGCCGCGACCAGGCATCCGCATTTGTCTCCCACGCCGCGGCTACCTCGTGCGCTGCCGCTTTCCGCTCCTTCATGGGCTGTCCTTTTCCGGGATGTTGCTCCCGTCCCATCCTATCCGGCGCAGTCATGTCGCCCTGCGCGCAGCAGTCCCGGGTGCGGTAACGTTGCCATGGGTTTTTAAACCAGTGCCGTCAGATTTTCCTTGAGTGGTCTGACCAAGAAGGTTTTACTAAAACCAAAAGGGAACTGAATTCTTCCCTGAAACTTCTCTTGGATGGACGATTCCGGCCCCTTTCCCCGCTTGACAACTGTTGTTTCTGCACCTGAGAATTCCGCCCATTCGCAGACAATCGTATCCGCGAAAGCCGAATTCAAAGGATGCCAGTCAAATGTTGCGCAACCGTACCTATAAACAAAAATTGGTAGGACCACTGGAAAAGATCGCCACCTGTGAGGTCGCGCCTTACTCCGTGCCGTCCCACCCGCGCCCCCGTCGCGCTACCGCCCTCCGCATCGCCGCGCTTCTTCTCTGCCTGGCGCTCTCCACCCTGGTTGCCACCGCTCAGGAATTCCGCGGCACCATCTCCGGCGCGGTCTCCGATCCCAAGGGCGCGGTCATAGCCAATGCCCAGGTCACGGCGACAGAAAACAGCACCGGCACCGCCACTCACGCCGTCAGCGGCAATGACGGCCAGTACGTCATTCCTTTCCTGCTGCCCGGCACCTATACCGTCACGGCAGGCGCCACCGGCTTCCAGGAGACGAAGCAGACCAATATCACCCTTGAAACCCAGGGTCATCCGGTCGTGAACCTCACCCTGCAGGTCGGCTCCGCCTCGGATACGGTGGTGGTCACCGCCGCGCCGCCGCAGCTCAACCTGACCAACGGCGCGGTCGGCCAGGTCATCTCCACCGATTCGGTCGCCTCGCTGCCGCTGAACGGCCGCACGCCGACCACCCTGGCCGAGCTCTCCGCCGGCGTCATCACCACCGCCGCGCCGGAGATCATGCATCCCTTCGACAACAACGCCGGCAACTCCTGGTCCATGGGCGGCACGCCCAACCAGGTTTCCGAGGTGCTGCTCGACGGCTCGCCCGATCTGACACTGCTCGGCGCGCTGGCCTATGCGCCTACGCAGGATTCGGTGGCTGAAATCTCCATCCGGCCCTTCGATACCGATGCCAGCTTCGGCCACACCATCGGCGGCGTCATCAACCAGGTCACCAAGAGCGGCACCAACAGCTTCCACGGCACGGCGTACGAGTTCGGCCAGATCTCCGGCATCGACGCCAACACCTACTTCGATGACCGCAACGACATCGCCACGCCGGTCTTCCACTTCAACCAGTACGGCCTCACCTTCGACGGTCCGGTGCGCATTCCCAAGCTCTATGACGGCCGCGACAAGCTCTTCTTCTTCTTCGCCTGGGAAGGCCTGAAGGACAGCACGCCGAGCACCCAGATCACCACCGTGCCCACCACCGCCGAGCGCGGCGGCGACTTCTCCGAGACCCTGGCCGGCGGTTGCAGCAGCAGCGGCTACACCGTGAATGCTAGCACCGGCGTGGCTACCTGCAACAGCACCGGCGCTACCGATGCCAACCAGCTCTACAATCCCTTCACCGCGGCGAGCTCGGGCAGCAACGTCACCCGCTCGGCGATCGCCAACAACCAGCTCACCACCGTCACCTCGACCTTCAACCCCATTGCGCTGAACTACCTCAAGCTCTTCCCCTCGCCGAATGCGGTCTCCGGCATCGGCGCCGACGGCCAGAACAACTACGTCAGCGAAGCGCCCAGCGTCGACGACTACAACAACGAGTTCGGTCGCCTGGACTACAACCTCAGCGCGAAGGACCACGTCTTCTTCGACTTCCGCCACAACTACCGCACGCAGCTCAAGAACGACTACTTCGGCAACGGCTCGACCGGCACCACGCTGCTGCGCGAAAACTTCGGCTCCACGCTCGACAACGTCTTCACGCTGAATCCGACCACCTTCATCGACACCCGCCTCAACTGGACCCGCTTCAACGAAGTGCACGGCACTCCGGCGCAGAAGTACAATCCCGAGGAGATGGGCTTCCCCAGCTCCATGAACAGCGCCAGCAAGCTTCTCCAGCTGCCTTACATCAACTTTGAGACCGGCGGCAGCTGCGGCAGCTTCACCAGCTACCAGTGCTTCGGCGACACCTCGTCGGCCATCGATCCGACCACCAGCTACCAGGTCTTTACCGACGTGGTGAAGGTGATCGGCAACCACACCCTCAAGGTCGGCTTCGACGGCCGCCAGTACCGGATGAGCGTCCAGAGCTACGGCGACTCCTCGGGCAGCTTCACCTTCGGCTCGAACTTCGTCACCTCCGGCACCACCGGCGCGACGCAGACCTTCGGCGGCGACATGGCCTCTTTCCTGTTCGGCCTGCCCAGCGCCGGCGAGTACGATCTCGAAGCCCGCGCCGACTATCACCAGTACTACATCGGCACCTTCGTGCAGGACGACTGGCACGTCAACAATCGCCTGACTCTCAACCTCGGCCTGCGCTTCGATATCGACACGCCCTTTGAAGAGAAGCTGAGCCGCACCGTCAACGGCTTCAACCCTTCGGCCACGGTCAACTACGCCGCCACGCCGAGCTTCAGCGGCGCCACCGAGACGGTCGACGGCGAGACCTACACCGTCTCCTCGATCAACACCGCCGGCGGCCTCACCTATCCCACCGGCAGCACCAACGGAGCCGTCTACAAGAACAACAGCGGTTTCTTCAGCCCGCGCTTCGGCTTCTCCTTCGCGGCCGATCCCAAGACCGTGGTCCGCGGCGGTTTCGGTATCTTCGTGCAGCCGGAGACGCTGGCCTCGCTCGCGGCAACCGGCACGTATTCCTCCACGCCGCTTTCCAACCAGGAAGGCTTCAGCGCCTCGACCTCGTACGTCGCATCGACCAACAACTACCTGACCTACGCGAACACGCTCAGCGCGCCCTTCCCGAGCGGCTTCAGCCAGCCGGTAGGCAGCTCCCAGGGTGCCAGCACCTTCCTTGGCCAGGCCGTCAGCTTCCTCGCGCCCTACCAGCACGATCCCTACTCCGAGCGCTGGAACTTCGATGTGCAGCGTTCGCTCACCAGCTCCACCATGATCGAGGCCATCTACGTCGGCAATCACTCGCTGCACCTGCCGGTCGCCGCGCACAACATCAACGCCATGCTGCCTGACTACCTCTCGTATGCGCCGTACCGCAACCAGGCGCTCTCGAGCGCGTACGGCAAGAGCGTGACCAATCCCTTCTACGAGACACTCGGCTCCACCAACACCACCACGCTCAACGATTCGAAGACCGTCTCCTTTTCCTCGCTGCTCTATCCGTATCCGCAGTTCTATAACTCCACGCTCAACGAAGAGAACATGACCATCGGCGAGTCCAACTTCCAGAGCGCCATCCTGCACATGGAGCAGCGCGCCGCGCACGGACTCACCCTCACCGGCAACTACAGCTTCTCCAAGCTGATCGAAGCCGATACCTTCCTCAACGACGAAGACACGCACCTTACCCGCCGTATCTCGCCCTTCGATCACACGCATCACTTCACCGTCGGCGGCACCTATGAGCTGCCCTTCGGCCGTGACAAGCGCTTCAACTTCGGCGGCAGCCATCTCTGGGATCTGGTGGCCGGCGGCTTCGTCATCAATTCCATCTACCAGTTCCAGACCGGCGCGCCGATCGAGTTCTCGGCCGACATCCCGCTCCAGCCGGGCGAGACGCTGCGCGACATCCACAACAGCACCCGCAACACCTCGCCGGTGGGTTCGGACAAGCCGGCACTCTCGACCAGCGTCTTCGTGACCGGCAACTCCACCAGCTGCCCCACGACCGGCTCCTGCAACGGCTCGGCGTACCTCAACGGCCAGTATGTGGATCACTACCGCACCCTGCCGCAGACCATGTCCTGGGTGCGCCAGGACGGCTTCAACAACCTCGATGCTTCGATCCTGAAGAACTTCAACTTCACCGAACGCACCTACTTCCAGCTGCGTTTCGAAACCTTCAACACGCTCAACCACCCGGTCTTCGCCGCGCCGTATGTTGCCAGCGCGACGTCGAGCAGCTTCGGCTACATCACCTCGGTGGCTTCCAGCAGCCAGCCCCGTCAGATCCAGATCGGAGGCCGCCTGGTCTTCTAGCCGGGTGTCCCACCCATGACCCGATGTTGGTCATGGTTGGGTCTCCGAAGAATCTTGAAGTAAGCCCGGATAAAAGAAAGCCGGGTGCCCCACATCTCGCGCCGTTCGAGATGTGGGATCGCAGGATTCTCGCTTCCGGAGTTCGTGCTTTCCCACATCTCAAAATCGAGATGTGGGGCACCCATATCCGTCTCCACAGCGAAGATCCCAAATCGCGACCAAAGGGAGCGGGTGCCGAAGGCAATTCGCCCTGCGCGAAGCAGCCGAAGGCAAAAGGCCTGGACGGCCAGTCCAGCGGGTAGTCTAAAAGGAAGATCATTTTCACGGAGACACCTTCGCCCGTGCGCCGCGCCGCCGCTCTTTTCTGTTTCCTCTGCTGCCTTTGCTTCTCGCTCGCTCCTGCTGCGCATGCTGATGCGCTCAAGCCGCGGGTCATCGTTTTCGTCCACGGCCTGCATGGCGATCGCGAGACCTGGCGCGCCGCGAACGGCGCTTACTGGCCGCAGCTCATCCAGACCGACCCGCACTTCCGCAATGCGGATGTGGTCGTCGCGCAGTACCCCACGCCCTCGAGCCATGGCCAGTACTCCACCCAGCAGCTCTCCGAGATCCTCTATCGCAGCCTGCAGGCGCAGCACGTCTTCGATCACCGCGAGGTCGTCTTTCTCGCGCACAGCCTCGGCGGCCTGCTCACCGAGGAGATGCTGCTCAACCATCCCGATGTCGCTGCGCGCACGCGCTTCCTCGTCTCCTACGCCACGCCGCACCAGGGCTCCTTCGTCGCCAGCCTGGCCAAGATCTACGACAGCGATCCGCTGCTTACCGACCTGAGCGACAGCAACGACAACAGCTTCCTCATGGATCTCGAGCAGAAGTGGCGCAGCACGCCGTCCGCCGTGCGCATCCATCGCTACTGCGCCTTTGAGACGCGCGACACCGCCGCGGGCGAGGGCATCGGCCGCTATCTCCACGCCCGCACCCGCGTGGTCAGCTTCTACAGCGCCACATATGGCTGCGATGTCGACACGCCGCCGCAGCAGATCGACGCCGACCACATCAACATCGTCAAGCCGGGCAGCCGTTCCGCTGATGCGTACACCTTCTTTGCGCGCGTGTATCACAACAACCCCATCCTCGATACGGTCGACTCCATCCGCGACAACAAGGTCTCCGGTCTCACTGTCGAGTGCAATAAGGTGAACATGGCAATCGATCTCCAGGTGCCCATCGCACTCGACCCCGCGCTGCACGAGCAGCTGCTCTGGGCCAGCGCCGAGTTCGTCGATACCGACAAGGTCCGCGACGACGCGCAGCCCACGGTCACGAAGACCGATCCCATGGGCATCGCGCACATCTCGTACTCGTTCAAGGGACAGGGCAAGAGCCTGCTCATCGTGGGCTGCCCCACCGGCCGCGCCTCGATCCTCGTTCACTTCCACATCCGCGGCCAGGTGCCATTAAACGAATAGCCGTGGGACAAGGGTGTAGGGGATAGGGTGCAGGGGATAGGGTGTAGGGTGTAGAAAACCCGGGTGCCCCACATCTCGTTCTGTTCGAGATGTGGGTTCGCAGGATTCTCGCTTCCGGGGTTCGTGCTTTCCCACATCTCAAAATCGAGATGTGGGGCACCCATATCCGTCTCCACCGCGAATATCCCGGATCGCGACCAAAGGGAGCGAGTGCCGAAGGCAAAAGGCCGCGCGGTTAGCGCCGTGACCAGCGGGAGCGGGTTCCGAAGGCGTGTCGCCCTGCGCGCAGCAGCCGAAGGCGGAAGACCTGGACGGTCAGTCCCGGAGCGATTGCATCGGATCGACGCGCGTGGCGCGCAGCGCCGGAAGGCTCATTGCGCACAGCGACACCGCAGCCAGCACCAGCGCGGAGACAAGGTAGATCGATGGATCGAAGGGATGGATCGGCACCATGGATCGCGCGGTGACGCGGGAAAACTCCCACGCCGCCGGAGCAGCCAGCACCACGCCGCCAACGAGCCCCGCCGCAATCTGGACCATGCCTCTGCCGATCACGCTGCGGAAGATCCGGCCGCGGCTGGCTCCGAGCACCACCTGGATGCCGAACTCGCGCGTGCGCCGCTGCACGACGAAGTTCAGCACCGCGAACAGCCCCGTCATCGCGAGCACGACTGCGACCGCGGCCATGGCCATGATGACCCGTGCCGAGGCGGCGATCTCGACCGCATCTTCTTCGAGAAAGTGTTCGATCGACTGCGGGATATCAGGCTGGGTAGGGTCGAGAGAACGAATCGCCTGGCGGATCGACTCGGCAATGGGAGCCGCATCGCCCACGAAGCGCGCATAAAGATTGCCCTGGATCGCATCCGCATTGCGCAGCGTGTAGACGCGCGGATCGTCAAGCGCGCCGAACCGCTCCGAGCGCACATCCTGCACCACTCCGACGATGGTGAGCGGGCGATTGTCCGCCATCACCACGATCTTTCCGACGGGATCGGCGTCGCCCCACATCGCCTGCGCGAAGGACCGCGTGACCACGGCGACCAGGGTGTTGCCGTGAGCCGGCACATCCTGCGCGGCAAACGCGCGTCCGCGCAACAGCGGAATGCCAAAGGTGGAAAAGAAGTTCGCCGAGACCTCATCGACACCGGTCTCGCGCCCTTGTCCCCTGGCCTGCCGCCCGGTGCGGATCTCCTGCTGCGGCGCGCTTTCAAAAAGAGGGACGCTGGTGTAGGCAATCGACTGCACGCCGGGAATGCGTGCGATGTGCTCATTCAGGGTGCGATAGAAGTTCAGCGCCGAGCTCTGCGTATACGGCGGAAGCTCGACGTCCAGCGGTACCGTCATGAGGCTTCGCATGGCAAAGCCCGGGTCGATGTTCGTGATCGTCGAAGGCAGCCGCAGGAAGAGCACGGCCGCTGCCAGCAGCACAAAGCTCATCGCAATCTGCGCGAAGATCAGGATGCTTGTGCTGCGGGAGCGCGCTGTCACGGAGCCTTCGCGGCCTTTGAGCGCCGTCACCAGGTCGAGGCGGAAAGACTCGGCCAGCGGCGCGATGGCCGATGCGACCGTCGCGACGAACACCAGCACGCCGAGATAAACAAAGACCCTCCAGTCCGGATGGATCGCCGGCAAAGCATTTCTCTCGAGCGGATCAATGGCGCCCATGATGATGTTGGGTAAGCGCGCCGCGAGAAAGATGCTGACCAGACCCGCCGCCGTGGCCACGAGGAAGCTCTCCACGGCCAGCATGCGCATCAGCCGCGCGCGGCCTGCGCCCAGCGCAAGGCGCACGGCCAGCTCGCCGCGCCGCATCAGAACGCGCGAGAGGAAGAGCATCGTGATATTCGTGCAGGCCAGCAGCAGAACCAGCGAGAGCGGGCCGAGGATCAGCACCATCATGCCGAACAGGATCGTCTTCACGGCCGGGGTGTCGATAAACGATCCGTTGGTCGCCGTGATCGAAGTTCTGCGCGTGTGCAGATGGCTCTGGTTGCCGTTGTAAAGACGATCCCTGCTCTGCAGGATGGTCTGCAGCTCCGCGGCTGCCGCGTTGCGCGTGTATCCGTTGTGCAGCCGCCCGACCACGGTGAGCCACGGCCATGGCTCGGTGAAGGAGCTGTTGCCGTGGTTAAACAGCGGCTGCAGCGTATAGGGAGCCCAGATGGTCGCCGGCAGATGATTCGTGTGATCCGCCGATGCGATGCCGATGACCGTCAGCGCCTGTCCGTTGATATGGATGACTCTGCCCACGATGTGAGGATCCGCATCGAAGTGTGCTCGCCACTGCGGTTCGCCCAGCACCACAACGCGCGCGCTCGTGCCGGGAGCGCATTCGGAAGCATCGAAGAACCGCCCCATCACCGGCTGCCCCACACCCATCACGCGCAGGTAGTTGCAGGTCACCAGCTGCATCGTGCTCTTCTGGTGTTCTTCCTCCAGGATGGCGGCGAGCGTCTCATACGCGGCCACATCGCTGAGCGAGTGCGTCTGTGCGCGGATCGCATCGAAGTCGTCGCTGTTGACCGCTGTCGAAAGCGACGCGCCTGTGAACCAGCCCTCGTAGCGCGGATACACCTGCACAAACGTCGACGGATGCTCCCGCGTCGGCGGTGCCAGCAGCATCAGGTTCAGAATGGTGAACACTGCCGTGTTCAGCCCGATGCCGATCGACAGCGCCAGCACGGCAATCAATGTCAGCAGAGGTGTGCGGCGTGCGGATCGGAGAGCGTAAAGCAGGTCTTGCCGGTCGATAACACGGGAGAGGAGCATCGGTGAACACCTCGCGGCCTATGAGGCACAAGCATCGCAGAATTTCGCGCCGATCAGCAACGGTCTTTTCTCGCGCAGTCTCGCAGTGGTGTTCGATTCCGGTCCATCGCGAAGGAAAGCTTGTTGATTACGGAAGAGATGCCATGGCTCGTGTGGAAGACTAACCTCGATCACGACCAGCGGGAGCGGGTGCCGAAGGCGAAGGGCCGGGTGCTCCACCCATGACGTGTGGTTGGTCATGGGGGGTCTCCGAAGACCTTCAAGGAAAGCCCGGATAAAAGAAAGACGGGTGCCCCACATCTCGTTCTATTCGAGATGTGGGTTCGCAGGATTCTCGCTTCCGGGGTTCGTGCTTTCCCACATCTCAAAATCGAGATGTGGGGCACCCATTCTCGTCTCCACCGCAAAGATCCCGGATCGCGACCAACGGGAGCGGAGGCCGAAGGCGAAGGGCCGCGCGGTTAGCGCCGCGACCAGCGGGAGCGAGTGCCGAAGGCAAAAGGCCGCGCGGTTAGCGCCGCGACCAGCGGGAGCGAGTGCCGAAGGCGATCCGCGCTGCGCGCAGCAGCCGAAGGCGAAAGGCCTGGACGGTCAGTCCCGTAGGCCGCGTACCGAGTTGCACAGGTATATCGCCTCGGCCCGCTCCAGATCCTCGCGCCGCAATACGCCTTCCTTAATACGGCCTTCTGCGAGCAGCTTGCGCCGGTACACGCCCGGCAGCAGACCGCATGCGAGCGGTGGCGTGATCCACTGGCCGTCGATCACTGCGATCACGTTGTGGATCGCGCCTTCGGTGATTTCGCCGCGTTCGTTGGTAAAGATCGCATCCGCACAGCCCGCCGCCAGCGCAGCCTGCAGCGCCTTGTCGTAGAGCGCGCGCCGCGTTGTTTTGTGGCGCAGAAAGCGATCCTGCGAGTCGGTCGTCTCGGGCCAGAAGAGCACGCTCACCGGGCCCGCATCGCCTACTGGCATCACGCTGGAGCTCCAGGTGGCGTGGCCTTCGCGGTCGAGCAGCAGCCGCACGCGCATGCGTTTGCCGCCTGCATCCCGTCGCGCCTCTTCAAGCACCGCCTTCACGTGCGACTCATCGAAACGCAGGAAGAAATACTCTGCCGACTCCGCCATGCGCTCCAGGTGTTCCGCGAGCAGCGTGTAGGTGCCGTCCTCGAGCAGCAGCGTCTCGATCAGCGAGAAATCCGTCTCCGCATCGCGCGTCAGGAAGGCCAGCTTGGTCCGGCATTCGGCATATTCCAGATTTGCAACCGAGTCGGTGACAATTCCCGATCCCACGCCCATGCGTGCCTCGCGGTTGTGCAGGCTGAGGGTGCGGATGGCCACGTTGAACTCCGCCTCGCCGTGCGGTGCGATATATCCGATCGCGCCCGTATAGACGCCGCGCGGCCGCCCTTCGATCTCGCTGAGCCGCCGCATGGTCTGCACCTTTGGCGCGCCCACGATGGAGCCTGAAGGAAAGAGCGCCGCAAAGATCTCCGCATAACCCACGCCCTCGCGCAGCTGTCCTTCGATGGTCGAGGTCATCTGCAGCACGGTCGGATAGCGCTCGACCGCGAACAGCTCGGTTACCTGCACCGATCCCATGCGGCATACGCGCCCCAGATCGTTGCGCAGCAGGTCTACGATCATCACGTTCTCGGCGCGATTCTTTTCATCCGCCACGAGCCACGCTGCCTGCGCCCGCGCCTCTGCCATGTCGAAGCCGGGATCGGCCGTGCCCTTCATCGGCTTCGTCACCATGCGCCCGCCCTCGCGCCGGAAGAAGAGCTCCGGCGAGAAGGACAGCACGTGCCAGTCCTCGCGGGGACGCAGCATCGCCGCATAGGCCACGGGCTGCGCCTGCAGCAGCCGCGCATACATCGCAGCCGCGGACTCCTCGCTGCGCCAGCGCGCGTCCAGGGTGAGATTGGCCTGGTAGGTTTCGCCTGCTGCGATCAGCGCCTGCACTGCATCCACGCGCCGCGCATACTCCGCTTCCTCGAGCGACAACAGCGGGTGCCCCATGTCTCGCACCTGAGACATGGGAGCTGCACACTCTACCGTGTCTTGCTCCACGCCCGCATAGCAGCCAAGCCACAGCAGAGGCTCGCCCGCAGGAGGCATCATGGGTAGATCACGCAGCTTCGGCTCGAGCGCAAGCCCGGCCTCATAGCCGAGGAAGCCGGCCACATGCAGGCCTTCGTTCAAAGCTGTATCGATGGCCGCGAGCGCCGCGTGCACCTCATCCGGCTGCCATGCCTCGATCACCCGCACCGGCCTGCGGAAGATCAGCCGTCGTCCTCGATTGCCACGCACTGGAGCCCGCTCCAGCACGACCGTTCCCACATCCACACCGCACCACCAGGCTCTGAGATTGCAGCCGCATCTACAAGGCTAAGTCATGGATGCAGCACAAAGAAAACCGGCAGCGCGGATTGCGCTGCCGGTGGGTGTGCTCTCGTTTTTATTCCGCTGAATAGTCCATCGCGTCCAGGTCCGCGATCAGCCCTGGCCCTGTCGGCGTCCATCCCAGCTCCCGCCGCGTGATCGCGCTCGACGACGGCATATCGTGCCCGGCGAAGCGCGCCAGCCAGCCGAAGTGCGCCTCTGCCTCTTCCGGCTTGATGCTGACCACCGGCACCTTCAGCCCGCGGGCATGCGCCTCGACGATGGCCTTCATCGTGACGCCTTCTTCGTCCACGGCGTGATAGATCGCGCCCGGCTTCGACTTCTCCAACGCCAGCCGGTAGAGCCGCGCCGTGTCCGAGACATGCGCCGCCGGCCAGCGGTTACTGCCGTCGCCAATGTATGCCGAGACGCCCTTCTGCCGCGCTGTCATCAGCAGGTACGGCACCAGCCCCTGCTTGCGCGGATCGTGGATCTGCGCAAGCCGCACGATCGATGCATGCAGGCCACGTTCGGCCAGCGCCAGCGTCGCAGCCTCGGAGGCTCCGCGCATATTCCAGGAAGCGGTCGGGCTGTCCTCGGCCGAGGGCTTGCCGTCTACGTTGGCCGCAATCGCTGTGCCCGAGGTCATCACCAGTGGTTTGTTCGTGCCCAGCATCGCCTCGCCCATCGCTTCAATCGCCTTGAGGTCGTCTTCGCAGTTCTTCTGGAACTGAGAGAAGTCGTGATTGAACGCGAGATGAATCACGCCGTCCGCATCGGTCACGCCCTTGCGCAGGCTGTCGTGGTCTTCGGTATTGCCGTAGAGCACATCCACGCCTGCTTTCTTCAGCGCTTCCGCGCCTGCATCCGAGCGCGTCAGCCCCAGTACCGTGTGCCCTGCGCCGATGAGCTCGGGAATCAGCGCCGAACCGATGAAGCCTGTCGCACCTGTCAGAAAAACACGCATCGTCCACTCCTCTGTATTCCGTTGACTGTGTGGCATTGCCTTGCCACGGCGAAGGCCACTCAAGCCAAACATAGCCGCTTCAGGGCGGGCAATCTATGCGCCAAAGTCTCGAAAACCTTCGCGATCGTCCGGAATCTCCATGCCCCGCTGTTGCATACTGACTGCAACGAAACATTCACAATGGTTGAGGCCGTTCCCCTATGCGAGTGAAGTTGTTTTGCCTGTCGATGCTGAGTGTCCTGTCCTTTCTTGCCGCGCGCGCCCAGGGCACGGTCCCTGTCTTTCAAGCCTCGCTGAACGGCCACACTTTTACGCTCGCCGGCGGAGATATTCCCGGAGGGATGAAGACGCGCATCCCGGTCACGCTGGTGCCGGTGACGCTGACCTTCTCCGGCGCGCATCCCGACACGCTCGATGCGCGTGCCGATGTGCGGCCCATCCTCGCGTCGCCTGTCTTCCGGCGCTTCTCTTTTCCCGCGGGCGGCGACACGCAATACACCGACGCGCTGCTGCGGAGCAACTTCGGAGCCGCGGCCAAAGGGCATACCCTGCTCGAGAAGCTATCGGTAAAGCCCGTCACCATCGCCATCCCCGCCGGATATGGCTATCTCCTCACCTCGAAAAAGAACGGCGGCCAGGTCGCCGTGGTCGATATGCAGTACGTGCAGCGGGAGCTCTTCAAGCAATTGCCAAAGCAGGATGGCAGCCTGGTGCTTGCTGTCACGCACAACGCGACCTTCTATGCCGAAGGCGATGACACCATCTGCTGCGCGACCGGCACGCACGGCATCGACAAGGCGTCAGGCACATCGTTCGTGCTCGGCTCCTACTTCGCGAACACGCCGGAGATCGTGCGCGAGCGCGACATTCAGCCGCTCACGCAGCAGCTCGCCGAGTTCTTCCACGACCCGCTGCACGATCCGCTCGCGCCGGGCAACACGCCTACCGGCAACCTCGTCTCCCCGTGGGTGATGCCGCACGGCGGCTGCGGCGGAGGCGGCATCGGCTCCGCATACTTCCTGCTGCAGCCGACCAATACGAATCACAAAAACAATTTCCCCGTCTCCGCGCCGTATCTCGCCTCCGCCGGCTCGAAGAGCTATCACCTCAGCAACATCGCGTTGCTTTCCTGGTACACTGGCGCGGCTTCGGCCACCTATAGCTTTCCCGACAAGGATGCGTTGACCGCGCCGGCCGAGCCCTGTGTCCCTCGCCGCATGGATGCGGCAGGCATCACCGCTCCCACCGTTGCCGCCATCCCGAACGACGAGCCCGGTACGCATCGCCTGATCGGCTACTGGACCGGCTCCCAGGATTTCCGTCTGCGCGACATCTCGCCGCAGTGGGACATCATCATCGAGGCCTTTGCCACGCCGGATCACACGGCTCCGGAGGGCTCGCTTCGCTTTGCGCCGCCCAGGGGTTACACCGCGGAGGAGCTGAAGGCCGATATCGCCTTTATGCAGTCGAAGGGCAAGAAGGTGATGATCTCGCTCGGCGGCGGAGGCCAGTTCTTTTCCGCGTCCACGCCCGAGAGTCAGGCGGTGTTTGTCGCGTCTGTCACAGACATTGTTACGAAATATGGTTTTGACGGCGTCGATATCGATTTCGAAAGTCCGTCGCTGAACCTCGATGCGAATGACCGCGACTTCCGGCATCCCACTACGCCCTCGGTCGTGCACCTGATCGATGGTCTGCGGCAGCTCCGTGAGCACTTTGGCCCCCACTTCATGATCAGCCTGGTTCCGGAAGGCACGCAGATCCCCGGCGGGGCTCCGGCCTACGGCGGGCAGTTCGGCAGCTATCTGCCGCTCGCCTATGGCTTGCGGGACATCCTCTCCTTCGTGGACGTGCAGGACTACAACACGCCGCCGCTGCAGGGTCTCGACGGCGAGGTGTACCAGGCCGCCACCACGGACTATCACGCGGCGATGACCGAGCTTCTGCTGCACGGCTTCGCAGTCGGCGGCGACCCGAACGAACTCTTCCCCGGCATGCCTGCGGAGAAGGTTGCCGTGGGATTCCTCACCGGCTATGAAGGGCCGGAGACGATGCACCACGGCATCGACTACCTGGTGACCGGCAAAAAGCCGGCGGACGCGACCTATCCGCTGGTGAATCCGGCCGGCTATCCCGGGCTGCTGGGCGCGATGTACTGGACGCTCGATGACGATCGCCGCGAGAACTACAGGTACTCGAACAACCTTGGCCCGCTGCTGCATGCTTATCCGGCAAAGCCGTAACGCCGGAGGCAGAAGGATCGGAAGAGCATGTCGCTCCTGTGGTCTTGGCTCGAAATCATTTCGCGTTGTATCGAGATCGCGCTGCTCATCCTGGTGGGCGTGGTGGCGGTGGCCGTAGGGTTCGCAGTCAGGGCGGAGAAGCGAACCCGGCAGCAGATGCGGGAGGCTGCGCGGCAATCCCGCTGCGTCCGGTGCGGCGCGCTGCTGGGAGAAGAGGCTCTCGCACTTGCCGACGCCGAGTGGGCGAAGATGCGCGATGAGTTGGACCGAAGCCATTTCTATCGCCGGTATCGCATGGTCCGCACCTGGCGCGCCATCTGCCCCGGCTGCGGAGCCCGCTACAGCTACCAGGAAGCCACTCGCGCCTTTGTCCTCCTGCCGGACGAGCCTCCGCGGGAAAGTTCATAACAGGCCATGGTTCGATGACAAACTCTCAGTCGTATCCCCCTATCGCATAAGCAGGAGGTTGTCATCCCGAGCGCAGCACCCTTCTGATTTGTCATCGCGACTTGAACACTCTTCTTCCGTTGTCATCCCGACCGGAGCGCAGCGAAGTGGAGGGCCCTGCGGTTTCAGATCCAGATACAAAAACGGGTGCCCCATCCAAGCTTTGCTTGGGTGGGACGGTACGAACTTTGGCGGTACGGACCCTGGTGGTGCTTTCATCCTGCGAACCCACATCTCAAACAGCACGAGATGTGGGGCACCCGACTTATAGCGATCGTAAAAGGCTGTCATTTCGACCGGAGCAGGACAGTTTCATCGTCCTGCGGACTGGAGAAACCTGCGGTTCTCCCTGTACCGGCAAAAACGCAGGTCCCTCCACTTCGCTGCGCTCCGGTCGGGATGACAACGATAAGGGTAGGTTCTCTATTTTCAGAACATCTATAAGTGGATGCGCCCTAACGCGTCTCCACGCGCTGATAGGGGATGTGTTCCACCCGGTTGCGCCCTCGCGCTTTGGCCAGGTAGAGCGCGCGGTCTGCGGTCTCGACCAGCCACTCGAAGGCCTCCGCCTCCGCCTCTTCGCAGGTCGAGATGCCGATGCTCACCGAGACGAACTCGCCGATCGCCGTCGCGTGCGCGACCTTCAGCTCCCGTACCGCCGCCTGCATCCGGGCCGCGACCTCTTCGGCGCCGTCGCGGTGCGTATCGGCCAGGATCGCCGCAAACTCTTCGCCGCCGTAGCGCGCCAGCAGGTCGCCGTTGCGCAGCATCGTGCTCTGGAGCGCCGCGGCCACGCGCACCAGGCACTGGTCGCCCGCCTGGTGCCCCAGCCTGTCATTCAGCGGCTTGAAGAAGTCGATATCGATCAGTAACAGCGACAGTGGCGCATGCGACCGCCGCGACCGGCTCCACTCCTCCTGCAGCTTCCTGTCGAAGCTTCTGCGGTTAGCCACGCACGTCAGCGCATCGGTCAGCGCAATCTCTTCCAGCCGGTCATGCGCCTCGCGCAGCGCCAGCTCCGACCGCAGCAGGCGGCTATGCAGAACTGTCGAGCGGATCACGAAGACGGCCAGCGCCACCACCAGCGCCGTCGCTCCCCAGTAGAAGTGCGTGCGGATGACGAAGACCCCGAGCGTCAGCAGCGCGAAGGTATACAGCACTGGAACGATGCCGTCGATCAGCTCCGAGAGAGTTCTTTTCTCGACCGTGTAGTCTCCATCGGATGTTGCCAGAGGAACGCATAGCGCGCCCACGGCCAGCACGGTCACCGGCAGGGCCACCAGCAGGTCGTACAGTCCCACCTGCTCCTGCAGGGCAATCGTCGTTTGGTTGTACCAGCCTGCGCAGATCGCATAGCACCACAGGAACCCGGTCAGCAGGCCATAAAGGCGCCGTCTCTCGCCCGACGTCTGCTCGGCCAGCAGCCGCAGCGTGGCCGCGCTGGCCAGCAGCAGGTTTTCCCCGTTATATGCCTGCGCCAGCAGGGATGCGGAAATCGGCTTGTTCGAGCCGTGGACAAAGGGCAGGGACGAGAACATTGCCACGTAGATGGCGCAGGCGGTGATTGCGGCCTGCAGCCCGTCCAGCCAGGCGAACAGCTTTTCCTCGCGCCCGCTCGCCGGCAGCGAAAGCGCCACCAGCAGCGGCACGCCGAAGAGGAAATAGATCAGGTCCGAGAGCTTGGCGAAATCGACCGTCGCATGCTGTCCCAGGTCCTCCCATGCCGAGACGGAAAGCCCCGCCGCCCACAGCAGCAGGCTCAGGCTCACCAGCCACCAGCCCAGCTGTACCGGAGACCGCGCCTTCATCGCGCGCCACGCGCATGCCGCTACCGCCGCGTAGGCAGCCGCCAGCTGGAATGGATAGGAGACCGCCATGCTGTAGGGCTTCACCATCGCCAGGCAAAGTCCGTACAGGAGGAGAAAGCCGGCACCGAGAAACAGTCCGTGCGTCCGTCTCAACGTATTCTCCCGCGTTGCAATCGGGCTCACAGGCCAATCTGCGCACAGCATGCGCCTATAGGGAGAGATCGGCCAACGTGTCGAGCATAGCAGCCCGGCTTGTCGTCATGCTGTCTGTTTTCCGTTCACCGCCCCGCCGCGCGGGCAAGTCCATCACGCATCCAGAACGCATCCACCTGCCGGGTGGCCCATGCAAGCCCGCTGTTGGCTTGAGTGGGGGCGAATGATCTCCAAAGCCCTGTCATCCCGACCGAAGGGACTGGCCGTCCAGGCCTTTTGCGTTTCGCGCCTCCGCTCCCGTTGGTCGCAAGCTGGCGTGTGTAGGTCACCGTCTGGGTGCCCCACCCATGACAGTTTTTCGTCATGGGTGGGTCTCCGAAAAATCTCAACGTCAGCCCTGACCGAAGAAAGAAGGGTGCCCCACATCTCGTGCTGTTCGAGATGTGGGTTCGCAGGATGAAAGCACTACGAAGGTTCGTACCATCAAGGTTCGTACCGTCCCACCCAAGCAAAGCTTGGATGGGGCACCCTCGTCCTCACTTGTTAAAAAAACGCAGGTCCCTCCACTGCGCTGCGCTCCGGTCGAAAGGACAACCCTTTCTCGTGGCTCTATGCCGATATTCTCTAGGGCGCGTCTGTCTCCGGAAAATCCGCATAGCGAGCCGCGCAGGCCGGCGGCGTTCCTGCCTTGCTGCCCGCGTCGTCGGTGGTGATGACGTCCTGCCCGGTCACCGCAAAATTTCCGAGTCTCGGTCCACGCACGATCCTCGCCGCCTGCGCCTCGAACTTCGATTGCGCCAGCCCCTCGGCCCACACATTGTCGAAGCGCAGCTCCAGCCGATGTCCGGCATCGAGGCCGTCCAGCGTGTAGCTGCCCGGCGACTCGATATGCACATCGCGCAG
Organism: Silvibacterium dinghuense; assembly: GCF_004123295.1. Lineage (NCBI taxonomy): Bacteria > Pseudomonadati > Acidobacteriota > Terriglobia > Terriglobales > Acidobacteriaceae > Silvibacterium > Silvibacterium dinghuense. The sequence goes on along the minus strand of NZ_SDMK01000004.1, from coordinate 361,751 downwards.
CGTGATCCCGCGATAGACCGGCAGCAGGTCGCCGCTCTTCTTCATGTATGCCGGGGTAAAGACCAGAGGGTCCTTCGTATTCCGGATGCAGACGTTCTCATACGTCACGTCTTCCACCAGGCCGCCGCGGCTCGGGTCGCTCTTGATGCGGATGCCGTTGTCCGCGCCGTCGATGGTGAGGCCGCGCACCAGCACGTGGCTCACCCCGCCATTCGTCTCGCTGCCGATCGACATCCCGTGCCCGGTAAAGAAGTGGTTGTCGAGAATCGAGACGTTCGTCGTCGGCCCGGTTTTTCCGGCCTTGATGGCCACATTGTCATCGCCCGCGTGAATCCAGCAGTGCGCAATGGTCACGTTGCGCGACGAGCCGGGGTCGATCCCGTCCGTATTCCGCGCCGTCTTCGGCGTCAGAATCTTCACCCCCCACGCCGTGAAGCCGTCCGTCTGCCCCACCGCCACGTGAAAGCCCGGCGAGTTGCGCAGCGTGATGCCGTACAGCGTGAAGTTCCGCGCCCCGCTCACCACGATCAGCCAGGGCACGCTCTGGTTCAGGTCGCGAACCTTCGCCTCCTGCGCCAGGTCCCACCAGCTCACCTTCGCACCCAGCAGCGTTGCGCCGCCGCGTCCTTCGATCGCGCCATCGCCCGCCACACCTGCATCGGTCACGTTCGCACCATGGATCAGCGGCCGGCATCCGTGGCCTTTTTCCGTCACCACGCCGCAGCTGCCCGGCTGAAGGTCATACACCCGCGGATCGCGCGAGGCCACCAGCGCTACATCCTTATCGACCACCAGCCACACGCCCGAGCGCAGCTCCAGCGGCCCGGTCAGGAAGACATTCCGCGCGCCGTCAGCCCGGAGCACCACCGCCCCGCCCTTGCAGCCGTCGATGGCCGCCTGGATGCGCGCCGTATCGAGTTTGGCTTCATCGCTGGCTGTGATAGCCCCGCCCGGAGCCGCCAGCGCTGCCCTGATTTCAGCGCAGGCCTGCGGGATTTTCGGCTCGGTGACCGTGCGAGCATCCTGCCCAAAAGCGCAGGAGAAGGCAGTGGCAAGCAAAGCGAGGCAGAGGGCAGCGGGGAAGAGGATTCTCAGTCTCATAGAAAGAAGTGGACAGACCACGCCGCCATCCTAAACGCACCCGGTCGCAACTGGCCACTGCGTAAAGCGAGGGGATGGGGGGATAAGGTGCAAGGTGTAGCGTCCATGTGTCTCCGGCTGGCCTGGGTGCGTTACGAAAATTCTGTTATCTCGACCGGAGCGGGACGGTTTCATCGTCTCGCGCAGTGGAGAGACCTGCGGTGTGCGCTCTAGGTCGTATCCCCATAGAGCAACCAGAAAAAGTTGTCATTTCGACCGGAGCGGGACAGCTTCATCGTCCTGCGAAGCGGAGAAAACTGCAGGTTCCTCCGCTTCGTTCGCTTTACGGCTCACTCCGGTCGGAATGACAATTCGTGATAGAAGTCTTTCATTTGCAATCACGCTATATCTCTATGTGGCTACGACGTAGATAAAGCAAATTTCTTTCTCGTAAACAAACCGCAGGTCCCTCCACTGCGCTCCGCTCCGGTCGGGATGACAACCATGGAATGAAGACGTTCCGGGTGCGCCACATCTCGCTTCTGAGGCGGGGAAGGCGCAAATCCAGAAATATCTCCCCATCCCCTTGGTGGTCGGACCTCTAACGGCGTACAATCCCGCCCAGGTCGATATCCATGCTTTCTCTGTCGCATTCTTCGCTCGTCCTCGCTGCCGCCCTTGCGCTTATGCCCGCCGCCTTTGCCGCGCCCACCGTCTGCGACGCCCGCAGCTTCGGAGCGAAGGCCGACGGCGCCACCCTCGACACCGCCGCCATCCAGGGCGCCATCGATCACTGTGCCCGGCAGGGCGGAGGCACCGTCCGCCTCACCGCCGGGACGTACCTCTCCGCGCCCATCGTCCTGCGCAGCAACATCACCCTCCAGCTCGACAAGGGCGCCACGCTCCTCGGCACGCCCGACCACGCCGCCTATCCGGCCAAGACCGAGTTCCGCGCTCCCGGCCTGCAGTCGCTGGTCTCCGCCACCAACGCCGACCATCTCGCCATCACCGGCGAAGGCACCATCGACGGCAACGGCGAAAGCTGGTGGGAGGAGGCGCACAAGTACAAGGACAGCGGCATCCTCGGCAATGACCACCCCCGCCCGCGCCTGGTCGTCTTCGACCACTGCCATCACATTCGTATCGAGGGCGTCACCGTCCAGAATTCGCCCATGTGGCAGATCGTCCCCTACTATTCGGACGACATCGTCATCCGCAATGTCCGCGTCCTCGCGCCGCAGCACTCACCCAACACCGACGCCATCGACCCCTTCTCTTCCACGCACATCACCATCGATCACGTCCTCGCCGACGTCGGCGACGACGACATTGCCATCAAGTCCGGGGAGATCAACTCGCCCGGTCCCGACTCGCCCAGCCAGGACATCACCATCACCGACTGCAATTTTCTCCACGGTCACGGCCTCTCCATCGGCAGTGAGATCGCCGGCGGAGCGCAGCGCATCCGTGCCGAGCGCATCCACTTCGACGGCACCGACAACGGCATCCGCGTCAAGGCCAACCGCGACCGCGGCAACGACGTCAGCGATCTTGTCTTCCGCGACATCGACATGAAGAACGTCAAGAACGCCATCATCGTCAGCGAGTACTACCCCAAGGTTCTGCCCGCCGAAGGTGTCGAGGCGCCGCAGCCCATCACCCGTCTCACCCCGCACTTCCACAACATCACCATCGAGAATGTAACCGCCACGGATACGAAATCCGCGGGCGCCATCGTCGGCCTGCCCGAGTCGCCGGTCCTCAACCTCACGCTGAAGAACGTTCACCTCTCCGCCGAAACCCCGCTCACCATCGGCTACGCCACCGTTACCGGCTCGAACGTAACGGTCGTCACGCCGAAAGGGCAGGGCATCGTCACAGGACCCGAGGCCCATGTCTCGCTCCAATAGCTGCCCGTCGAGGATGTCCCGCCCAGGCTTGGCCTGGGTGGGAATGTATCCTCTTCACATGCGGTTCACCCCTGTCATCCCGATCGAAGCGCAACCTGTGCGGGCGAAACGGCAAGACCGCTTGATGCACCACAGAGAGCACAGAGGACACAGAGGGAGCGTGCTCGCATGAGATGCCCTTTTTCTGCGCGAAGACACAATAGCCGCAAAGGTTGCGAGAATGCCTCTGTGCTCTCTGTGTCCTCTGTGGTGAAATGCCTTTCTCTTTCTATCGATGCCAGCAGCGGGAGCCTATGGGGCATCAAGCATGCGCTCAGCCCTGAGCGCAGCAGCAGACAACTTACGGATCTATACCTATGACTCAGCCCATGCAGCATAGCGCGGAGAACGATCGCACCCGGCAGGTGGTCAACCACATCCGTGCCCTCATTGAGAACGGCACGCTCAAGCCCGGCGACAAGATTCCGCCCGAGCGCGATTTTGCGCGCCAGCTGCACATCTCGCGCGCCAGCCTCCGCGCCGGTATCGGCTATCTCGCCGCGCTCGGCGTCATGAAGATCAAGCATGGCGTCGGCACCTTCGTCGCCGACGGCCCGCCCGAGTTCGGCCAGGGCCAGCTCTCGCTCATCGGAGCCCTGCACGGCTTTCAGAACTGGCATCTCTTCGAGGCTCGCAACCTGCTCGAAAGCGGTCTCGCCGCTCTCGCCGCGGAGCGCGGCAAAGAGGAGCACCACGCCGCCCTCGCCGAAGAGGTAGCCGAGATGTTCGCCTCCGTCGAGAAGCCCTCCGAATACCTCATCCACGACGTGCTCTTCCACCGCATCATCGCGCAGGCTGCCGGCAATCCCATCCTCGCCGCCATCATGGAGACGGTCAGCTCGTCCATGTACGACGCCCGCCGCAATACCGTCGAGCACTCCATCGATCTCCGCGAGTCCGCCGAGATGCACCGCGAGATTTACCGCGCCATCCGCGGCCGCAAGCCCGAAGAGGCGCGCCGCCTGATGGAAAAGCACCTCGAAAGCGCCAAGACCAACCAGGGACTCGAACGGATACAGGCCAAGCCTCGCGCCACAGCCAAAACGGCCAACAGCAAGCCCCGCACCGAGTCCGCCGACGCGGCCCTCGAATCCATCCCGGCCCCCAGCTGACACACCGCTTCGCACTGCTGCGCGCAGGGCGATACGCCGGGTGCCCCACATCTCGTGCTGTTCGAGATGTGGGTTCGCAGGATGAAAGCACTACGAAGGTTCGTACCATCAAGGTCCGTACCGTCCCACCCAAGCCGAGCTTGGATGGGGCACCCGTTTCCGATCCACCGCACAGATTCCGGAGTGCGACCAACGGGAGCGGGGGCCGAAGGCGAAAGGCCGGGACGGCCAGTCCCTGCTCTCTCGAAAATACTTGCGATGTGCAGTAATTTTCCCAGGTACCGTTACGCCGGATTATTTTTATGTGGCTCCGCGGAGCTGGACGCGGCATACTGAGGATACCCACGTACAACGGAATCGGAAGGAGTGGCGCGCCCCTTGAAGAATCTGGCCCGCATCCCTTTGTTCCCTGCCGGACAGGACGCCGGTCTGCTCCTGCTGCGCCTGCTCGGTGTTACGCCGCTGCTGCTCAAGCATGGCCTCGAAAAGCTCTTCACCTTTTCGCAGATGGCCGCGCACTTTCCCGATCCGCTGCACATCGGCGCCGTGCCCAGCCTCATCTGCGCGATGCTCGGAGACGCCATCGCCAGCATCCTGCTGCTCCTCGGCCTGTTCACCCGCTGGGCGGCGCTGGTTTCGCTCGTGAACCTGCTGGTGGCCTGGGCCTTCGTGCACCACTTCCTCTTCTTCGGACATGATTCGGATCATGGCGAACTGATCGTGCTCTACCTCGCCATCATGGCCACGCTGGTTGTTGCCGGACCGGGCCGCTACAGCCTCGACGCAGCGCTCTTCGGTGAGAAGTAAAACCGGCGCGCGGCGAAATCCTGTCAAGCCCCCCTTGGGCAAGATTTTTTGCAAGTAAAAGAAAACAAAGGCGATAAAAGTTGCCCAAATTGGCATGATTTTCTGCCGAATTTCCTATACTGAAATTAAGAGCAGATCAAATCACAGAGGCGCGGGGTTCACCCTCCGCGCCTCTTCTTTTTGTCCCTGCCCGGCGTTCTCCGCTTCGCCCTGCTCTCCGCCCGCACTTCCATTTCCGCTGTCTTGCATCTTCAGGAGGCATCATGTCGCAGCCCATTACATTTTCCGTCGCATCCCAGCCCCAGCGCTGCCAGTACCTCCGGGCTGCGGGCCATCCCTGCCCTCGTCGCGCGCTTCGTGGCGAGCTCTACTGCTACGCGCACGGATACGATCTCCGCCGCCAGCTCCGTTCGCCCGGCCGTCTCCATATTCCGCTGCTCGAAGACCGTTCGGACCTGGTGCATCTCTACACGGACATCGCGCGCGCCATCGCCGACGGCACCCTCGACGACAAGCGTGCGCGCCTGCTGCTCACCGTCATCCGCTCGGCTGCGCAGCTGCTCGGGCCAAAGAATGCTGCTGAGGGAAAAGCTCCGCGCCGCAGCGCTGCCCGCGTCCGTTCCGATGCAGAGACGGGTGCGCATAAGGATACAGCTCCCGTTGTGCCCGCGGCCTCGGCGCCGCCCGCGCAGCCCCGACTCACACAGCCCGGACTCACGCAGCCAGGACTCACGCAGCCCGGGCCCGCGCAGGTAGACGAGTACATCCTCGGCCCCAACGGCGAAGAGCTGGCTCCGCCCGCGCCGTGGGTCGAGGAGACGATGGACGAGAAGGATGAGGAGAAGTCCGCCGCTCGCGAGTGGAGCTTCGACCGCTTCCTGCGCGACAGCCTCTTTCCCGATCAGGCCGGCCGGCCACTGCCCGAGTCGGGATACGCGCCGCCTGCTCCAGAGAAACCTGCTGCACCAGCGGAATCGCAGGAGGCTGAGTCGCCCGAGGTCTCCGCAAGCACGGCGCAACCGGATGCAGCGGAGACTCCGCACCCCGGCATCGTGCCCAGCCTCTGGGCCCGGCATCGGAGTCAGGGGAGGAGCGGATGCCGAAGGCGAGTCGCGCCACGCGCAGTGGGCATTCAGGTGGTCAGAAAGACATTCAGTGCCGTGGTCTCTCCCAGCGCGTGATGCACGGCGGCCATGAATGCATGATTCTCCGGAGGCTTCTGAAAGAAGGCCACGGCGCCGGCATCCATGGAGCGCTGCTTGTTGGGCACCGGGTCGCGCGCGCTGAGTACGATCACCGGAATCACGGACAGATCGGGGATCTCCTTCAGCCGCTCCAGCACCAGGAAGCCGTCCCCTGCGGGCAGGCCCAGGTCGAGAATGATCAGGTCCGGGGAAACCCGTTTGGCCACGGCGATCGCCGAGACCGCATCCATGGACGTCACCACGTGGTAGCCGTGGTATTTCAGGCGCGCCGTCAGGCCGATCAGCAGGTGCTGGTCGTCGTCCACAATCAGGATTTTTTTCGTATTCAAGGTTCAGTTCTCCTTCCGTACTACCAGGTGCGCGTCGATCAGCTTCTCAATCTGCGCGGTCACCTCTGCTGTCTGTTGCTCCCGGGCTGCTTCCTGGGTCACGTGCACCGGCGTCGCGGTAATCGAGACCGTGATGCCGGCCAGGTTTGCCGCTCCGGTGAACTCCCTCCGGATGCGGCTCTCGATGATCGCAATGCCCTGCGCCCCCGCGCAGGCGGCGATGAAGATGGTCGGCCTGGTCTCCCGTTCCCGCCCGGTAATCGGCAGCAGCACATCCTGTCCGGGATGGATGCAGCGCTCGGCCATGCGCTTGCAGTCATGCAGCAGCTCTCCGGTGATGGCCTCGCCGTGCGTGCACAGATCCAGGGCCAGCAGCGTGATCTGGATGGTTTCGCCGTCGCGCTGCTCGAGCGCCCGCTCGCACCACTGCTGCAGGCTGAAGGCCGGCAGCGTGAAGAAGAAGGTGCTGCCCGCGCCCGGCTCGCTCTCCACCCAGATCCGCCCGCCGTGCCGCGTCACCAGCTCGCGGCAGAGGAACAGTCCCAGCCCCAGTCCGCGACGGCTGTTTTCGTTCGCGTTCTCGGCCTGCGCCAGCCGGTCGAAGATGCGCTCCTGGTCTTCGCGGCGGATGCCGCAGCCGGTATCGGCCACCTTCAGGCACAGCAGCTCATCGCCTTCGTGGAAAGGCTGATTGCCCACCGTCACCCGTCCGCCGGGCGGGGTGAACTTGATGGCGTTCTCGATCAGGTTGGTCAGGATCTGCCGCACCCGGGAGGGATCGGCCCACACAAACGGCAGCCGTCCTTCGAGCTGGCTGACCAGCTCCACCTGCGCCTCGCCCGCGTTCTTGCGGCAGGTGCTCAGCACCTCCAGCACCAGCCGCGCCGGGTTCGAGGGCTGCGAGGAGATGGCCAGCTTATGCGTGTCGATCCGCGTGATGTCCAGCAGGTCGCTGACCATGTCCTTGAGCTGGCGGGTGTTTTCGAGCGTCAGCCGCAGCTGCTCCTGCTGGTCCGGCGTCAGGTCGCCGAAGAGCCCGTCCACCACATTGCTGACGAAGAAGTAAATCGCCGTCAGCGGCGTGCGCAGCTCGTGAGAGACATGGGAGAGAAAGCGCTCCTGCATCTTCAGCCGGTGCGTCCGGTTCTCCTCGAGCGCCTCTTCTACCCGCTTCAGCTCGGTGATGTCGCGGATGATCCCCGAGTAGTGCTGCCCGTCTTCGAGCCGGAACTCGCTGATCGAGATGTCCATCGGGAAGGTGCTGCCGTTTTTTCTCCGTCCGCTGACCTCGCGGCCCGCCGTGCCGATGATCTGCCGCACCCCGGTCTTCGCATAGCGATCCAGGTAATCGTCATGCTCGCTGTAATAGGGCTCCGGCATCAGCATCTTGATGTTCTTTCCCATCGCCTCGGCCGCGCTGTAGCCGAAGATCCGCTCGCAGGCCGGGTTATAGCTGTCGATGATGCCCCGCGCGTCGATGGTGATCACCCCGTCGTTCGCGCTCTCGACGAAGGCCTTGATGCGCAGCGCCTGCTCCCGTACCGCGCGCTCGGCGCGGCGGTGCTGCGTCAGGTCGTGCACGATGACCACGAAGCCCCGGATCTGGTCCTGTTCATCGAGCAGGGCGCTCTTGCTCACCCGCGCCCAGAAGCGCTCGCCGCTGGCCCGCAGCCGCCATCCCTCGTCCTCCGACTGGCGCAGTTCGGTGGCGCGGGCGTGGATGACCTCCGCCTCGCCGGTCATCACCAGCTCCGGCGTCATCATGCGGGTAAAGTGCTGGCCGACGATCTCCTGCTCCGTGTAGCCCATCAGCCGCTGCGCCCCGCGGTTCCAGCTGGTGACCATCCCCTGCGGATCGACGGTATAGATGGCGTGATCCTTGATCCCTTCCACCATCAGCCGGAAGCGGGCATCGGACTCGGCCAGCGCGGCGTTGGCTGCCTCGGCCGCCTCGCGGGCCTCGAGCGTCCGGGTCGCCGCCTCTTTCTGCCGCTTGGCCAGCACGGCCAGGAACTCCTCCAGCGTCTCCACCAGGTGCGGCACGGCGCTCCACAAATAGAGCGCCAGCCCTACGCCGACCAGCACGCTGCCCACGCGCAGCGCCAGCTCCACCTGCCGCAGCGGAAGCCAGATGGCCGCGATCCGCGCCAGACGCGTCGCGCCGTCCGAGATCACGAAGGCGATCATCCAGTCCAGCAGCCAGCGCAGGCGCGGCAGCTTCGGTCCCCGGCGCAGCCGCAGCAGCGTCCAGACCAGCGTGGTGTAGATGCCGAGATAACAGAAGGCGGTGACCCCGTTCCAGGCCGCCTCACCCCAGCGCGGCCAGGACTGCTGCATCGCCTCCATGCAGCCGGGCGAGTGCAGGGCTGCGGCCAGGCCGGTGCCCGCGATCATTGCGATGTAGGTTCTTTCCACCCGGAGTCGAGCCATCCTTCTTCCGGAACAGCGCCTGGTCCGCGGCGGGTCCGGTGGCGCTGCCTCGCTCCGGCATTGCCCGGCCTCCGCTGGTGCGGCTGCAGCTGATCCCATCCCGGATTCGGTCTACAGATCGGCACCCCGCTCTGCGCGCCTGTGTGATCGTGGGGCCGGATGCTGACCCCCTTATCGGCTCAATCCACGCCAATATCTTCGTTCCATACCTCGGGATGATTACGAATGTACCGATCCAGCATCTCCACGCATTCCGGCGAGTCTAAATTGAGAATCCGCACGCCCTGCTCCTGCAACCACGCCACGCCGCCCTCGAAGTTGCGGCTCTCGCCGACCACCACTGTCCCGAATCCGAACTGCTTGATGAGCCCGGAGCAATACCAGCACGGAGCCAGCGTCGTCACCAGGATCAGCTCCCGGTACGAGCGTTGCCGCCCCGCGCGCCGGAAGGCATCCGTCTCCCCATGCGCCGAGGGATCGCCCTCCTGCACCCGCCGGTTGTGTCCCGAGCTCACCAGCGTCCCGTCGGCGCGGAAGATCGCCGCTCCGATCGGAATCCCACCCTCGGCCAGCCCCGTCCGCGCCTCGGTCATCGCTACATCCAGCATCGCTTCGTAGTTCATGTCTCAGCTCCTGGCTTTTAGTTTTTAGCCTCTAGCTCAAACCTAACCCACGTGTCATCCCGCCGGTACGGCCAGTCCCCGAAGGCGTCCCGCCCTGCGCGCAGCAGGCAGTCCAGAAGAGAAAGCTTGCCACAGCACTGCTTCAGCTGGAAGCTAAGAGCTAAAGGCTAGGAGCGAAACGTCCCACTTGCCCCAATTACAGGAAGAAACCCGTCCCGGCTACGGCCTGCGCCGTCATATCCTCGGTCCCTGGGAGACGCTTGCCCAGTCCGTCTCCGCCATCGCACCCACCGCGACCCCGGCCATGACCATCCCGCTGGTCTTTGCCCTGGCCGGCAACGCGACGTGGCTCGTCTATCTCGCCGCCACGCTGGCGCTGGTGCTGGTCGGCCTGGTCATCGGATGCTTCGGCCGCCGCTCCGCCTCGCCCGGCTCGCTCTTTACCTATGTTTCGCAGTCGCTTCCGCCCTGGGTCGCGGGCATCGCCGGATGGGCGCTCTTGCTGGCCTACGTGGCCACGGCGTCGTCGGTCGCTGCCGGATTCTTTAACTTCGCAAATGTTCTGCTCCATGCCGCGCTCGGTATCGCGACGCCGCCCGTGGTGCTGATGTCCGTGGCCGTGGTGCTCGCCGGAGCCATGGCCTGGCGCGACATCAAGCTCTCGGCCGAGATGATGCTCTGGATGGAGGGCGCATCCGTCACCTGCATCGCCGTCATCCTCGCCGTTGTGGCCGCGCGCCACGGACTGCATCTCGACTGGCCGCAGCTTCGTCTCCACGACGCCACGGGCAGCGGCTTCCGTCTCGGACTGGTACTTGCCTTGTTCAGCTTTGTCGGCTTCGAGTCCGCGACCGCGCTCGGCGAAGAGGCCCGCGAGCCGCTCAGGACCATCCCCCGCGCCGTGCTGCAGTGCGCCATCGGCTGCGGCGCGTTCTTCATCCTCTGTATCTATGCTGAAGTGCTTGGCTATCGCGACATGCACCTGCCGCTCGATCAGGCTGCCGCGCCGCTGCATGTCCTCGCCGTGCATGCAAAGGTCGGTCTGCTCGGCACCCTGGTCGATATCGGCGCCATGATCAGCATGTTCGCCTGCGTGCTGGCCTGCATCACCGCCGCCTCGCGCGTGCTCATGCTCATGAGCCACCATGGCTTCGCGCATAAGAGCCTGGCACGCACGCACGCCAGGAACGAGACGCCGCACAGCGCTGTCCTGGTGACTGCGCTTGCCACGCTGCTGCCTGCCGCAGGGCTCGCGCTGCGCGGCGTCTCGGCGGATAACATCTACGGCTGGATGGGCTCGCTTGCCACCTACGGCTTCATCACCGTCTACGCGCTGGTGTGTGTGGCCCTGCCGCTGCACCTGCGCCGTACGGAGAAGTTGAGCCCCGGCGTTCTCGCCCTCTCCGCTGCCGGAGTCGTCGCCATGCTGCTCGCCCTCGCCGGAACGCTCTATCCCATCCCCGCCGCGCCCTATAACTGGCTGCCGTATCTCTACCTCGGATACCTGGCGCTGGGGCTTGGCTGGCAGATGATCGCAGGCAAGGGGATAGGGTATAGGGGATAGGGCGTAGGGTGTAGGGGATAGCGAGGATATGGGTGGGTCTCACCAGAATCTCAATCGCGACCAGAGGGAGCGGGAGCCGAAGGCAGAAGGCCTGGACGGCCAGTCCCCTGCACGAAGCAGATAAAATAGAGACATGAGCGACGGACGCGAAGAACGCGAACAGAAAGAACGCGAGCGCGAGCAGCGTGAGCGCGAAGACCGCAGCGACTGGGTCAACCGCCATTCCGAAGATCAGTGGCAGCCCGAGCGCCGCGAGTCCTAAGAGTCCATGGCCACGACCGACCGCAGGCAGCTCCTGGGCCCTCTGTTAAAGGGCGTTTCCCGTTCCTTCTACCTGACGCTCAGCATCCTGCCCGCAGGCATGCGCGATCCGGTCGGCCTGGCGTATCTGCTGGCCCGCGCGGCCGATACCATCGCCGATACTGCGCTGATCGCGCCGGGCAAGCGCCTCGAGCTGCTCCTGTCACTGCGCCGGCAGGTCAATGGCGAGCCGGATGCGGCATCGCTGCGCGAAATCGTGGACGAGATTGCAACGCAGCAGAAGGACTCCGACGAACGCACCCTGCTCGAATCGCTCGGTCCTGCGCTGGAGATGATCGCGCAGTTCTCCGATGCCGATATCGTCGCCATCCGCGGCATCGTCTCCACGCTCACCGAAGGCATGGAGTTCGATCTCAGAACCTTTCCCGAAGAATTCTCCGGCCGCGTCGTCGCGCTCGAGGCATACAGCCAGCTCGACCGCTACACGTACATGGTGGCGGGCTGTGTCGGTGAGTTCTGGACGAGGATGACCTATGCGCACGTCACCGCCCGGCTTGGCGAGGATGAGGCCACGATGATCGAGCGCGGCATCCGCCTGGGCAAAGCGCTGCAGTTGACGAATATTCTGCGCGATTGTCCGAAGGATCTGCGCATCAGCCGCTGCTATCTGCCGCAGACCATGCTCGCCGAGGCGGGCCTTTCACCGGAAGACCTGCTGCGTCCGGAGAACTCGCATCGCGCGCGGCCCGTGCTGCTGCAGTTGACCCGCATCGCGCTCGATCACTTCCGCGCCGGACTCGAGTACACGACGGCATTGCCGCGAACGGCTGTGCGTCTCCGGCTGGCCTGTGTGTGGCCCATCGTCATCGGCCTCGAGACCTTCCGGCTTCTGGTCGCCAGCGAGTGCTGGCTCGATCCGCAACACCCCGCGAAGATCCGCCGCAACGACGTCTACCGGATCATCGCAGGCTCGCTGCCGCGCATACCCTCCAACCGGATGCTGCGCAGCTGGATCGAAGGGCTGATTCGCGATACCGAGGAACAGATCCGCTCCGGCCGCTAAGGCGTATCCACAGACAGGCGCATGGAAGAGGAAAGCCTTGCCAAAGCCCTGCCATTCTGAGCGAAGCACACTTCTAACCTGTCATCCCGACCGAAGCGTAGCGCAGTGGAGGGACCTGCGTTTTTAAATAAGTGAGGATGCGGGTGCCCCATCCAAGCTCCGCTTGGGTGGGAGGGTACGAACCCTGATGGTGCTTTCATCCTGCGAGCCCACATCTCGAACTGCACGAAATGTGGGGCCTGACGTTGAGAATCTTCGAAGACCCACCCATGACGAAAAACCGTCATGGGTGGGGCATCCGGCCGGAGCGGCCGTCCCGGCCAGTCCCTTCGGCGGCATCAGCGCTCTGGTTCCGCGGAGGTGGTTGTGGGGCAGAGCTGGAAGCCCGGATCACTCCCTCGATCGCTCCCGTGATCGCTCATGGAAGGCGGCGGTACCGATCTGCCCCATGTCGGCGATGGTGCCGAGCCCAGCGTGAGCACGAGCGTGGCGCCGTCCTGAATCTGCGCGTGGCGGAACCAGGCATTCGGCAGGTCCACTCCGTTCAGCGTGGCGGACTGCACGAAGCGGTTCAGGCCCTGCGGATCAAGGTTCCTGGCGATGATGCGCAGCTTCTTGCCGTTGCCGAGCGAGAGCGTCGCGTCGGGAATGCTTGGCGTGCTGATGAGATAGACATCCTGCCCGGCGATGGGAAAGATGCCGAGCGTGGAGAAGATGAGCCAGCTCGACATGGCGCCGGAATCGTCGTTGCCGGGGATGCCGGCACGCGTGTCGGTGAAGGCCTTCTCCAGCAGCATGTGCACGACTTCCGCGCTGTGATCGGGGCGGAGCGCATAGTTGTAGAGCACGGGCAGCAGAAATCCAGGTTCGTTCGTGACGTCGAAGTGGCCGCGCAGGAAGGTCCAGTCGAGGCGCTGGACAAAGGCCGCATCGCCTCCGGCCATTGCGATGAGACGGCGCATATCCTGCGGCGCATAGATGGAGTACGTCCAGATATCGCCCTCGTAGAAGAAGTCGGGCCAGGTGCCGCGCACGACCAGGTAGGGCGCGGCCCAGCTGCCATCGGGATTGCGCGGGCGCAGGAAGCCGTGAAAGCCTTCGACGGTCATGTCCTTGTCCCACAGGTGCTCGAAGTTATGCGTGCGCCCGGCGTAGAGCGCTGCTTCGCGCGTGTGGCCGAGGCCGCAGGCTACCTCGGCGAGGGCGAAGTCGTCATAGCTGTACTCCACGGTGCGTGAGCCGGAGCGCTCGTCGGCGAGGGTGACGTAGCCCTTCTCGTTGTAGTCCTTCAGGCCGCCGCGGCCTTCCTTCTGCGCATCGGCCGGCGGCACTTCGGCGTTATGCACCATGGCGGCGAAGGCGGTCTTATAGTCGATGCCCTTCAGGCCTTTCACGAAGGCATCGGCAATGACGACATCGGAGTTCGAGCCGCCCTGCGTGCGCCCGTTGTCATTGCCGCTGCGCGCGTCGGGCATGTAACCGGTGTGGCGATAGATATCGATCAGCGAGCGGATCATGTCGCGCTGCCGGTCGGGCGAGATCAGCGTGAGCAGCGGGCTCGAGGTGCGGAAGGTGTCCCAGATGCAGTAGTAGTCGTCGTAATAGGGCTCCGAGGATTGCCAGTCCGGGTTCTCGCCGGTGCGGTCGGTCGGCATCAGCATGATGTGATACATCGCGGTGTAGAGCTGGCGCCGCTGCGATGCGGTCTCCCCGCTCAGGCTCAGCTTGGCGAGCTCCTTGTTCCAGAGCGCCGTGGCTGCGGCGTGCACGGCGTCGAAGTTCCACGCGGGGATCTCCTGCTGCACATTCTGTCTTGCCTGCTCCGCGCTGAGAAAGGAGATGCCGACCTTGGCCTGGATCACCTGGTGAGCATGCGTGATGAAGTTAAAAGAGGCTCCGATGGGAGTGTTCGCGCCTGCGGTTGCATCCTTCGCATCGGAGAGCGTGGCGCCGCTCCAGGTCTGCACGTCGCGGGCCGGCGTGTCCAGCACCATGGAGTAATAGACCTTGTACTCACCGCCGCGATTCCAGCCGCCGGTAAAGCGCGCGACGCCCTGCACCTCGCGATCGGAGACGACATGGACCTCGGCGCCGAGAAAGCGCTGCGCCTCCCAGCCGGTGCCGAGGTTCAGCGCCGAGGCCACGTTGAGAACGATGTGCGACTGCTGCGACGCAGGGAAGGTATAGCGATGGAAGCCGACGCGGCGGCTGCTGGTGATCTCTGCCTTCACGTGGTAGCGCGCCAGCTCGACAGCGTAATAGCCCACCTTCGCCACCTCGCTCGAGCGCGGCGTCTTGATGTCGGTGATCTCGAGCGGGCCGGTCGTCGGTGTCACGAGGATGTTGCCGTACTTGCCCTGCGCGCCGCTGAGATGCAGATGTGAGAAGCCGAGAAGATAGCCGCTGCTGGCGTAGCCGAAGCCGGAGCGGCGTCCGTCGAAGCTCTCCATGTCCGGGCCCACCTTGACCATGCCATAAGGAATGGCCGCGCCGACGAAGGTGTTGCCGCCCCAGTCGACACCGATGAAGGGGTCCACATTGGCGGTCAGGTCGCGGGTGGGGGACGCGGTCTTCTGCGGCCAGGCGTTTGTGCATGCAAAAGAGGCCGCCAGCAGGAATACGGCGGATAAAAGCTGCGGCTTGCGCAGGAAAAGGCGTGGCATCATCGGTCCCTTGATCTGGCTGTATCGCGGAAGCTCTCGCGTGGGGTGCTCTTCCGTATGCGCCATTTGGAAATCTGCGGAGAGATTTTTCTCCAGCTACAGGTATAAGGGTCCGCTGTTAAAAGAGAAAGACTGCTTCGCGCAGGGCGGATCGCCTTCGGCTCCCGCTCCCTTTGGTCGCGCTCCGGCGCAGCGCCGGGTGGGGACGAATGATCCCCAAAGACCTGTCATCCCGACCGAAGCGTAGCGCAGTGGAGGGATGACAGGTCTTTTCCTAGCGCCTGGCTTCGATGAGCAGTGAGTCCGACTGGAAGGAGCCGTCTTCGGCGACGTGGAAATAGTCGCGTACCTCCTGCGGGGCATTCTTCAGTAGTGAGCGCAGGGCTTCGACATGGAGTGCGGGCGTCTGCATCCGCTCTACCCAGGACTGGAAGGCCAGGTCGATCTTCCAGGATTGGTGCGCACGGATCTGAAAGCCCTGTGCCTCCAGCATGCCGCGCCACTCGGCGAGGGTGTAGTTGCGGATGTGCGAACCGTCGCGGAGCAGCTCCAGGGTTTGCATGTGCGTGTCGAGCAGCGGATTGGCGGGGGCGCAGGTGTCGACGACGAGGAAGCCGCCGCCCGGCTTGAGAACGCGGCGGACTTCCCCAATGGCCTGGCTTACGTCCTGCCAGTGATGCGCGCTGTAGCGGGTGCAGACCCAGTCGAAGCTCGCGTCGGCGAAGGGCAGCTGCTCGGCTTTGCCGGGCCGTGTGGTGATGTTTTCGAGGCCGCGTCTCTCGGCTTCTTCGCGAACCACCTGAAGCATGCGCGCGGAGAGATCGCAGGCGACGACGGATGCCGCATGGGGCGCGATGGTGAAGCTGACGTGGCCTGCTCCGCAGCCCAGGTCGAGAACCGACGCTTTGGCCGCGCCGGTGAACTTCTCCGCGATGGCGATGAGGTCCGGGCCCTGGCTGTGCACGGTGCTGGAGAGATAAGCGTTTGCGGTCCTGCCGAATTGATCGTCGGTCTTTTCAGAGTGGCTGGGCATGGGGTACTTCCTCCTGCGATGACTCGCTGCCATGACTTTAGGAGCGGAGAAATCCTGGTACAAGATATCTCGTTATACTGGTATAAAAACTACCTGCCTGAACCGTCATGAAGGCTAAAACCACATCGTCGCTGGGCGCGTTTATTCGAACGCGGCGAGATCGCCTGAGCCCCGAACAGGTGGGGCTCGCGCCCGGTTTCCGCAGGCGCGCAAAGGGTCTGCGGCGAGAGGAGCTGGCCGCGTTGTGCGGCATCAGCCCGACCTGGCTGACGTGGATCGAGCAGGGGCGGACGGAAGCCGTGTCGGCGGAGACGCTGGAGCGGATTGCGGCGGCGCTGCGCCTGTCGCGAGCCGAGCGCAGCTACCTGTTCGAGTTGGCCGGGATGCGCGATCCGGAGCGGCCTCGCGTCTCCTGCGATCCGCAGCTGGACGCCATCCTGAAGGAGGCGGTGGCGAAGATCCGGACGCCGGCCTACGTGCTCGACCAGGAGTGGAATGCGGTTGCGTGGAATCCGCAGGCGGCGCAGCTCTTTGCCGAGTGGCTGGGCAAGCCGAAGGCGGATCGCAATCTCCTGCGGTATGCGTTTCTCAACCCGCAGGCGCGCAGCTTTATCGTCGATTGGCCGTCGCGGGCGCAGCGGCTGGTGGCGGAGTTTCGCGGAGAGTGCCGGGCGGTGCTGGATACTCCGGAGATCAAGCGAGAGGTCGAGGAGCTGCGCAGCAGGAGCAAGGAGTTCGACCTCTTCTGGAGCACGCAGAATGTTCTGGAGCGCGAGGGTGGTGAGCGCAACTTTCATCATCCGAAGCAGGGACGTCTCTCGCTGCGCCAGCTGACGCTGAGCCTCGCGATGGCGCCGGGGATGAAGCTGGTGATTCTGCTCTAGGTGTATCCCCCTTATCGCCATTCCACAAATTGTCATTTCGACCGGAGCAGGACGGTTTTTGGTCCTGCGGAGTGGAGAAACCTGCAGTTCTGCCTGTGCCGGAGAAAACTGCAGGTTCCTCCACTGCGTTCGCCTTACGGCTCACTCCGGTCGGAATGACAATCCGCAAGATAAGGCGCTTATTTCCTGCCTGGATATAGGGGGATACGCCCTAGGTGTATCCCCCTTATCGCACAAGCATGGAGATTGTCATCCCGACCGAAGGGACTGGCCGTCCAGGCCTTTTGCGCTTCGCGCCTCCGCTCCCGTTGGTCGCACTCCGGAATCTGTGCGGTGGATCGGATGCGGGTGCCCCATCCAAGCTCGGCTTGGATGGGACGGTACGAACCTTGGTGGTACGAACCCTGGTGTGCTTTCATCCTGCGGACCCACATCTCGAACAGCACGAGATGTGGGGCACCCTTCTTTCTTCGGCCAGGGCCTGACGTTGAGATTTTTCGGTGCCCCACCCATGACGAAAAACTGTCATGGGTGGGGCACCCGGGCAACGGACACAGCTTAGTTCGGTACGACGCTGAGATACCTCCATTGCGCCGACGTATCGTACGATCGCACTCCAGCCTGGCCCGTGGAGAAGCTGCAATCGTTCACCGTGACGTCGTTGCTCGGTGTGGAGGAGTTGGCGGCCTGCGCGGTGAGCCGGATCTGGCAGCCGATGACCTGGGCCGTGAGGTGGTACCAGGTATTGGCCGGCGCAGCGCTGAGCGGCGCAGATGCGAGCTCTGTCCATCCGTAGTTTTCCTTGCCGATGACGATGAAGCCGCCTGTATCGACGCCTAAGTAATACGCGTCGACCGAGTCGGTGCCCACCGCCGGGTCGGAGGAGCGGAGGAGGAAGCCGGCGTTGCCTCCGGTGGTGGTGATGTCCACATCGCCGGAGAGCGTGAAGTTGCCGAAGGTGGGGCCGCCGATCGACTTATCGCCGTCGGTGTCGGTGGCGGAGTTGATGTAATCATCGCCGGAGAGCGACCAGGTTCCGGCGTAGGTCGTCCATCCGGATGGCCCTGTGCCGGCTGCGAAGGGGGCATAGTACGGCGTGGAGGAAGTGACTCCGGCGGCGACGGAGATATCGCGCCACGCGGCCGAGGAGTTATAACTGCGCACGCCAATGGCGCCTGCGGTGTAAGTGCAGCCGGTATCGGTGTACGTGAAGGATGTGGCCGTGGTCGATCCTACCGGCTGGCCGGATACGGTAAAGGTGCATCCGTTGGCCTGGACGGTGAGGTGATACCAGACGTTGCTGGTGACTCCGCCTGAGATAGCTGCCTGTTGCAGCAGTGTCCAGCCATAGTATTCGCGGCCAAAGACCAGGTTGCCGTCCAGATCGACGCCCAGATAGTAGCCGTCGAGCGAATCGGTTCCATCGCCGGGATTGGTGACGCGGAAGTTGAGGCCCGCGTTTCCGCCTCCTCCTGTAATTTGAACGTCTCCCTGCAGGGTGTAGTTATCCCATGCCGTGGCTCCGGTGATGGCTTTGTCGCCGTCCGTATCCACGGTGCTGTTGAGGTACGAGCTGCCGGAGACCGACCATGTGCCGTCATACGTGGTCCATCCCGTGGCTGAACCGCTTCCGAAGCCGTCGTGGTAGGGGAGCATGCCGGCATAACCGGCGGAGATGATGTTCGACTGTACGGAGCTCATCGTGGTTGCGGATGGCGCGCCGCTGGTCATTACGCCTTCAAAGAAATAGCCTGTCGCGGTGCTGCTGTTATCGCCTCCGATGCCGAGGATGATGGCGCCTTCCTGGTGCATGGGCGCATAGCCGGAGGGAAGACTGACGGAGCCGGTAGTCGTGAGCGAGCCGGATTGCGCATTCCCCTGATAGATCGTATAGCTTTGCTGGCCGTCATTCGCGCCCATCGCGGTGACGAAGGGCGTTCCCGGTGTGACGGCGAGACCGCCGTAGATGCCGTTCTCCATGTCGAGACCGGCAACCGGAGAGCAGGGATCGCCGGAGCAGATGAGGTTGATGGCATCCATGTGGCCGGCGCCGTTGTCATCGTTGTTGACTTCGGCGTTTCCGAAGTCGAAGCAGCACCCGCCGTTGAGGTGAATCGCCGAGCTCACCATGTAGACGCCTTCAGGCTGGCCATTGACGGCGATGCCCGTGGTCGCATCGTTGCGATAGCCCTCGCCGGCGGTGATGTAGACGCCGTAGACCTTGTGGCCTCCGGCCTGCACGGGCGCGATGTTTGCGACCGCGGCGAGATCGTAGCCATTCGGACCGGCGCCGGTGGCTGCTCCGCCCGGCGGAGCGAGCGTGAGGTTGTTGTGATTGGCGGACTGATCGTAGATTTCGGTGATGGTGCAGGTGGTTCCGGAGCAGAAGCTGTCCTGCGTGGCGGCATTCGCATAGCCGTCGGAAAGAATGCCGATGTCTGTGGTGGTGCTATCGGAGGCGCGGGTGACCTGGTACAGCGATCCGGTGTAGGACGCGTAGAGCGCCCGGGTGGTGCTGAATGCCGCTACGCACGGCGTGCTTGACGCATAGATATCGCAGGGGCCATTGGCTCGAGTCTGGGCGAAACATACACCAGTGAGAACGTTGAGAAAGCTGAGAGAGATCAGGAACGTGAGCACTCTCCCTCTGAGAAGCGATGCCAGGCTGAATTTCATACGTCTCTTTCTCCTTAGTGCAGGCTGGTGCAGTTCTGGCGAACGGGTTGCGAAGCGGAGAGAAGCGAAGAGCTGTGGAGGCTTCACGGCAGCGGCGCAGCGCCCGCCTGGAGCGGGCAAAGGGGTCATGCATCCCTTCGGGCGCGGAATCCATGCATGGCATGGTCCAGGCCTCATGGTGGCGATCGCTATGCGAAGCAGACGCATGCTAGATGCACCCGGCGAATCACCGCAATGGTGCAAGTGCACCAATTTGCAGTGATCCGAATGACCCTTCTCCGCGTCAGGCGCTTGGCCGATGGCGCTGCGGGCACACGTGGGGCGCAGAAGGAAGGCTTCCTAAGCGCGGCTGCCGCCGTGTACAGTGTTTGCCGTTATCCCTCGCTGGAACACGTCATGGCGTTCGATCGCAGGCATCTCAAGGAAGTACAGCCGGGCGTCCGCTGGATGCCGTCGCGGGCGCATCTCTTCGGCG
Organism: Silvibacterium dinghuense; assembly: GCF_004123295.1. NCBI lineage: Bacteria > Pseudomonadati > Acidobacteriota > Terriglobia > Terriglobales > Acidobacteriaceae > Silvibacterium > Silvibacterium dinghuense. The sequence goes on along the minus strand of NZ_SDMK01000004.1, from coordinate 341,597 downwards.
CGATCGTGCTCGCGCTCGGGCTGGCTCTTGCCGGCTGCGCGATGATTGCCTCCAGCCGCCGCGCCATGGTCCCGGTGCACACGTATGAGCTGGCCAAAGGCCAAGAAGGGGAGTGGCATGCGATCGGAGGGAACTGGCAGTTCGGGGACAACATCGTCGAGAGCAAGCACTCCGATGACCGGGGAGCGAAGCTGGTCACGGGTTCGAAGCTCTGGGCGAACTACACGCTGACCGCCGATCTCCGCTTCGACAGCGACCGCGGCGATATCGGGCTCATCCTCCGGTCTCAGGATGAGGAGAACGGCATCGATGCCTACAACGGCTACTATGTCGGACTCAGGCTGGATGGCGGCACGCTGATTATCGGCCGGTCGAATTTCGGATGGGTCGAGGCGAGACCGGTTCCTCTGCCGGGCGGAGTCAGCGCGCATGAGTGGTACCGGATGCGCGTGACTGCGTATGGCTGCAGGATCGGCGCTTATGTGCAGAACCTCAGCACGCTGCAGAAGGCGTATGTCGCGTTCGAGGAGCGCAACTGCGCGAAGACCGGGCGCATCGGGCTTCGCGCGGTCGATGTGACAGGCGCGTGGAGAAATATCCATATCTCGCCGGCCACGCTGGGCGACTATCTCGAACTGCAACGCAACACCGAATCGGTGGAGCGGCCCGTAGTGCTCTCCGGTCCGCCGTGGTGGACGCCGTGGCATATCGCGGAGCTGTTTGTCGGAACGCTGGCGCTGGCGCTGCTGCTGCAGCTTCTCTATTACCGCTTTCAGCAGTGGAAGTCGGAGACGATCATGCAGGAGCGACAACGCCTGGCGCATGACATCCACGACACCATGGCGCAGAACTTCGCCGGACTCGGGTATCACATCCAGGGCATTCGCAGCGCGCTGCTGCGCGGAGGCATGGCGGAGCCGCAGCATCTTGCGGATCAGCTGAGCGTGACGTATCAGCTGATCCGGCGTTGTCATTCCGAGGCCAGCGAGACGATCTCCATGCTCGGCGCGGGTCCTGCTTCGGACCGCGAAGATCTGCTCAAGGTGCTGGCCGACTCGGCCAGGAAGATTGCAGGGCAGGGCATTCTCGTCGTCCCTCATGCGACGGGATCGCCGCAGCCGCTGAGTCTTCGCGTGGCCGACGCCTTGCAGCACATCGGCAAGGAGGCTATTGCCAACGCCCTGACACATTCCGGCCTCAGCCAGCTGGATATCACCGTGCACTATCAGCCGCGCCGCGTGGAAGTTCTGATTGAAGACAATGGCAGGGGCTTTGACTACGGTCCTCAATCGCAGGGATTCGGCATTCTCGGCATGCTGAAGAGGGCTCGCGATGTCCGCGGTACGCTGCAGATCTCGAGCCGTATCGGAAAGGGCACGGCGGTGCGCGTGGTGGTGGAATTGCATCCGCTGCGCTGGGACAGGACGCTGCTCTCGAGGCTCTGGAGCGGCGGTTCGGCCTCACTCAGCGGCTCCGCGACGGCGTAAGAGAACGGTTCTGGTTACTCCGAAATCCGGATGATGCCGCGGCGGATGGCCGTGGTGACCGCTTCTGTGCGGTCGTTGGCCTTCAGCTTCAGCAGGCAGTTGGTCACGTGGTTTCTCGCGGTCTTGTCGCTGATGAAGAGCGCCTGCGCGATCTCCTTGTTGGTCATTCCGCGCGCGACGAGCATCAGCACTTCCAGCTCTCTCGGCGTCAGCTCTTCGCGTCCCAGCGTTTCCATCAGGCGGTCGGCGATCGACGGCGGCACATAGCGCCGGTTTTCGAAGACCATCTCGATGCCGCGCACGATCTCATCCTGCGGCGTGTTCTTGAGCAGATAGCCGGTTGCGCCTGCGCGCAGCGCTCCGAGGATATCTTCTTCGGACTCGTAGTTCGTCAGCACGAGGATGCGTGCGTCGGGCTGTGTGCGCTTCAGCTCGAGGATGGCCTCCGAGCCTTCGAGCTCCGGCATGCGCAGGTCCATCAGCACCACATCGGCCGGTGTTTCTGTGAGCGCCCGCACGGCTTCTCTCGCGCTGCCGACCATGCCGGTTACGGAGATGCGGGATTCGCTTTCGAGCATGGTGCGAAGACCGAAGCGGACGACGGGATGATCGTCGACGATGAGAACCCGGATCAGAGCGGCGGGGCCAGACATACCTAGAAAATGTACGGCAAATTCGAGGAGGCGATAAGGATTTCTCTGCGATTGCTGCGGAAGTTTGCAGGGTGGATTCGGAAGTGGGTCATTTGTACCAGACGAGTTTGGGCCATCCATCATCTTGCCTTTCCCTTCTGCAGAAACTTACTGTCTTCGCTGCAGGAGCCTAGCCCTGTTTTATCCAGATTTTGATTGGCCTGAGCGCCGAGGCAAAAGCCATGCGCGAGGCCTTTGTACAAGCATTGGAAAGTCTTTTGGAGGCGGTACACGCATGAGAACGATCATCAGGATTGTCACTCTCCTTGCTGGCATAGCTTTTCTGTTTTTGAGCTGCGATGTGCGGCTTCCTGAGGCCTACGCGCAATCGGTGCGCGGCTCGCTGGCCGGGAGCATTCTCGATCAGACGGGGGCTGCGATCCCGAGAGCGAAGATCACCGCGCGCGAGACCAATACCGGCATCGTGCGCGAAACGGTCTCCAGCCCCGAAGGCTCCTATACCTTCTCCGAGCTCAGCATCGGCAGCTATGACATCACCGCTTCGGCGCAGGGATTTTCAACGCAGGTGCAGCAGGGCGTGCAGATTGTGATCGGCAGCACGACGGCGCTCAACCTGACGCTGCGGGCGGGCAGCACGGCTTCCGTGGTGCATGTGGATGCGTCCGCGCCTGTCGTCGAGACGCAGTCTTCTGACGTCGGCGGCAATGTCGAGGCCCGGCAGATTGTTCAGCTGCCGCTTGCGCTGGGCGGCGTCGGCGCGCTGCGCTCTCCGGAGGCTTTTGAATTTCTTCTGCCCGGTACGACCGGCCCGGGAACGGCAAACAGCAACAACGGCATCTACACGCTGAAGATTGCCGGCGGCCAGTCCTTTGCGAATGACGATCTGCTGGATGGCGCGAGCCAGACGCGCAGCGAAAATGGCTCGTCGTTCGATGAGGAGTCACCGTCGGTCGAGGCGCTGGCAGAGTTTCGCGTTATCACCGGCATTCCCGCGGCGGAGTATGGGCGCTCCGGTGGAGGCATCGAAACATTTGTCACCAAGAGCGGCACAAATACCTTTCACGGCACGTTCTTCGATATCTTCCGCAATGAAGCGCTGGATGCGAACACATGGTTCAACAACGGCGACCTGATTGCGAACTGCAGCGGCGCAAGCGATACGGAGACCTGCCGCGACCTGTACCGGCGGCCCGACGACAAGCAGAACGATTATGGCGTGAGCCTGGGCGGTCCGGTGATCGTTCCTCACCTGTACAACGGGAAGGATCGCCTGTTCTTCTTCTTCGCCTGGGAGCAGCTTGCGAGGACGGTAGGCGGCACGCAGATCAGCACTGTTCCCACGCTGCTGGAGCGCGGCGGCGACTTCACCGATCTCTACAATCCGGCCGCGCCGCCGACCGGCGGCAGCACGGGTACGAATCCCTGCGACGGCCAGACGGTCTATCCGGGTGAGATCTTCGATCCTGCTACGCAAACCACGGTGAACGGTACCTCGTGCCGCACCGCATTTGCCGGCAACGTGATTCCTTCCGGCCGCTTCAGCGCGGTTGCGAATAACCTGCTGAACTACATCCCCAAGCCCACGACTTCTGGACTCTATAACAACTACTATTATTCGAGCGCGATCCCGATCAATAACACCACGTACACCATCCGCATCGATGCGAATGCTTCGGCGAAGCATAAGTTCTTCGCCTCCTACTCGACGCGTGACAATCTCCGCACCTGCTGCGGAACGCCTTATCTGCCTTATCCGGAAGACTCCGCAACCTGGCAGCAGAACTTCGAGACGCACTTCGGACGCTTCGGGTGGGATTATGTCCTCAGCCCCACGCTTCTCAACCATTTCAACTTCGGTTTCAACCGCTCCAACAGCGCGAACTTTGCCTATCCCACGCTGGGCAACACCGACTATGCGCAGCAGATCGGCATCGGCAACTCTCCGGCCTCTACTAACTTTCCGACCATCAGCTTTGACAGCCGCGACCAGTACCGCGGCCTTGGCAATACGCTGAACAACGACTGGATCGATAACGGCTTCCGGTTCAATGACGGCGTGAGCAAGGAGAAGGGCCGCCACAGCTTCAAGTTCGGCGTGGACTACCGCATCCAGCAGTTCTCGCCGCTCAGCTATCCGACGCCTGCGCTGACCTTCGACCGCGCGCAGTCTGCTTCCGATCCCGCGAATTCCGAACTCGATGGCAGCAGCCTGGCGAGCCTCTTTCTTGGACAGGTGGAGGGCGGCAGCTTCGACACCGGCGAAGTGGCGACGCAGCCGCGCTGGACATCGCACTACTATGCGCTGTTTGCCCAGGACGATCTGAAGGTCAACGATAAGTTGACGCTCAACATCGGTCTGCGCTGGGACGTGGATGTGCCGCGCACGGCGGCGCATAACTTCACTTCGAATTTCAGTCCGACGGCGAACGATCCGGAATACGGTGTTCCCGGTGCGCTGGTCTTCGGCACGAACTACAGCGGCAATAAGCGCTGGGCGGATACCTATTACAAGGACATCGCGCCCCGCTTCGGATTTGCCTTCGCGCCCTTCGCGAATGGGCAGACGGTGTTTCGCGGCGGCGGCGCGATCCTGTATGGTCCGCTGCAGTATGCCGATGACGGCAACGGCATGTATGCCGGCTACAAGATTCAGCCGAACTTTACCAGCAGCGATGGCTTCTCTCCGGCATTTCTGGCTGACTCCGGCTTTCCCGCATACGCGCAGCCGCCCGACCTCGACCCGGGTATCTTCAACGGGCAGTCGGTTACGGATAACTATATTGAAAAGCAGTTCGGTAAGCCTTCCGCCGTTTATGAGTGGAGTCTGCAGGTGGAGCAGCAGCTGGCTCCCGACCTGATCCTGACGATCGGATATCTGGGTAACAAGGCGCAGAACCTGCGCTCCACGCTGCAGAACATCAACAACATTTCCATCGGCGAGTTCTCGCTCGGCGATGAGTTGAGCGCCAATCTCAATGGGAACACGGCAGGCGTCGCGCCGCCCTTCGCCGGCTTCTACTCGCTGTGGGGAGCCAATGTTCCGGTGCAGCGTGCTCTCCGTCCGTTTGCGCAGTACGATGCCATCGATACCGGCTGCTGCCTCCAGAACGTGGGCATGTCCACGTATAACGCGATGCTGGTTTCGCTCACCCGCCGCTATCGCAACGGGCTTTCGCTGCAGGCTTCCTACACCTGGGAAAAGAACTTCACCAATGCGGACAGCGCTGTGCCCGGCGCAGGGCTGAGCGTTCCCCAGGTGCAGAATCCCGATAACCTGCACGGAGAAAAATCCGTCAGCGCCGAGGATATTCCGCAGACCTTCGTGATCGCGCCTCTGTACCAGCTGCCCTTCGGGCACGACAAGGCGTATCTCAATCATGGCTTCGCGAGCTATGTTGCGGGCGGATGGGAGATCGGAACCGTGCAGCGCTATCAGAGCGGGCAGCCGGTTCCTTTCTGCTGCGCGACTTCGATTCCCGGCTGGGAGAACAACATCTTCTACCGGCGCGATCCTACGCAGTCGCTGGCCAGCGCGGCGTATCGTGCCGGGCATCTGAATCCGTTCGTCGCGGCAGACGGCAGCTACTTCAATGCGGCTGCGTTCATCGATCCGAACAGCACCGCGGTGCGCGGCAGCGGGGCCTACTCCTTCGGCAACATACGGCGCTACACCGGTGAAGTGCGGACGCAGAAGTACTACAACGAAGACATCAGCATTCTGAAGACGACGCCTATCCGCGAAGGCATCTCGTTCGAGTTCAAGGCGGAGCTGCTGAACGCCTTCAACCGGCACGCCTTTGCGCTGCCCGATACGAATCCGACGGATGCTTCCTTCGGCGTGCCCACTGCGACGCTCACCACGCCGAGGAACATTCAGTTCACGGGACGCTTCCGCTTCTGATGCCTCTGCGCGCCCGGCTGTATCGCTCGCCGGGCGCGCCATCTTCTTTTAACATGCGTAGCGATGGAATACCCGCCGCTGCGGGATCATGCCAGCCAGATAGGTAGGACGCGCTTGCCACCGATCCGTACATACAGCCTGCTCGCCCTTGTGTCCGCATCGCTCTTCGCTGTTTCCCTCAGCTCCGCGCAGATGTCGGAATCGGCTCCGCTGCCCGCGGGCCGTCCCATCGCGATTCGCGTCAGCCGTCCGCAGACGCCGCAGGAGATCGCCCCAACCCTGTTCAGCAGCTTTCTCGAACCGATCGGCCACTCCACCTACGGAGGCCTCTGGGCGGATGTGGTGGTGAATCCTTCGTTCGAAGAGGGCTTGTGGTCGGCGGAAAATCTGGAAGAGCAGTGGAATGCAGACCCGGATCTGCGTGCGGCTTCGTCGCTCGGCCTGCCGACGCCATGGAAGCCGCTCGATTTTGCGGAAGGCAGCCGCTACGCGCCCATTCGCGGCGATGCGGCGAACTCGGCGCAGTCCATGCTCCTCATGCCGCTGCCGGAGAAAGAGGTGGGCATACGCGAGCAGGTCTATCTGCCTGCCGCTCGCGAACTCCAGTACCACGGAAGCATCTGGTTGAAGCGGATCGATGGCCCTGCGCAGGTCAGGCTTTCGCTGCGCCGCAGCTCCCGTCCGGCCGAGGTGCTTGCCGAGACTGTGCTGACCGCGTCATCGGCAGGATGGAACCCATACGAATTTCACCTGGCGCTCAAGCCGGATACGCTCGCCTCGCTCGAGCCGGCGGATTTTGCGATCTCACTCGAAGGCAACTCCAGGGTTCTGATCGATAACGTGTCGCTCTTTCCGGATGACGCCGTCGACGGCATGGACCCGGAGGTGATTGCGCTTGCTCGTGCGCTGCACTCGCCGCTGGTCCGCTTCGGAGGCAACTTCACATCCGCATACGACTGGCATGACGGCGTGGGGCCTGCCGACAAGCGGGTGAGCATGCTGAACCTTGCATGGGGGATTCCGGAATACAACACCTTCGGCACCGATGAATTCCTGCGCTTCTGTGCGCTCATTCATGCACAGCCGCAGATCGCGCTCAATCTCGGCACGGGCCGCACGGATCAGGCAGCCGCGTGGGTGCGCTATGTCAATGCTCACTGGGGAGACGGCAAGGGCGGACTGACCTGGGAGCTTGGCAACGAACTGTGGGGAAGCTACCAGGTGGGCTATCCCGCGCCGGCGCAGGCCGCGCGGCTGACCGCTGCCAATAGCGAAGCGGTGCACGGTGTCGATCCGGCGGCTCACCTGATTGCCACTGGCGGCGATGGCGGCCTCTTTCATGACTGGAACGCGCAGATGCTCACCGACGATGCGAAGGATTTCGAGTATCTCTCCAGCCATTTCATCGTGAACGAAGGCGTGCTGCTTCCGAATGCCTCCGACGATTTCCGCACGATGGCTATGCTCGCGGTGCCGTGGGGGCTCTCCGGCCGCATCGATGCGATGAGGCAGCAGGCCGTCGCGGCGCACCGGCCGGATCTGAAATTCGCATTCACCGAGTGGCTGATGATTACGGACTCCCACACCGTGCCGAACTACAGCAACCTCGGCGGAGCGATCTTTGCCGGCGGTTTTCTCAACACCATGATGCGCCACGCGGATACGGTTTCCATCGCCGACATGACGGGCATCCTGGAGTTCGGCGGCATCTGGAAGAAGCGTGGACAGGTGTATCCCTCGCCGGCTTACTGGGTGCTGCGCAGTTACGCGCAGGCCGGGCCGCATTTCCTGCTCCGGGTGCAGGATGACTCGCCGACATACAGCATCGCAAAGGGGCTGGTGCAGCTGCCGGACGTGGCGCACGCGCCTTATCTGGATGTGGTGGCGGCGCTGTCGGAGGATCAGTCGAAGCTGATCCTGTTCTGCGTCAATCGCAGCCTCACGCGTCCCGAGCAGGCCACGCTCGATCTGAGCGCGATCGGAGAGGCGAGCGGGATGGCCGGGATCACGACGATTCAGGGCAACGGCATTCTGGATGAGAACAATGCGTACGCTCCCGATCGCATCTCCGGCGTGAAGCACACCGAGGCAATCAGGAGCGGAGGCACGTACACCTTTCCGAATGCGAGCATCACGGTGATGGAGATTCCGATGCACGCGCACTGATGCGTGGGGTGAGCGGCTGAATAAAACCGCAGGTCCCTCCACTGCGCTCGCCTTTGGCTCGCTGCGGTCGGGATGACAGCGCTTTGGAGATCATTCGCCCCTACTCAAGCCAACGGCAGGCTTGAGTGGACCACCCGGCACCGTATCCGCTTACTCCGCGACGACGGCCTTGACCAGGTTGCGCGGGCTGTCGACGTTCACGCCGTGTTCGATGGCGGTGAAGTAGGCGAAGAGCTGGAAGGGCACCACTTCGAGGATGGGCAGCAGGAACTCGTCGACTGCGGGCACCTCGATGAAGTGCTTGGCGAGTGCGGCGGCTTCCTTGTCGCCTTCGGTCACGATGGCGAAGAGGGTTGCGCCCTGCGCCTTCATGTCGCGCATCAGCTGCACGGTCTTCTGGTAGCGCAGCACGGAGTCGGGATCGGCCTCGTCCCTGGTTGCGAGCACGACGAGCGGAGCGTCGGCGGTGACCAGCGCATTGGGGCCGTGCTTGAGCTCGCCTGCGGGATAGCCCTCGGCCTGCATGTAAGCCGATTCCTTCAGCTTCAGCGCGCCTTCGCGGGCAATGGGGTAATGGACGGCGCGGCCCAGGTAGAGGAACTGCTTCGAGTCCTTGAGGTCTTCGGCGATCTTCGCGACCTTTTCTTCCCACGCCGGCAGCGCTGCTTCGAGCAGGCCCGGCAGGCGGCTCAGCTGATCGAGGTGCGCGGAGACGGTCGGCGCGGTCATGCGGCCATTCAGGCGCGCCACGTAGAGCGAGAGCAGATACAGCACGGTGAGCTGCGTGGTGTAGCTCTTGGTGGCCGGGACGGCCTTTTCCTTGCCGGCGATGGTCGGCAGCGACGAGTCGGCCTCGCGGGCCATGGTCGATCCGGCGTTGTTGGTGATGGCGGCGGTCTTCAGTCCGCGCGCTTTGGCTTCGCGGAGAGCTGCGAGCGTGTCGGCGGTTTCGCCCGACTGCGAGATGACCAGCACGGCAGGATCGTGCAGGGTGTGGGTCGAGCGGTAGCAGTACTCGCTGGCGTATTCCACGTCGACAGCAAGGCCGGCGTAGTCCTCGAGCATGATTTCGCCGGAGAGGCCGGCATGACGGCTCGAGCCGGAGGCGGCAATCACCAGCCGCTGGCGTCCGCGAAAGGTCTCGGCGATGCCGGGGAAGGCGTCTGCGGCAAGCTGGCCGCCGGGAGCATAGCGGGCAACGGTCTCAGCCAGCGCCTGCGGCTGCTCGTAGATCTCCTTCAACATCGCGTGCGGGAAATTGCGGGACATAGATTCGGCCTTCCTCAGTGATCTTTTCAGTATTTTCGCAATTCCTGCTGCTTTGGCCGGAACCAGACCCTGTCCGATCCCGTATCCGCAGATGAAGTGCAGGGGACCAGAACCGCGCAAGCCGGGCCAGAGCAGGAATTCTTCTTCAAGGTACCATGATGTATAGACAAGTTACCTTCCAGACGATACAAGAGGAGGAAGCTGCTTCGCGCAGAGCGGGCCGCTTTCGGCATGTGCTCCCGTTGGTCGCGGAATGAGGGTTTGTACGTCCCTCAAGCGAAAAGAAGCATCGGGGTGCCTCTGCGAACAGCCTCAGAAGCGGGAATGACCGGAACCTTCATGGATGGCCTGACAGAACCGCGCAGTAATCGTTTCCGGACGGGTGATGGCCGAGCCCACGACCACGGCCCAGGCGCCGAGATCGAGCGCGCGCCGCACCTCCTCCGGGCGGCTGATGTGGCCTTCGACGACGACCGGCACGCCGGTTTGCGCGACCATCGCTTCCACCAGCTCCCAGTTCACGGCGCGCGCGCCGCGCGTCTCCGGTGTGAAGCCGTAGAGCGTGGTGGCCACGGCATCGGCTCCGGCCTGGACGGCGGCTTCAGCCTCGGCGAGGGTTGCGATATCGGCCAGGACGGGCTTCTGCAGCTCGTCATGAATGCGCCGCACCAGCCCGGGCCACGGCTCTTCGGCGGTGAGGCGGCGTGCCGTGCAGTCCAGTGCGACGACGTCGGCTCCGGCTTCGGCTACCGCGCGGGCAGAGGCGAAATCGGGCGTGATGGCGACTTCGCCGTCCACGTATTTTTTGAGAATGCCGAGGATCGGCCGATCGGTCTCGGCGCGAAAGGCGGCAATCTGCTCGGCGCCGTTGGCGCGCAGTCCGGCCGCGCCGCCGCGCAGGGCCGAGATGGCCAGCCGGCGCAGGGTGTCGGTGTGGTCGAGCGGATCGCCGGGCGCTGCCTGACAGGAGACAATCAAGGTGCCGCGCAGGGAAGCAGGGAAGGCAGAATGCGGAATGGGGTCCTCCACGCGTGCCGTTTCGTCTGCATAAAAACGCGCCGGCCACAGGTTCCATCTTAGCTGTATGCCGTTGCGAAGTTCGTATTCGTCGTATCAGGAAGTTGCCGTATCCGTATCCCCGGGAAGAAGGATCAACGACGTGCCCAAGAGCCATAACACGCCCTCGCCGGTGCAGCAGGCCCAGCAGCCTGCTCCCATCCATCCGCTCGACAAGAATGGCTTCATCCCCCTCTACTACCAGATCGAGCGCGCGCTGATGGAGCAGATCCAGTCCGGCCAGCTTTCTGAAGGCGATCCTTTGGCCTCCGAAGAGGAGCTCTCACGCCAGTACCAGGTGAGCCGCATGACCGCGCGGCAGGCGCTGCACGGTCTCAAGATGAAGGGCTACGCCTTCAGCGAAAAGGGCCGCGGCACCTTCGTCACCCGTCCCAAGCTGGACAAGAACATCATGCATCTGCAGGGCTTTACCGAGGACATGCGCCAGCGCGGCTTCAAGGCCAGCTCGCGGCTCCTCGAGCAGGCTGTGATCGAGGCCAGCGATCCCGGCCTGGCCGAGAAGCTGAAGCTCAAGAGCACGGACCGCATCCTGCGCCTGCGCCGTCTGCGCCTGGCCGACGGCATCCCCATGGCCATCGAGGAGTCGAACATTCCGCTGCTCCACTTTCCCGGCCTGGAGCGCATCGACTTCGCCCAGCACTCGCTCTACCAGGCGCTGCGCGACCGCTACGGCGTGCGCGTGGGCTATGCCGATGAGACGATCGAAGCGCTGCACGCCACAGCGGACGAGGCAGAGATGCTGACCATTCCGCGCCGCGCCTGCGTGCTCTCGATTACCCGCGTCATTATGACGACCCAGGAGTCGCCCATCGAGGCGGCCGTCTCACGCTACCGCGGCGACCGCTATCGCGCGTCGATCCGCGTGCCGGTGACGACGATCGAGTAGGACTGGCCGTCCAGGCGTCTGCGCTTCGCGCCGCGCTCCCGCTGGTCGTGGGACTGGCCGTCCCGGCCTTTGGCTTCGCACGGTGCTCCCGCTGGTCGCGATTCGAGGTTGTTCTCTTAAACAGAATAAGAATCCGGGTGCCCCACGTCTCGCCTTTGAGATGTGGGGGGATGCCCTCCCGCCACAATCTCTAGGTGCCGGGTGCCCGTCCACGCTTCGCCTGGGCGGGAGGGCACGAACCCCGATTCTGAAATCCGTGGCGAATCCTGTCCTCGGCTTTGCCTCGTGCTTGTCCTCGCGACGAATCGTGTCCGAGGATTTTTCTACACCCTATCCCCCTACACGCCGGTGGCTGTGAGGGCTGGGCGTGGCGCGTGCTTCGGCTTCAGGGATTTGTCTGATGTATCTCTGCGACGTATCCGCCGGGAAAGCGCACCATGGCGCTCTTCCGGCCATCGATCGCTGCGGGAGCGGCCAGCACGGTGACGCCTTGCGCCTGCGCTTTCGTCAGCGTGGCCGGAAGGTCGTCCACCTCATAGCCGGTCGTCTCCGCTCCGTAGGGATAGACGAGATGGCCATCGGTGACGAAGACGACCATCTTTCCGAAATCCGATGTGATGCGGATGCGGCGAATGGTGCCATCGGTTTTGCCGATGACGCTGCCGGGAACCTTTTCATCCGAGTCCACGTGTCCGCCGGAGAATTGCAGGAAGGCGGTCACGAAGCTTGCGGCCCGATCTTCGGAAACGTAGACCCGGTTCTCCGGAATGTGGGGCAGCGGCGGATAAGAGGGCGCTTTCGTGTGCCAGTAGAGCTGCATGTTGACGCCGCCCGGCCACTGCACGATGGCGTCCACTCCGATGGCGTCCGGGAAGGGTGTCACCAGGACATCGGCTCCCGCGGCGCGCGCCTTGCGGATGGCCGTATCCATGTCGGTGACCAGATAGCCGTTGCGCTCGCTTCCGAAGGGAACCGGGATCGGCGTGCGGAAGCCAAACAGGGAAATCATGCCCACCGGGGTCTGTAATAGTTGCGAGCTGGTCCGGCTCGGGGTCGGCGTCACGGTCACGATCACCTGCGGCGTGCTCTTTCCTCCGAAGGTTCCGAGAAAGCTTTTGACGAAGGCATCCGCATCGTCCGGAGCCACGTAGACGTGCGTCGAGTCATACTGCGGCGCGACTGCGACTTTGCCGATGGCTGCGGCGGGTTCCCCGGAGGCGGTCTGCGCCCGCACGGGCAGCGATCCGCCGCAGAGAAATCCGATGCAGGCGAGGACGAGCAGGGTGAATGGCCTTCGGGGACTGGTCGTCCAGGCGTCCGCGCTTCGCGCCTTCGCTTCCGTTGGTCGCGATCCGGAATTGTTCGGGTTCCATGAGAGACGCCGCACAGTACCAGTGTTGTACCACGCCGAAAATTCGATCGGTGCTGAGCTTTTGTCCGGTTGTATCCACATAGAGAAGCATAGGAAGTAAAAACTTACCCCTGCCTTGTCATCCCGACCGAAGCGAGCCGCAGGCGAGTGCAGCGGAGGGACCTGCGGTTTGCGCCTGTCCGGGCAGGAAACCGCAGGTTTCTCCACTTCGCAGAACTGGAAAACAGTCCTGCTCCGGTCGAAATGACAGGTCCCTGCTTGAGCAATAGGTGGATACGCCCTGAGGTCCGTGGCTCCTGTGTCCCGGAATCGAGACGTGGGGTTCCTTTTCTTGCTTTTGGATCGGTGTGAGACCCACCCATGACCACGTGTCTGTCATAGATGGGGCACCCGGGCTTGGATGGGCCGCCATGCCGGATCGCGACCAAAGGGTGCGGGAGATTTGCGACAATAGAGGTGGACTCCTTGCCATTCATGAAGATTTGGGACGCAATGATCGTGGGCGCCGGCCCTGCCGGCTGCGCCGCGGCTTATGACCTCGCCCTTGCCGGCCATGCCGTGCTGCTGCTCGACCGGGCGGAATTTCCCCGCCCTAAGGCCTGTGCCGGCGGACTCACGACCAAGACGGTCGAGGCGCTGCGCTACTCCGTGGACCCGGTGATCCGGCAGCGGCTCCATGCTCTTACCATCGAACGTGACGGCGATCACCGCACGGTTCTCCGCCGGCGGGCAGACTATTGTTTTATGACCGTCCGCAAAGAGCTGGATGCCTTCTGCTTCGAGCAGACCGTGGCCGCGGGAGCGCAGTTCCGGCGCATCCGCGCGATCGAGTCGATCGAAGAGGCTGCCGACACCGTCCGCGTGCGCGTGGACGGCGAGGAGCTCTGCGCCCGTTTTCTGATCGGGGCCGATGGCGTGCACAGCCAGGTGCGGCGCATGACCGATCCTGATGCAGGCCGCTGGTTCTGGCGCGCCTTTGCGCTGGAGGCGTGCATATCGGTTTCCGGCCGCGAAGCCGATGAGCTTATTTTCGATTTTGCGCCGGTGCGAGATGGGTACGGCTGGTTTTTCCCGAAAGGGGACCACGTGAATGTGGGTCTCTACTCTTATGACCGGAATGAAAAGATCGATCGCGCCCGGCTGTCGGCCTATGTACACGATCGCTGCGGAAGCGCGATGCTGGAAGAGGTGATGGGCCAGTATGCGGGCTTCGGCGCGGGTGGACATCAGCCGGCTTCGGAGCGCATCTTTCTGGTGGGCGATGCGGGCGGCTTTGTCGATCCGCTGACCGGCGAGGGCATTTATTTTGCGATTGTCAGCGGCCAGGCTGCGGCGGGAGCTGTTGCTGCTGCGCTGAGTACGGAGGTGTCCGCGGACGTGAATGCGCATGCGGAATTCCGGGAGCGCACGCGGAAGCTGCGCGCCGATCTCGCGCTCTCGACTTCGGGTGCGCGATGGTTTTACAGCGATGTGAATCGTGGATATAAATTGCTCTCTTCGCCGTTGCTGAAGAGGGCGTCGATACGGGCTTTTTCGCAGGGAATGAACCTCGCCGGACTGGCGGCGGGGGTAAGGAAACTGGCCGCAATGATGGCAGACTGAGGGCCAGCATAAAGATTCACTGATAAAATAATTTTTCGCGCTACTCTCTACTTTTTCCGTCCACCTGTCAACTCCGGGAATCTTTATTAGGGAGAAAGGACCTGTCATGCTTCGGCTTTGGAAATTGAGGAAGGGTGTGGTTGCTGCGCTGCTGCTGCTCTTCGGCACCGCGCTTGCCCTTGCGGAGGGGCCGCAGGCTACCCCTAGTATTTACGCGCCGGCATCGACACCGGCGGCGCAGATTCAGAGCCTGTCCTACTTCGTGCTCGAGATCACGGGCGCGATCTTCCTGGTGGTCGGCGGCCTGATGGCCTTTGTCTGCTTCCGCTATCGCGCGGGGAAGAACGACGACAAGAGCGAGCCGGCGCAGATCTACGGTTCGACGCAGGTGGAGCTGGCCTGGACGGTGATCCCGGTGCTGATCGTGGTGGTGCTCTTCCTGACCACGGCGCGCATGATCTTCGCCATTCAGGACGCACCGAAGCCCAAGGAAGCGGTCGATGTGACGGTGGTGGGCCACCAGTTCTGGTGGGAGTACCGCTATCCGCAGCTGGGTATCGTGACGGCCAATGAGCTGCACATCCCGCTCTCGAGCAAGACCGATCCCAAGCCTACCTACTTCAAGCTGCTTTCGGCCGACGTGGACCACAGCTACTGGGTGCCGCAGCTTTCCGGCAAGACCGACCTGATTCCCAATCATCCGAACGAGCTTTGGATGGACCCGCTCTATCCCGGCCTCTACAAGGGCCAGTGCGCGCAGTTCTGCGGCGCCGAGCATGCGCTGATGCTGCTGCGCGTGTATGTGGATACGCCCGAGCAGTTCCAGGCCTGGGTGGCGAATCAGCAGAAGCCCGGCGTGCAGGACCCGACGGTGGCCGCCGGCCGCCAGGTGTTTGAGACGCAGGCCTGCATGAACTGCCACGCGGTGGCAGGCACGGCGGCGACCGGCCGTTACGGTCCGGATCTGACCCACCTGGCGAGCCGCGACACGCTGGCTTCCGGCGTGATCGAGAACAACCCCAAGAACCTCCGGCAGTGGATCAAGGACCCGGACAGCATCAAGCCCGGCGCCCTGATGCCCGCGATGAAGCTCAGCGACGAACAGCTGGATCAGCTCACCGCCTACCTTGCCACGCTGAAATAACTTTCACGATGGAAAGCGACGAGTAGACCGAGATGGCAGACAGCACACTTCCGATACAAGGCGCACTGGACATTACTCCTCCAGCTGCGCGCAAGCACTCGATCCTGGAGATCGCGCATTCCTGGATCACGACGGTGGATCACAAGAAGCTGGGCATTCTCTATACGGTGTTCGGCATCTTCTGGCTGCTGGTGGGCGGCGCCGAGGCGATCGCCATCCGTATCCAGCTGGCGATGCCCAACAACCACTTTCTGAGCCCGCAGACCTACAACCAGTTCTTCACCATGCACGGCACGACGATGGTGTTCCTGGTGGGCATGACGATCATCTTCGGCTTTGCGAACTACCTGGTGCCGCTGATGATCGGCGCGCGCGACATGGCGTTTCCGCGCCTGAACGCCTTCAGCTTCTGGGTCACCGCCTTCGGCGGCACGCTGCTCTACTACAGCTTCCTGGGCGGCAGCGGCCTGTACGGTGTGGGCTCGGCTCCGGACGTGGGCTGGTTCGCGTATGCGCCGCTGACGGCGCGCGCCTTCTCGCCCGGCCACGCTACCGACTACTGGGCCATCTCGCTGATCGTCAGCGGTATCGGCACGGTGGGCACGGCGATCAATATCGTGGCGACCACGGTGAGCATGCGCTGCAAGGGCATGACGCTGATGCGCATGCCGCTCTTCGTGTGGCTGTTCTTCGTCGTTTCGGCGCTGACGCTCATCACGATCACGCCGCTGACCGCCGCGCAGATCATGCTGACCATCGACCGCTACCTCGGCGGCCACTTCTTCGACACGCAGGCGGGCGGCTCGGCCGTAGCCTGGATGCACTTCTTCTGGATCTTCGGCCACCCCGAGGTGTACGTGCTGATCCTGCCGGCCTTCGCGATTGCGAACGAGATCATCCCGGTCTTCTCGCGCAAGGCGATCTTCGGCTACCCGGCCATGGCCGCGGCCTCGGTGGGTATCGCCTTCGTCTCGCTGGGCGTGTGGGCGCACCACATGTTCACGGTGGGCATGACGTCGGTGTCGAATGCCTTCTTCACGCTGTCGACCATGCTGGTCGGCATCCCGACGGGCATCAAGATCTTCAACTGGCTGGCGACGATGTGGGGCGGCAAGATCCGCTTCGCCACGCCGATGCTGTTCCTCACCGCGTTCCTCTTCCAGTTCCTGATCGCCGGCCTGACGGGCATCATGCTCTCGGTCTCGCCGTGGGACTGGCAGCTGCATAACTCGTACTTCGTGATCGCGCACTTCCACTACGTGCTGGTGGGCGCGCTGGTTTTTGCGATCTTCGGCGGACTGTACTACTGGTTCCCCAAGGCCACCGGCAAGATGCTGAGCGAGAAGATCGGCAAGTGGCACTTCTGGCTGTTCATCATCGGCTTCCACCTCACCTTCGACACCATGCACGTTCCCGGCATCCTGGGCATGCCGCGCTCGATCTACACCTACGAGCCGGATCGCGGCTGGGGCCCGTGGAACCTGGTGGTTTCGATCGGAGGCATCATCCAGGGCATCGCCACGCTGGTCTTCGCCTACAACATGATCGTTTCGCTGCGGAAGGGCGAGGAAGCGGGTCCCGATCCCTGGGATGCGTGGACGCTGGAGTGGACGACCTCGTCGCCGCCGCCGGACTACAACTTCGCCATCGATCCTGTGGTCGGCAGCCGCCGTCCGCTCTGGGACCTCAAGCATCCTGAAGACCCCGATTGGAAGTACGAAGCATGAGCGCGATTCCTCTTACTCCGCATATTTCTGACGATCAGCCGTGGAAGCTGCCTTCCAAGGGCAAGGTCGGCATGTACTGCCTGATCGTGGCCGAGTCGGCGATCTTCATCATTTTCGTTCTGGCTTACCTCTTCTATATCGGTAAGACCACGTTCGGGCCGACGCCTGCGGTTCTGGAAGTGCCGATCATCAACTCGATCGCGCTGCTTTCGAGCTCGATTACGATCATGCTGGCCGAGCGGGCGCTCGAGCACGGCAAGATGAAGGGCTTCTCGCTGTGGTGGGCGATCACGATCGCGCTCGGCAGCTACTTTCTCTATGGCACGGGCGTGGAATGGTACAAGCTGATCCACGAGGACGGGCTCACCATCAGCACCAACCTTTTCGGCACGACCTTCTATTCGCTGGTCGGCCTGCACGCGACGCACGTGATCTTCGGTCTCATCGGCCTGACGCTCACGCTGATCTTCGCGCTGACCGGCAAGCTCAAGCATGAGCACAACGAAAAGGTTCAGATCCTGGCGCTCTACTGGCACTTCGTCGACGCCATCTGGATCGTGGTCTTCACCGTGGTTTACATCATCGGCAGGTAGGCACATGAGCGAACATCATTCCACAGGGAGCCACGAAGAGCACGTACACCTGCCGGCACCGACGCATTGGCCCATCATCATGGCGCTGGGCGTGGCGCTGGGCTTCACCGGCATCGTCACGAATCTGGGCCTCACGATTCTGGGCGTCGTGCTGGCGCTGGCCGGAGCCATCGGCTGGTTCCGCCAGGTGCTGCCCCGGGAGCACGTCGAAAACATCGAGACGACGGTCGAAGATGTACTCGTCACCACCACGCGTACTGAAGTCGAGCGCATCGTGGTGCCGAGCGAAGACCGCGCGCACCTGCCCATCGAGACCTACCCGATTCTTTCGGGCCTCAAGGGCGGCCTGGCCGGCGCCATCGCCATGGTGCCTCCGGCGCTGATCTACGGTCTGCTGGCGCAGCACTCGATCTGGTATCCGATCAACCTGCTGGGCGGCGCGGGCGTGGCCAACTGGCGCAATCCGTCGACGGCCGACATTGCCTCCTTCCATCTGTCGGGCCTGATCGTGGCCGGTATCATCCACATCATCACCTCGCTGCTGGTCGGCCTGCTCTACGGCGCCATGCTGCCCATGCTGCCGAAGCGCCCGATCCTGCTCGGCGGCCTGGTGGCCCCGGTGCTCTGGACCGGCCTGGTGCACGCCACCATGGGCGTCATCAACCCCGAGCTCGATGCCCGTATTCAGTGGGGCTGGTTCCTGGTTTCGCAGATCACCTTCGGCGTGGTCGCCGGCTGGGTGGTTGCGCATTCGCAGAAGATCTACACCAAACAGTCAATGCCCATCCTGATGCGCCTGGGATTCGAAGGTTCGGGCCTGCACCATGAAGATCACGACCAGGCAGGAGAAGACCGTAAATGAAGCTCCGCCTGATCTCCTCTTCCTTTGCCGCACGCACGATCCCCGCGCTCGCGGTCTCTGCCCTGCTCGCGTTTGCGGCCGGCTGCGACCAGGCGCCGGGCGCCAAGCGCGTCGAGATCGTCGAGCGCCCGGACTCGATCACCAATTTCCATACGCTCTACACGCAGAACTGCCAGGGCTGCCATGGTCCCTCGGGGCAGAACGGCGCGGCCTACTCGATCGGCAACCCGGCCTATGCGCACTGGGTCGATGAAGCGACGCTGCGCAAGGTCATCGCCAGCGGCGAGCCGGGCACGCAGATGCCGGCCTTCGCCCAGTCCTCCGGCGGCATGCTGACCGATGCCCAGGTGGACGCGCTGGTGAAGGGGGTCAAGGGTGAATTCGGGGCTGGGAGCGATTCTGGGCCGAGCCTGCCTTACACTTCGACGGCAACCGGCGACGCGGCCAGCGGGCAGAAGCTTTACGAGTCGACCTGCGTGAAGTGCCACCAGGGGACGAAGACGCCGACCGATCCGACCTACCTGGCGCTGGTGAACGACCAGACGCTGCGCACCATCCTCGTGGCCGGACGCCCTGACCTGGGCATGCCGGATGCGACCGGCATGGCGCACGGCAAGCAGGTCGCAGGCTATCCGCTCAACGATCAGCA
Source organism: Silvibacterium dinghuense (assembly GCF_004123295.1). NCBI lineage: Bacteria > Pseudomonadati > Acidobacteriota > Terriglobia > Terriglobales > Acidobacteriaceae > Silvibacterium > Silvibacterium dinghuense. The sequence continues at coordinate 322,209 of NZ_SDMK01000004.1, read as the reverse complement.
GGTGGCCGACGTGATCGCCTACCTGAACTCGCTCCGGGTGAAGACGCCCGGCCAGCCTTATCCCTCGCCGCAGCAGTAGTGAGAAGAAGATCATGACCGAGAACAATCACACGCCGGACCTCGTTGAGGCAGAACATCACACCGTGCAGGACGATCCCAAGGTCGTCACGCGCCGCTGGATCCTGATGGGCATCGGCGCGCTGCTGAACGGCGTCGTCGGGATCGCCGTGGCGGTGCCCGTGGTGCGCTACATCCTGGGCCCCATCCGGAAGAAGGGCGCCTACAACTCCTGGATCTCGCTGGGTTCGGCCACGCAGTTTCCGGCCGGCGAAACCCGGCTGGCCACCTATGAGAACCCCTTCAACCGTCCCTGGGACGGTGAGACCGCGAAGGTCGCCTGCTGGGTGCGCAACATCGATGGCCAGAAGTTCCAGGTCTTCGCCGTGAACTGCGCTCACCTGGGCTGCCCGGTGCGCTGGTTCCCGCAGTCCTCGCTGTTCATGTGCCCCTGCCACGGCGGCGCGTACTACCAGGACGGCTCGCGGGCCTCGGGCCCGCCGGAGCGCGGCCTGTTCGAGTACGACTACAAGCTGGTGCGCGGCGAGCTGCACATCGACGCCGGCCAGATGCCGACCCTCGCCAACCCGGCCAGCCCCAACAGCCCCGGTGAGCAGTCGGCGAACGGCGGTCTGACGGTCATCACCAACGCCCCGGGAGGATGCGGATCATGCCAGAAGAGCTAAACGACAAGCCCGCAGACAAGTCGCTCAAGGGCAAGGCGCTCGAAGCCTACAACTGGGTCGAGCAGCGCGTGCAGCTGCAGGCGCCGTTCGAAGAGGCCATGCTGCACCCGGTCCCGAAGAGCACCGCCAGCTGGTGGTACGTCTTCGGCTCGGCCGCGGCGACGCTGCTCATGCTGCAGATCGTCACCGGCATCCTGCTGGCGCTGGTCTACGTGCCCTCGGGCGCGGAGGCCTGGAAGAGCCTGCAGATCCTGAACCACGACCTGCCGCTGGGCTGGTTCCTGCGCGCCATGCACGGCTGGGGCTCGAACTTCATGGTGGCCGTGGTGCTGATCCACATGGCCCAGGTGTTCATGTTCGGCGCCTACAAGTTCCCGCGCGAGCTGACCTGGGTGGTCGGCGTCATCATGCTGCTGATGACCCTGGGGATGGCCTTCACCGGCCAGGTGCTGCGCTTCGACCAGGACTCGTACTGGGGCCTCGGTATCGGCGCCTCGATCACCAGTCGTATCCCCATCATCGGCGCGCCCGCCGTCCAGTTAATGCTGGGCGGGCCGATTATCGCCGGCGCGACGCTGACCCGCTTCTTCGCCCTGCACGTCTTCGTGATCCCCGGCCTGCTGCTGGCCCTGACCGGCCTGCATATCTGGATGGTGGTCAAGCTGGGCATCAACGAGTGGCCGATGCCCGGACGCCGCGTGAACAAGAAGACGTACATCCGGGAGTACCACGAGCTTACCCACAAGGACGGCCTGCCGTTTATGCCCGGCGCCCTGTGGAAGGACGCGGTCTTCTCGGCGGCGATTCTGCTGGCGGTTGCGGTCTGCGCGGCGATCTTCGGTCCTTACGGCCCGACCGGCCAGCCTGACCCGACGATCATCCAGACGGTGCCCAAGCCGGACTTCTTCTTCCTCTGGCTCTATGCGGTGCTCTCGTACCTGCCTCCGGCGCTCGAAACCCCGTTCCTGCTCACTGTGCCGGCGGTCGGCATTGCGATCCTGCTGGCGCTGCCCTTCTGGGCCGGCGAGGGTGAGAAGAGCTGGCATCGCCGCCCGGTTGCGGTGATGGTGCTCGCTCTGGTGGCGGTTTCGTGGGGCACGTTTACGCACCTCGCGACCTTCACCCCGTGGAGCCCGGTCATGAACGCCTGGAGCGGCGCGAATGTGCCGGAGAAGATGACCCACAACCTGTCGCCGGTCGAGCGTCAGGGCGCGGTGATTCTCCAGTCCAAGCAGTGCCGCAACTGCCACGCTCTCGGTGGCGAGGGCGGACAGCGCGGACCGGCTCTGGACGATGTGGCCACGCGGCTCACCGAGGATCAGCTGATCCGCCAGGTGGTGCAGGGCGGCGGCAACATGCCGGCCTACGGCAAGAGCCTCACGCCTTCGGAAGTGACGGCGCTGGTGAAGTTCCTCGACACCATGCACCCCGCGAACCAGCCTGCCGCCACCGACGCCTCGCGCGCCGCAGTGGCGGCCAACACCCCGGCTGCGGTTCCGGCTCCGGCGGCTCAGGCCGAGCCTGCTCCGGCCAAGGCGCAATAGCCCCGGTCCTTCGCTGGACCCTGCAAAAAACTCCCGGCGCAAGCCGGGAGTTTTTGCTTGTGCACAGTGCGGGACTGGCCGTCCAGGCTTTCCGCCTTCGGCCTCCGCTCCCGCTGGTCGCGGTGTGGCTTTTTCGCTGTGGATACGGAAATGGGTGCCCCGTCCAAGCTCCGCTTGGGCGGGAAGACGAGACCTTCACCATGCGCCGGATAAAGGCCTCGGTGGCCCATTCAAGCCCGGTTTTGGCTTGAGTGAGGGACGCGGGATGTGTGTGGTGGATACGAACATGGGTGCCCCAGCCAAGCTCCGCCTGGGTGGGAGGGGACGGACCTTCACCTTTCGAGGACATCCTGCGAACCCACATCTCGAACAGAACGAGATGTGGGGCACCCGGGTTGTATCAGGGCCCTGGATCGCGACCAGAGGGAGCGGAGACCGAAGGCGGATCGCCCTGCGCGCAGCAGCCCTGAGCCCTAGGCCGTATCCCCATAGAGCGAGAGTAAAAGGCTGTCATTTCGACCGGAGCAGGACAGCTTTATCGTCCTGCGGAGTGGAGAAACCTGCGGGTTTCTGCCCGGACAGGCGCAAACCGCAGGTCCCTCCACTTCGCTGCGCTCCGGTCGGGATGACAACGATAAGGGTAGGTTCTTTAGTTTCAGACCATCTCTATGTGGATATAACCTAACTCTGCACTGCCGCCAGCAGGAAGACCAGCGGGGCGTTCCAGTTGATGGCTACCTCGTTGACGGAGTATGCACCCTGGTCGTCGATCCACATGCGCATCGGCGGTCTTTGGCCGAGTGCGTTGGCGGCGGGGTCGGCGGGATGCGCGTTCGGGCCGCCGGAGAGCAGGCCGGGCCAGGGCGCGGGCAGGCCGTCCGCCGCGCTGGGCCGGTGGTGCGGATGCTGGAAGGGGTTGGAGCCGAGCTGCGTGACCCACGAAACGCCGAAGCAGTTGCGTCCCAGCAGATAGTCGAGGTTGGCCAGCGCCGCGGCTTTGTAGGCCGGGTTCGAGGCCAGCTGGTAGGCGACCAGCAGCAGCAGCGACTGGTTGGCGGCTTCGCCGTTCGATCCCCAGTTATAGGCTGCGGCGGCGAGCGTCTGTCCGTAGCCGTTGCCCTGGGCGGTCCGCACCAGCGCATCGGCCGTCTCGACGGTGGCTTTTACGATGGCATCGGTCAGCTGGCTGTCGGCATTGTGTCCGGAGTAGGCATAGGCCCAGCAGGCCATGGAGAAGACGTTGCCCCAGCCCGGAGGCGTGAGGGCCAGGTTTCCCAGCCGCGTCGAGACCACTGCGCCGAAGGCCTGCTCGTATTGCGATTCGCCGGTGGTGCGGTAGAGCTCGGCCGCGGCCCAAAGCGTGTCGTCGGTGACGTCGTTCTGTTCGTAGCCTCCGGTCGAGACTCCTGGCGGGTTGCGGAAGAGCACGGCGGGATGTGACAAGGCCCATGTCCAGGCTTTGCGGGCCGCGCTCAGGCAGCGCTGGGCAAAGGCTGCGTCGTAGGGACCGTAGCAGCGGGCAGCGATGGCTGCCGCCGCGGCGAGGCCGACCGTCGCTCCGGTGCTCTTGTAGGGAGTGGAGCCGGTGCCGATGACGTAGCTGGTCGAGGTGTCGGACTGCGGCATCACGAAGCCGCAGAACTGCTCGCTGGTCTGCTTGTGCCAGACGCCGCCGTCGGCATCCTGCATGGAGAGCATCCAGTTGAGGTTCCAGCGCACTTCGGCGAGGAAGTCCGGAGTTTTGCCGCCGGATTCGGGAATGCCGAGGGCCAGCGTGCGCAGCTGCGGGGTGTAGAGCTCCCAGGCCCAGAGCAGCGTGCCGACGGTGATGGCCGAATTCACCACGTAGCGTCCGTAGTCGCCCGCGTCGTGCCAGCCGCCGTGGTTGGTCACCGCGCCGCTTTTGCCCGACGATGGATGCCAGGCGCCGCGCAGGTGGCAGGCCGGGTAATGATAGCCGCCGCCGAGGTTCACATTGCAGCCGCAGCGCTGACCATAATAGGCGCGCATGGTGAGCCGCAGCGCGTCGTGGTAGGGACGCGGCCCGATCGGGAAGGCCGGGCTGACCTCGCCGTTGTCGAGCGCCAGCCTCCAGAGCCCGGCGCGGGAGAAGCCGGAAAAGTCGGCAATACGAATGGTGTCGCCGGAGGCGGCGTCCGAACGCGCTTCGCTCAAGGCTGCCTGAAAAGCGGAGGCTCCTCCGGCTGCGGGACGGATGGTGAACTGCGCGGCCTGTGCGTTGACGGTCGCGTATTTGGCGCGCCCGGTCGAGTAGCCGGCCTGATTGAGGTGTACCGGATTGAGGCGTACCGGGCTCGACGTGCTGTCGAGTGCGAGGGCGCGCGCGGCAGGAAGAAGGGCAGCAGCGCCGAGGCTGCCGGCCGCGTTACGAAGGAAAGCACGTCGTTGCATGGTGCCCACATCTTACAGGCAGGGTGTCAGGGGCAGGGTGCAGCTTCTGCGATAGCGGAAGCAGGAGAAACCGCAGGTCCCTCGACTCGCATTGCTCGCTCGGGATGACAACTCAGAAGAGTGCTCCGGCAGGGATGACAAACCTGCGGTAAACGCCAGCTTCTCAGCGCGGTCTATGTCGATACGCACGCATCGCATTCTGGTCTATGCTTGGAGCGGATTTCAGCAGGGAGACTTGCATGAACCTCACGCCTGAGTTTGAAGCGGTGTCTCGTCCCGCCACGCACTTTGTCTTTCTCGAGGCGCGCGGCCCATTCGCGGAAACCGCCGCGCCGCTGTGGAAGGCGCTGCCGCCGTTGCTTCCGGGCATTGAGCCGCCGGCGATACTCGAATTTCTCGGACTCAGCGGCATGGACAAGGAGAAGTCCGGCGATGAGGCGATGATCTACCAGGCAGGCGTGTCGCTGACCATGGAGCCCACGGGGCTTCCCGGCGCGATGAAGTATCGGCTGGTGCCTGCCGGACGCTACGCGCGCTTTGTGCTGACCGGCTCGTACACGCAGATCGGGCAGGCCTTCGATTTTGCCTTTAAAACACTGGGGGAGAAGCAGACCGCGCTGCGCCCGGAGTTCTGCGTCGAAAACTACCTCAACGATCCGCGGACGACACCCGAGGCCGAGCTGAAGACAGAGCTGCTGATTCCTATCGCCTGAGGCTGCTACGCGCAGGGCGAATCGCCTTCGGCCTCCGCTCCCTTTGGTCGCGATTTGGGATCTGTGGGGTGGATCGGAAACGGGTGCCCCATCCAAGCTCCGCTTGGGTGGGACGGTACAACTCTTCGTGACGCCTTCCTCCTGCTCTCCCACGTCTCAGAAGCGAGACGTGGGGCACCCGGCGACTACACCCTATCCCCTACACCCTATCCTCTCTTGTGTTGAAATGCTGCTATGCGCCGCCGGGACTTCCTCCGCCTTTCGCTCTCTGTTTCCGCCGCCACGGCTGTTTCTCCTTCGCTTTTTGCCGCTCCGGGGAATGGACGGACAAGCGCTCCGGGCAATGTGCGCCTCAGCCTCTCTCCGGACCGCTCTGCCGGTACGATCGGCCGGGATTTCACCGGGCTCAGCTATGAGAGCGCGCAGCTTGGCGATCCGGAGTTCTTTTCCGCGGACAACAAGGCGCTGGTCGGGCTCTTTCGGCGCCTGGGCGGGGCGGACGGAAGACAGTCCGGCGTGCTGCGCATCGGCGGGAATACCAGCGAGAACTCGCACTGGAAGGCCGACGGCCAAGCTGCGACGGATGCTGCCTCGGCTCCGGTGGGTCCGGATACGGGGAAGAAGCTGCCGCGGCTGACGGCAATCACGCCGCAGGCCATCGACAACCTGCACGGCTTTCTGGAGGCGACGGGCTGGGGGCTGATTTATGGTCTGAATCTCGCCACGGGGACGCCGGAGGTTGCGGCGGACGAGGCCGAGTATGTGTGGAAGAGCTGTGGGAAGCGGGTGATCGCATTCCAGATCGGCAACGAGGCCGATATCTTTCACCAGAATGGTTTGCGCAAGCCGGATTACGGTGAGCCGGAGTTTGCCGCCGAGTGGCAGAAGTATTTCGACGTTCTCCGCAAGCGGCTGCCGGAGGCTCGGTTTGCCGGGCCGGATACGGCATACCGCACCGACTGGATGCTGCCCTTCGCGCGGGCGTTCCAGAAGGACCTGGTCCTGCTGACCGAGCATTATTACGCCGAGGGTCCGCCGACCGATCCCTCGATGACCATTGACCGGCTGCTGGGGCCGAACTCCAAGCTCCAGGCCGAGCTGGCTACGGCGCAGCAGGCGCGCAAGGAGACGGGTGTGCCCTTCCGGCTGTCGGAGACGAACTCCTGCTACTCGGGCGGCAAGGAGGGCGTGAGCAATACCTTCGCCGCGGCGCTGTGGACGGCCGAGCTGATGTATCAGGTGGCGGCGACGGGCGGGGTGGGGATCAACTTCCACGGCGGCGGCTATGGCTGGTACACGCCGATTGCCGGCACGCGGGAAAAGGGGTTTTCGGTCCGTCCCGGCTACTACGGCATGCTGCTCTTTGCGCAGGCCGGCGCGGGCGAGCTGATCGAGACGAAGCTGGAGCCGGAGAGCCCGCTGGTTTCCGCGTACGGGCTGCGCGGCGAGGACGGCGCGGTCAAGGTGGTGCTTTTCAACAAATCGACGGATGCGGTGGAGATCGATCTCGATCTTGGGCGCAAGTCGAGCGGGCTGAATGCGTTGTATCTTACCGGGCCGTCGCTGGCGGCAACCGATGGCATGACGCTGGGCGGAGCGGCGGTAAGCGGCGACGGCGGCTGGGAGCCTTCGGCTCCGGAGGTTCTGCCGGTTCGCGGAAGACGCGCCGTGCTGACGCTGCCTGCCGCGTCGGCGATATTGGTGACGGCCGAGAGTTAGATCGTGTCCACATAGAGCCGTATTGGAATAGCGGGATGACAGGTCTGTGGATGTCGGGATGACCATGCGGTGGTAAGTTTTTTATTTTCAATGCTTCTCTATGTGGATACGGCCTGGCCAGGCATTGACTGCGTCGCTCCGGGTGGATACACCCCCTACTTTTCAGGTACTCCCGGAGATTCGTTCGATTCCGGCTCGGAACGGGGCAGCGGGTGGTTGCGTATCCTGCTTTGACCGAAAATGAAGAGCGGGCCGAACCTGGAACATCAGAATGCCAACAAGGGGCAGTCGTTTGCGGCGATACACCCCGGAGATGGACAGTGGAGACGGACAGTAGTGTCCAGTTGCGGACGCTGCTCGGCGGCGCATGGCGAGAGTGCGGGGCAGGCGGTTGTGCCGGAGCCGCGCGGGACGCGGATATGGGTGCATGTCTGAACGTGGCCATATACGGCCAGGGACGTGCTAACTGAAACGGGGGATCAGGAGTCCCTTCAACGCATGCTGAAGTTTGCTGAATTCCGCCTGGATGCCCGGAACGAGTGTGTGTGGCGCGGCGAGGAGATGCTCGCGCTGACGCCGCGCCCGTTTGCCGTGCTGCGCTACCTGGTGGAACATCCGCAGTGCCTTGTCACGCACGACGAGATGCTCGAGGCGCTGTGGCCGGAGACCTATGTGCAGCCGCAGGTGCTGCGCACGTACATTCTCGAGCTGCGCAAGCTGCTGGGCGACGACCCGGCCTGCCCGCGCTTCATCCAGACCGTGCCCAAGCGCGGCTATCGCTTTCTGGCCGCGGTGACCGAGGCCGAGGAGACGGCGGTCGCATCGGGCGGGCTCGTGGGCCGCGATGCCGAGCTGCGGCTGCTGGCCGAACACCTCAAGCGGGTGAAGAGCGGCGAGCGGAGCACCCTCATCCTTACCGGGGAGCCAGGCATCGGGAAGACGGCGCTGCTGGATGCCTTCTGCGCCGCGCAGGGCACGGACGACGGCCTGCGCGTGGCGCGCGGCCAGGCCATCGAGGGCTTTGCCGGCAAGGAGGCGCTCTACCCGGTTCACGAAGCGGTGAGCGAGATGTGCTCCGTGGATGAGGCGAAGGTGCGTCCCGCGCTGCAGGCCGCGGTGCGCGACGGCAGCGCGTCGGTGACCAGCCTCTGCGAGGCCTTTGAGACGCTCGCCGCGACGCGTCCGTTGCTGCTGATCTTCGAAGACATTCACTGGGCCGACCGCGCTTCGCTCGACCTGATCGGCGCGCTGGCCCGCCGCCGCTCGCGGGCGCGATTGCTGCTGGTGGTCAGCTACCGGCGCACCGATATCGATGCCAGGCACCCGCTGCGGCAGATGGAGCAGGACCTGCTCACCAACACGCGCGGCGCGGCGGGCAGCCGTATCCAGGAGGTGCGCCTGGGCCCGCTCGATAAGGAATCGGTGCGTGCCTACCTGCGCCGCCAGCTTGGCGCCGAGACGCTGCCGCCGGGGCTGACCAGCCTCGTCCATCAGCACTCGGCCGGCAATGCGCTCTTCATGACCGCGGTGCTCGATCATCTCAAGGGGCAGAATCTCTTTCGCCTCGAGGGCGCGGAGCTGAGCCTGCGCGTTCCTCTGGGCGAGATTGAGCTGGGCGTGCCGGAGGGTCTTGCCGGGTTGATCGAGTTCCAGCTGGAGAAGCTTTCGGAGGAAGATCGCCACCTGCTGGAGGCGGGCAGCGTCGCGGGCACGATCTTCCCGGCATGGGCCGTTTCGGCAGCGCTGGGACTGGCGCTCGAAGAGGTGGAAGAGAGCTTTGCGGAGCTGGTGCGGCGGGTGAAGCTGGTCAGCATCGCCGGTTACGACGAGCTTCCCGGTGGAGGCCAGTCGGCCTTTTATGTCTTTACGCATGCGCTCTATCGCGAGGTGCTGTATACGCGCCTGCCTGCTTCGCGGCGCGCGCAGTGGCATCGCCGCGTCGCCGACCGGCTGCGAACGATGTTCGCCGGCCAGGAAGAGAATGTGGCAGTCGAGATCGCTGCGCACGTGGAGGCGGGGAAGTGAATGGGGGATAGGGTTTAGGGGGTAGGGGGTAGAACCCCGGGTGCCCCACCCATGACAGGTTTTCCGTCATGGGTGGGTCTCACACAGACCTTCAAGCCGAGCCCTTCTCTCGTCTCCCCACACAAGCCAACCCGCCCGGATTTCATGCCGGGTACGAAAACTACACCCTACACCCTAACCCCTACACCCTTTTCTTATCCCTTGCCGGGGATCACGCCGAGGTCGGTCAATCCGTTGACGAAGAACTGCATGGCCAGCGCGACGAGCAGCAGGCCCATGATGCGGACCAGGATGCGGATGCCGGTTTCGCCGAGTACGCTGCGCACGCGGTCGGCTCCGCTCAGGATGGCGTAGCTGGCGGTCGCGGTGACGGCGATGGCGCCGAGGATGGCGAACATCTGCCATCGGGATGGAGCCTGCGCGACGAGCACCATGACGCTGGAGATCGCGCCCGGGCCGGCCAGCATGGGGATGCCCAGCGGCACGATGCCCGCGTCTTCCTTGTGGCTGGCCTCCTCGGTTTCGCCGGAGGACTCCTGCGTGGGCGAGCGCTTGGCCTCGAGCATGTCGATGCCGATGAGTAGCAGGATGAGGCCGCCGGCAATTTCAAAGGCCGGCAGCGTGATGCCGAACATCTTGAAGATGAGCTGGCCGGCCAGCGCAAAGGACGAAAGCACGATGAAGCAGGTGATGCAGCCCTTGCGCGCGATGGCCTTGCGCCGCTGCTTGTCCATGCCGGCGGTGATGGAGAGAAAGGTCGGCATGGCGGCAAAGGGATCGACCAGGAAGAAGATCGAACTCAGCGCCAACACGGAGAACTGCACGTAGGTCGAACGCAGCTCATGCATGGCCGCACTGGCGGGACCGAAAAACGTCAGCAGGATCGCCGGAAGATGTGCCATGGTCTCGCCAGTGTACCGGACTGGCCGCTGCTGCGCGGCGCTAACCGCGCGGCGTTTTGCTTCGCGTGGCGCTCCCCTTGGTCGCGATCCTTTGTTCTGGGAACCCATGTCTCAGAATCGAGACATGGGGCACCCGGGTTTGGTCGCGCTCTGGAGACATTGGGAATTATGCAGTGAAGGGGAAATAGGGTGCCCCATCCAAGCTCTGCTTGGGTGGGAGGTACAAACCTTCCGACGGTGGCCCAGGCAAAATCGCGACCAACGGGAGCGGGGGCCGAAGGCGAAAGGCCTGGACGGCCAGTCCCCCTGCGCGAAGCAGCAAAACTTCCGGGCGGTGTGAAAAGCTTTCCCTGTGGAGAAAGGTTGCCTGCTTTGCTTCTGATTTAAGCTATTTAAAATCAATGAATTAATGGATTCGTAGAGGATGGCATGCGAGTTGCCACTCTCTGTTCCGTGGTGCTGCTCGTTGTCGCCGCGTTTCGGGTTTCCGGCCTTGCCGGACAGGCTGCAGCGGAGGCAGGCCACGGGAAAGCAGGAAGACCTCTCTTGACGAACGAATCCCTACCTGAGGAAGAAATGCTGGAAACCTCAGAATCGCCTGCGCTTCGGGGCGCGATTTCGGGCGCGATTCTGCTGGCCGGCGAAAACCTGCATACGATGGAGCCGATCTGCGCGCATCTTGGCGCACAGGGGCTGGTTGTGGATTGCGTGCAGGGCTTTGCCGCATCGATTGAGCACTGGCAGGAGCATCGGCATGCGGTGGTGCTGCTGGATGTTCCGTCGGCCACGGCCGTGGAGTCGGCAGTGGCTACCGCGGTGGCGATCAAACGCCGCGATCCCAGGCAGTTTGTGGGCTATCTGGCCGATGCGGCGCTGCATACCAGCGGGCTCGCGGGCGACGGCATCTTTCCCCGCAACGCACGGCAGCTCCCCGGCCTGCTGGCCGCCAGCCTTTAACTGCTGCGCGGGACTGGCCGTCCAGGCCTTTCGCCTTCGGCCCCCGCTCCCTTTGGTCGGCGCTACCCGCGCGGCCTTTTGCTTCGCGTGGCGCTCCCGCTGGTCGCGATCTTGCCTGGTGGCCCATGCAAGCCTTCTGTTGGCTTGAGTGGGGCGGCAACAAAGGCGATTCACCACAGAGGACACAGAGAGCACAGAGGGATTTGTGCGTCTGCGCGCATCCCTTTCGCGCCAGGACGCAAAGAACGCAAAGTTTCGCAAAGGCATTCCAGAACGGGAAAGTGGGTGCCCCATGTCTCGCTTCTGAGACATGGGTTCGCAGGATGAACGCGTCACGAAGGTTCACGCCGTCCCACCCAAGCGGAGCTTGGATGGGGCACCCGTTTCCGTCTCCACCGCGTAGAACCTGAATCGCGACCAGCGGGAGCGGGTGCCGAAGGCAATTCGCCCGGACGGCCAGTCCCGCGACCAAAGGGAGCGCCACGCGAAGCGATTCGCCGGACGCGCAGTCCCCTGCGCGAAGCAGCGGCCAGTCCCAGCGGATATAATTTCCTGTTAAGGAAAAAGGAGCACGAGCGCGCATGCCTATTCAGCCCACCAGCAAGATCTGGCACAACGGCAACCTCATCCCCTGGGAGAAAGCCAACATCCACGTTATGAGCCACGTGGTCCACTATGGCTCGTCGGTATTCGAGGGCATCCGCTGCTATGGACAGCCCCAGGGCGCAGCGGTTTTCCGCCTGCCGGAGCACATGCAGCGCCTGATCGACTCGGCGAAGGTATACCGCATGCCGCTGCCGTATTCGCTTGACCAGCTTTCGACCGCGGTCGTCGACCTGATCGAGGCCAACGGTGTTGCGCCGTGCTACATCCGTCCCATCGCCTTCCGCGGCTATGGTGAGATCGGTGTGAACCCGAAGCACTCGCCGGTCGAGGTGTACATGGCGAACTTCCCGTGGGGCAAGTATGTGAACGCCGAGGCTGCCGATGTCTGCGTCTCGTCGTGGAACCGCCTGGCGCCGAACACCATGCCCTCGCTGGCCAAGGCCGGCGGCAATTACATGAACTCGCAGCTGATCCGCATGGAAGCCGATGTGAACGGCTACATGGAAGGCATCGCGCTGGATGTGAACGGCTATCTCTCCGAAGGCTCGGGCGAGAACCTGTTCATCGTGCGCAACGGCGTGCTGTACACCACGCCGCTGGCGAACTCGGTGCTGGCCGGTATTACGCGCGACTCAATCCTGACGCTGGCGCGCCACTTCGGTATTCCGGTGGTGGAGCAGGCCATGCCGCGTGAGCTGCTCTATCTTGCCGACGAGGTCTTCTTTACCGGCACTGCGGCTGAAGTGACGCCGATCCGCTCGGTGGACCGCATTCAGGTGGCCGATGGCAACATCGGGCCGATCACCAAGCAGCTCTCGGAGGAGTTCTTCGGGATTGCGAACGGCCTGCGTCCGGACCGCTACGGCTGGCTCACGCCGGTGAATGTAAGCACGGAGCAGCCGGTTACGGCCTAACTGCTGCGCTCAGGGCGGGACTGGCCGTCCAGGCCTTTCGCTTCGCGTGGCGCTCCCTTGGGTCGCGATCCTTTGTTCTGCGAACCCACGTCTCAACATCGAGACGTGGGGCACCCGGCAGCCGGTTTCGGCATAACGTCACTGTTATGGTTACAAATGAAAAGCCCGGCGCAAGCCGGGCTTTTTGCTGCGCGCAGGCCGAATCGCCTTTGCCCCCTGCTCTCTTGGGCCGCGATTGGGCATGGGTGAGCTATAGAGGGAACCGCAGGTCCCTCCACTGCGCTCGCCCTTCCGGCTTCGCTTCGGTCGGGATGACAGGGTTTGGGGGATTTCAATGGCGATTGGGGTATTCGGATTTCCGTTCTCGATATAATGGAAATGCGTTCCGTTTCGTGATTTCATCCGGTGCGCATAGCCGGGTTCTGTCTGCCCTTCCGTGAGTTCGACCGGGATGAGGCTGCGCGAGGAGATACCGGCTCCAATCTCTGGATCAGGGTGCCCTTTTGATGAGCTTTCGCCGCATCGTTTTTGCCGTAGTGGCCGTGCTTTTGGTCGCGCTGCCGGCGCGTCCGGCCGATGTATCGCCGAGTCCTGTTTCTGTCTCTGCTTCGGCGGGTGAGGTTTATCGCCTGCGCCTGTATCACCTGCACACCGGTGAGCATCTGGACGTGGTCTATCGCATCGGCAATGCGTATCTGCCCGCTGCGGTCGCGCAGCTCGATCACTTTCTCCGCGATCACCGCACCGGCGACGTGAAGGACTATGACGTGAAGGAGTTCGACCTGCTGCACGACCTGCTGGCGAAGCTGCACGATCCGAACGGCGAGATCGATATTGTCTGCGGCTATCGCACGCCGTGGAGCAACAACTATCTCCGCACGCACGGCGGCGGCGTGGCCGAGCACAGCCAGCACATGGAGGCCAAGGCCATCGATATCCGCGTGCCCGGCGTGCCTACGACGGAAGTCCGCAACGCAGCGCTGTCCATGGCCCGCGGCGGCGTGGGCTACTATCCGGTCTCGAACTTCGTGCACGTGGATGTGGGACCGGTGCGCCACTGGCAGTACCGATAAAGCTGCTGCGCGCAGGGTGACTCGCCTTCGGCTGCTTCGCGCAGGGCGAATTGCCTTCGGCCTCCGCTCCCTTTGGTCGCGGTGACTGCCCGTCACGGGCGATTGCGCTTCGCGCCTCCGCTCCCGTTGGTCGCGATTTGGAATCTGTGGGGTGGATTGGAAACGGGTGCCCCATCCAAGCTCCGCTTGGGTGGGACGGTACAAATCTTCGCGACGCCTTCCTCCTGCTCTCCCACATCTCAGAATCGAGATGTGGGGCACCCGGCGGTGGTGCGAATCCCTCTGTGCTCTCTGTGTCCTCTGTGGTGAATGGCTTTTGTGCCGCCCCACTCAAGCCAGCTTCGGGCTTGAATGGGCCACCGTTCTGTTCTTTTGGACATGTGTGAGACCCCCATGCGCGAAATCACTTCACATGTGCATGGAATTACGGTGCGGCCGTGGTGGTGGCGTGCACGGTTTTGATGCTCTCGGAGGGGTAGGGCGTGCCTTTGGCGAGCACGTCGTTGAGCTCCTTGTCGTGGCCGTAGATGTCGGCGAAGAAGTGGACCGAGTTGTCGTCTTCGACGACGGCGGTGACGTAGAGGATCAGCACCGGAATGGGTTTGGCGAGCAGCACGGTTTTGTTGTCCGGACCGGACTGCATGGCGTCTTTGACCGCATCGAGGGTCCAGTTCTGCTGCTGGCCGGGCTGTAGCTGGTTGCGCAGCAGGTAGGCGGCCAGCTCGGCCGGCTGGGAGACGCGCACGCAGCCGTGGCTGAAGTCGCGGCGGGTCTCGCCGAAGAGCTGCTGTGCGGGCGTGGAGTGCAGGTAGACGTTGTCCTCGTTGGGGAAGATGAACTTGATGAGGCCGAGCGAGTTTTTTGGACCGGGCTTCTGGCGCACCATCAGGCGGCCCGCCTTGAGGCCGGCCAGCGTGGCGTCGCTGACCGCGCCGCTGCTGACCACGGTGCCCTTGCTGTCGGTGATCTCGAAGCCCTTCTGGTCGATGTAATTCCGGTTCTTCAGGATGGAGGGGATGATCTCCTTGTGCACGATGCTGGGAGGCACGTTCCAGTAGGGCCGGAAGACGATGTACCGCATGCTCTTGGCGAAGACCGGCGTCTGCGTGCGTACGGCCTTGCCGACGACGACGTTCATCTGCAGCGCCACCTGCTGGGCGTGATCCGCGTCATTGGGTCCGAAGGCGCGGAGGACGAACTCGGGGATGTTAACGACGATCGGCGGCTCGTCGAAGTCGGGCGGGAGCCAGCGCCAGCGCTCGAGCGCGTCTTCGAGCTGGACGACGCGGGCGGCGAGCGGCACGTTGAGGGCGTCGACGGTCTCCTTGCCGAGCTTGCCGGACGCCTCGATCCCGTGGCGGGCCTGGAAGTGCTTCACGGCATCGACAAGCGAGGCATCGTAGACGGTTGGGCTTACGGCTGTTGCTGATTCGGGTAGATCGCCGAGCAGATGCAGGCGGTCGGCGAGCTGAGCCGAGCCGGTGTATGCATCGCCGGCGGAAAGGGGCCTGGCTGTGCCGGGGACTTTGGCTCCGTCGCCCTGTGCGGCCAGGTCCTCATAGTGGACGAGCGCGGTTTCAGTGCGCTGGTAGCCGTCGAAGTCGGGCTCGACGCCTTCGAGCACATCCTTGATGCTGGCCGCGTGGATCACCTTGGTGGTGAGCAGCTCGGGCAGATCGTACTTCTTGGCTTCGATGTCGATGCCGAAGTTGAAGTGCGCCGGAGCGACGCGGCCGATGTGCAGGTCGGAGATGAGGCGCATGGTGCTGACGGTCATCGCCGCATCGAAGTCGGCGATGGCCTGCGGGGTGGGATGGGCTTTGAGTGCGGCGAGGCGCGCGGGCCAGCGCGAGGCGTCGTACTCCTCGGGGTCGAGGCCCTTCTTCTGGATATCGCCGATGGCCGCGATGAGGCCGAGGGCCTGCGGCGAGGGTGCGCCGTTGACCAGCCACATGGGCGTGAAGTTCGTCAGGCCGTAGGCGCGTTCGACGTGCTGCTGGTAGTCGCGAAAATCCGGGTAGCGGAGGCTGCTGAGCCGGCCCGCGTCGGCGATGGTGTGCAGCTGCGCGGCGATGGCGCCGGCGTCGAGGGTGGCCGGCAGCGGCTGGCCCTCGGCCGGCTTGGTCGCGAACTTCTTATCCCGCTTGCGGTGGAGCAGCTGGCGGAGCGAGAGCTTCTCCCTGGGTGCCTGCTGCTGGGAGTGGCATCCGGAGAGGATCAGAAGGCTAAGGGCGCCGACCGCCGCCGTCCGGTGGAGGACCGGGTAGAAACGGCTGCTGGCTGGTCGCGAGGACCTTTGGGGAGGGTGGGGGCTGGGGTGGCTCATCCGCTTGCGCTGGGCTCCTTCGGCTTCTGGCTGCTGCTCAGGCTAAAGGCTAACCGCCTTTCGCCCAAAACAAAACTGCTGCGGGGCGCTACCCGCGCGGCTTTTCGCCTTCGGCCTCCGCTCCCTTTGGTCGCGAGCTTGCCGGGTGGCCCATTCAAGCCTTCTGTTGGCTTGAGTGGGGCGGCACAAAAGTCATTCACCACAGAGGACACAGAGAGCACAGAGGGTTCCGTACCTCCCGCCCAGGCAAAGCTTGGACGGGGCACCCCTGTTCGTTTTCACCGCAAAGACGCAAAGCACGCAAAGAATCTTCTGAAGAGAAAATCAAGGGTGCCCCATGTCTCGATTCTGAGACATGGGTTCCCAGATCAAAAGATCGCGGCCGAAGGGAGCGGGGGCCGAAGGCGAAAAGCCGTGACGGCCAGTCACCGCGGAGCAGCTAGAAGGGCATTCTGGCGGTGAAGACGAGGCCGTGGTCGTAGGAGTGGAAGCTCGAGGTGGCGATCTGCATGCCCGCGCCCATGGTCAGGCCGATGCGGTGATGCAGCGGGAAGCGGCCGACGATGCCGGGGGTGACGAAGTTCTGCATTTTTCCGTCGTTGTCCCCGGCGTGATACCAGGTGGAGTTGAACTCGACCTCGGGCCACCAGTGCGGGTTGGCCTTCCACTGCAGGGCGTTGTTCCAGAGCACGGGGCGGCCGATCTTTTCGCCGTTGGCGACGGGCAGCGTGGTGCCGATGGTGGACTGGATATCGAATTTGCCGATGCCCTTGCCGGCGGCGAGGGTGGGCGAGACGCTGGCGTCCGTGGACCCGTTGGAGTAGCTGCCGGTGGGGAGGGAGCCGCCGACGAAGGCGGTGAGGATGTAGTTGTGCTTCTCCTCGTTCGAGGCCAGGAAGCGGTACTTGAGCAGGAAGCTGACGTCGCCGAAGCCGTCCTTGGTCTTGATGCTGGGGCTGTTGTGCTGGATGTAGGGCGGAACGTTGAAGATGAGCTCGATGTGGCGGGTGGGAATGAGTTCGAGGCCCTTGCCGTTGCCATAGTTCCAGGTGTCGAGATGGGTGGGCGTGACCTGGCGCACGAAGTCGGTGCGGAACTCCTGCTCGAGGCGCGGGGTGACGGTGACCAGCGGCGTGACCCAGTGCGGCTGCTCGGCCTGGGTGCTGTTGACGCGCGCCTGCCAGTGGTCGAGGAAGCTATCCTGCGCGTGCAGCGCGGAGGCTGCGGCGGCCAGGATGCCGAACAGGGTGAGGGTACGGGTAAGAGAACGGTGCATCGGGGCGCTCCAGAAGAAAAAGAATAGGTTTTTATACGAATAAAACAGACAACTACACTCTATATCCGATGAATTCGGTTGCCGAGTATCGGAAGGCATACCCCTTCGTGTCTTTCTGCGGGTACTTGCGCTCGAATCATCTACTCTGAAGCGTGAGCCTGCGACTTCTGCGTGTTCTTCTGCCTGCGGCCGCCCTGCTGGGCGGTGCGACGATCTCCTTTGCTGCTGCCGCGCCGGTTGCGGACGGAGGAGGCCGCCATGCGGGGCTGACGGTTCCTCTCTGCGGGAAACAGATCGTTTTGACCGCCAGCTATCTGGCGCCGTCGAAGCCGGGTGAGGGGACGGGGTTTCTGTTTCATCTGGAGAACGGCACCGCGGAGCCGATTGTGCTGGCCGAGCCGGCGCCGACCAGCGCGCACTGGTATGCGAAGGTCGGGAGCCGCTGGCTGTGGCGCGCCTCGAGCGGGTCGGGCGGCGCGCTGGTGAACGCGATCGACGAGCGCGGGCCGCTCTTTGCCTACCGGCCGGCGAAGGCTCCGGAGAATGCGAAGTATCTGACCGTGCCGGCGCATGGCAGCCAGGAGTGGGTGGCGCGCGAGGAGGATAATCCGGCGCTGGCCTACCGGCCCTCGTGCGAGAAGTGCAACAATCCCGGCGAGCATGAGTATCGTGCTGTCTTTGCTTACGCTTACCTGCCCGCGCCGGGCGAAACGGAGCCGCACCTGCTGACCTGCGGGCTGCGGTCGCCGCAGGTGATCATGCCTCCGCAGTGGGACAGGCACTGAGGACTGGCCGCTGCTGCGCGGCGCTACCCGCGCGGCCTTTCGCCTTCGGCTGCTTCGCGCAGGGCGGATCGCCTTCGGCCTCCCGCTCCCGCTGGTCGCGCTTTGGGATCTGTGGGGTGGATCGGAAACGGGTGCCCCATCCAAGCTCCGCTTGGGTGGGACGGTACAACTCTTCGTGACGCGTTTATCCTGCGAACCCACGTCTCAGAAGCGAGACGTGGGGCACCCGGGTCGTTCTTCTGAAGAGTCTTTGCGGTCTTTGCGCTGAACAGGGATGTTTGGCAGAGTATGGAACCCTCTGTGCTCTCTGTGTCCTCTGTGGTGAATGGGTTTGTGCTGGAAATGCGAATTTCCGTGGTGGCAGCGTCCCGGGTGCGGGGATTGCCGTCTGACTCAAAAGACACGGGCAACGGATTTCCGGCTGCCCGGGTTCAGAGCAACATTGGAGGAACACGCCATGCGTCACCCACTTCCGAAACTCGTACTCGCCGGCCTGCTTGCACTGGGCTGTATCGGCGGCGCCGCTTATGCACAGGATATGCCGCCGGATGGTCCAGCACCGGGGCAGGACGGGGGACCACCACCGGGCGGCATGCATCGCGGCATGATGAACCCCGATGAGCAGCTGAAGCACATGACCAAGAGCCTGGAGTTGACCTCGGATCAGCAGGCGCAGATCAAGCCGATTCTTGTGGCCCAGCAGCAGCAGATGGAAGCGGTGCGCGGCGATCAGTCGCTCTCGCGCGAAGACCGGATGGCGAAGATGAAGTCCATCCGCGACGACTCGAAGACGAAGATCGAAGCCGCGCTGAACGACCAGCAGAAGCAGAAGTATGAAGCCGAGGAAGCCGCGCGCATGCAGCGGATGCACAACGGCGGCGGCCCTCCGCCTCCGCCGCAGGGCGACGCGCAGCCCCAGTAATCCTGCTTCGCGCAGGGCGAATCGCCTTCGGCCTCCGCTCCCGTTGGTCGGCGCTACCCGCGCGGCCTTTTGCTTCGCGTGGCGCTACCGCTGGTCGCGATCTTGCCTGGTGCCCACCCATGAGCGTTTTTCGTCATGGGTGGGTCTCCGAAGAACTTGGAAGGAAGCCAGGAGAGAGAAAAGACGGGTGGCCCATGCAAGCCTGAAGTTGGCTTGAGTGGAGCGGAACAAAGGCGATTCACCACCGAGGACACAGAGAGCACAGAGGGAGTCGTGCGTCTGCACGCATCCCGTTCGCGCCAGGACGCAAAGCACGCAAAGTTCCGCAAAGGCATTCCAGAACGGGAAAGCGGGTGCCCCATGTCTCGCTTCTGAGACATGGGTTCGCAGGAGGAGCGCGTCACGAAGGTTCATCCCGCCCCACACAAGCCAGCTTCAGGCTTGCATGGGCGACCATGCCTATCTCTTTAAAACAGCAGCTCCATGAAGATATTCGCGCGGGCGTAGGGCGAGGGGACGGCCGGCGGCGGCAGGTGGCGGAAGCCGAGCTGCTCGTAGAGATGCACGGCGTCGGCGACATGGTGGCTCGATTCGAGATAGAGCCTGCGCGCGCCCATGCGGCGTCCCTGCGCAATCGTGTAGGCGAGCAGCTTCCGTCCCAGGCCGCGTCCGCGCGCCGATTCGCTGACGGTCATCTTGGCCAGCTCGTACTCGTTTTCTCCGATGGGAATCAGCGCGCAGCAGCCGACGACTTCGCCGTCGAGTTCGGCGACGCAGATCTCGCCGCCTCTCTCGAGAATGGCTTCGCGGGGATGGTCGAGAACCTTGTGGTCGGCGTCTTCGAGGACGAAGAGGCGGCTGATCCAGGCCTCGTTGAGATGCTTGAAGGGCTGCTCGTCACCAGGCTGAAAGGTGCGGAAGACGAGCGATGGGTCCGCCTGTTCGGAGTGCGAGGCGGTATTCGATTCGGGGTACATGCATTCCGTCTTCATGGTTTCAATCTAGGATGATGGAGTACGCATGTCCAATATCCTGTTGGGAAGGATTGAGACGTTTTCGATATGGATCTTTCTTCGATTGAATTGCGCCATCTGCGCTATTTTGTTGCCGTGGCGGAGGAGTTGCACTTCGGCCGCGCCGCGCAGCGTCTGCACATCGCGCAGCCTCCGCTCTCGCAGCAGATTCGCCGCCTCGAGGAGATGCTGGGCTGCACGCTCTTCCTGCGCACCTCGCGCGAGGTGCGGCTGACGGCCGCGGGTGAAGAGCTGCTGGAGCGCAGCCGCCAGACGCTGCGCAAGATCGGCGACGACTGCACGGCGGCGCTGCGCATCGGGCGCGGCGAGGCGGGTGTGCTGCGCGTGGGCTTTATCGGATCGGGCATGCTGACGGCGCTGCCGCGCATGCTGGGCCGCTATCGCAGGCTCTATCCGGAAGTGGATCTGCAACTGCGTGAGTTCTCGACCTCGGGGCTGGTGCAGGAATTGCGCAACGGCACGGTGGACGTGGGTTTTCTGCGCGATGCGGGGCCGGTCGAGGAGCTGCACATCGAGCCGGTGTTCACGGAGCCGTTTGTGGCCGCGGTGGCGAAGCGGCATCGGCTCGCAGAGCAGAAATCCATCTCGCCGCGCAGCCTGCGGGATGAGCCGTTCGTGCTCTTCTCGCGCTCGTATGGCGACGTGGCGTGGCGGCGCACGGTAGCTCTCTGCGAGGCGCACGGTTATCTGCCGAATGTGGTGCAGGAAGCGCCGCAGTGGCTGACGATCCTGAGCCTGGTGGGCGCGGGGCTGGGCGTGACGATCGCGCCGGCGTGCGTGGAGCGGCTGCGCGTAGCGAACACGGTGTGTCTGCGCCTGCGCGAGAAGCATCACAGCACAAGCCTGGAGCTGGCCTATCGCGATACGGAGAAGCGGCCGATCGTGCTGGCCTTCGCCGCGCTGGCGCGGGAGATCTTTAAGAAGGGGATAGGGGGTAGGGGGTAGGGTGTAGTTGCGGGACTGGCCGTCCGGGCGATTGCGCTTCGCGCCTCCGCTCCCTTTGGTCGCGGCGCTACCCGCGCGGCCTTTTGCTTCGCGTGGCGCTCCCTTTGGTCGCGAGGACTGGCCGTCCGGGCGAATCGCTTCGCGTGGCGCTCCCTTTGGTCGCGACTTGGGGTTCTTTACGGTGGGGACGAAAAGGGGTGCCCCGTCCAAGCTTGCTTGGGCGGGAGGGAGCGGACCTTCGTGATGCCGGCATTCTGCGAACCCACATCTCGAACAGAACGAGATGTGGGGCACCCGGATTTGTGCGGAATGGGAAGAGAACCGCAGGTCCCTCGACTCGCTTTGCTCGCTCCGGATGACAAATGGAAGAAATAGGTTTGGGAAACATGGGTTCTTCGGAGACCCACCCATGACGAACAACTGTCATGGATGGGCACCCGGATTTTACGATCTATCTGAGCCCTGAGCCCTGAGCCCTGAGCCCTGAGCCCTGAGCCCTGAGCCCTACTTCACCTGCTGGGCTTCGGCGTGGAATCGTTGATAGTGATCGTCGGAGAAGGAGACGTCGGCGCGGTAGCCGAGGAAGCCGATGGCGTGAGCGACGAGGTGCGCCTGGCCGTCGGTGGGCAGCCACAGGCCCTGCTCCTTTGCCCCGGGATTGACCAGCTTCTGGTCGAAGACGAAGCTGCTGCCCTTGCCGATGGAAAAGAGGCCGAAGCCCATGTGGAAGTTGTCGTCGAAGTGGGCTTCGAGGCGGCGGACCTGGCGATCCTGCTCGTCAACCCAGAGGGTTCCGGCGAGCTTCTTTGAGGCATCTTCGGCGCGGCCGTGGGTTTTGGCGTGCGGGTTGCCGGTGAAGTCGAAGCGGATGGTCGGACGGTTGTCGAGCAGCTCGCGGCGCGGGTTGGAGACCTGCATGATCTCGAGCAGGCGGGTGACGGAGATGTTGTCGCCGTTGATGGGCTGGCCGGGCGGCGTGTTCTCGGCCTTCTCGACGTCCTTCATGACGCGGTCCTGCTCCTTCTTGGCTTCGCCCGGTGAGAGATCCTTGCCGTCCTTGCGCACGAGGCGGTCGATGCGGTGGGCGTGGACGTAGAAGACCTCGTTCTCCTCGGTCTCGGTCTTCTTGATCGAGCCGTCCTTGTTGAGGGTGCGGGTGATGGTGATCTCGCGATAGGTGTAGTTTTCGCGCGTCTCATCCATCTGGCGCTGGCGTGCTTCGACCTGGCTCATCAACGTGGGGACGTCGGGCAGGGGCGCGGGCTGCTGCCCGCGCGCCGCGGCAGCAAAGGCAAGGGCGCAGAGCTGGAGAG